>JBKGHI010000079.1:0-32609 GCA_046520405.1 Myxococcus sp. 1LA
GCCGCGGTGATGGGGCGTGTGGAGCGCGCGCTGGCGCGGCGGCCGCGCACAACCACCGGCGTCCGGTGGTGGCGCTGCTCCTGGCGCTGGTGCTGGCCACCGTGGGCGGCTTCCTCGCGCGCGGGCTGCACCTCAACGCCAACCTGGTGGACCTGCTGCCGTCCTCCTTCGAGAGCGTCCAGGACCTGCGCGAACTGGAGCGCCGCTTCGGCGCGCTCGGTTGGGTGGCGGTGGTGGGCGAATGCGCGGCCCCGGAGTCGCTGAAGCGCTTCGCGGACGACATGGCGCCCAAGCTGGAGGCGCTGCCCGGCATCCGCTTCGTTGAAGCCAGACGCCCCGGCGCCTTCTTCCGGGACCGGGCCCTGTACTTCCTGTCGGAGGAGGACCTGCGGGAGGTGCACCGGCGCCTGGAGGCGCGCCTCCAGTGGGAGCAGCAGCAGGCCAATCCGCTCTACGTGCCGCTGGTGGAGGAGGAGCCCCCGTCCCTGGACTTCTCCGACCTGGAGCGGAAGTACGCGGGCGGCGCCGGGCCGCGGTTGTCCACCCGCCAGGGTGACTACTACCTGGATGAACAGCAGCGCCGCATCGTGCTGCTGGCCAAGCCGGACACCACATCGGCGGACCTGGGCTTCTCCCGCAAGGTGACGGACGAGGTGCGCGGGCTGCTCGCCGCGCAGGACCTGTCGAAGTACGGCCCCGGCTTCAAGGTGGACATCACCGGCACCTTCCAGAAGAAGCTGGACCAGCAGAAGCAGATTGCGCGCGACATCGGCGTGGCGTCGGCGGTGGCCACGGCGCTGATGCTGCTCTACCTCCTCTTCCACTTCCGCAGCGCGCTGGCCGTGGGGCTGGTGCTGACGCCCGTGGGCGTGGGCCTCGCGTGGACGTACGGCCTGGTGGCGCTCGTCTTCGGCGAGGTGAATCTCCTGACGGGCTTCCTGGGCGCCATCCTGGGCGGCCTGGGCCTGGAGCACGGCATCCACCTGTTGGGGCGCTACCTGCACCTGCGCGGCGAGGGGCACGCCTCCGAGGCCTCCACGCGCGCGTCCTTCACGCACACGGGCGGCGCCGCGCTGGTCTCCGCGCTGGTGGCGGCGCTCACCTTCTTCGTGCTGGGCACCTCGCGCTTCCGCGCGTTCCGGGAGTTCGGCGTCATCGCGGGCGTGGGCATGGTGGTGCTCATCGCCGCGTATGTCCTGGTGCTGCCGGCGATGCTGGGCCTGGCCTCGCGCTGGGGGTGGACGCCCCGCCGCGCGTCCGTCACCACGGCGCGCTCCCCCATGGGCCACCTGCTGCTGCGGCGCCGCCACATCGTCACCGTGCTGTCCGCGGTGGTGCTGCTCGGGCTGCTGAGCCAGACGGGGCGCGTGCGCTTCGACTTCGACTTCGGCTCGCTGGAGGACCAGGACCTGCCGTCCTTCCGGCTGGACCGCGAGGTCAACCGCCTCATCGGCTATTCGCAAACGCCCGTGGTGGTGCTCACCAATTCGCCGCAGGAGGAACAGGCGATGGTGGAGCGGCTCCACGCGCGGCAGCGCGAGCGCGGCAAGGACTCCACCATCGACTTCGTGGCCTCGCTGTCCTCGATGGTGCCCACGGAGCAACCCCGCAAGCAGCGTGTCCTCCAGGACATCGCCCGGCTCCTGGAGCGCGTCCCCGAGGAACGGCTGGAGCCGCGGCAACGGGAGCAGGTGGCCTCACTGCGCCGGCAGGCGGCCTCACCGCCCTTCACCCGTGACGACCTGCCGCCCAGCGTGCGTCAGCAGTTCACGGGCCGACAGGGGACACCCGGCGGCTTTGTGATGGTGTACCCGTCCGTGGACCAGTCGGACGGGATGGCGGTCCGCACCCTGGCGCGTGAGATTCGCGGCGTGGGGACACCGGACGGCACACGCGTCTCCGCGGCGGGTGAGTCCATGGTGATGGCGGACATCCTCGACATGGTGACGCACGAGGCGCCGCTCATCCTGGGAGGCACCACGCTGGCGGTGCTGCTGGCCATGTGGCTGACGCTGGGAGGGCTTCGCATCGCCCTGCTGTGCATGGCGCCCACGGTGGTGTCCCTGGGCGCGCTGCTGGGGCTGATGCCGCTGCTGGGGCTGGACTTCAACTACCTCAACATCCTCGTCATCCCGATTCTCATCGGAACGACGGTGGACGCCGGGGTGCACCTGCTGACGCGCCTGTCGTCACCAGGCCATGACTTCGTGTCCGTGTATTCGGAGACGGGGAAGGCCATCTGCGGCGGCCTGCTCACCAGCGCGATGGGCTTCGGCGCTCTCTTCCTTGCTGACCACCCGGGCCTCAACTCCATTGGCGCACTTGCCAATCTGGGCTTCGCCACCAACCTCCTCATCATGCTGGTGGCCTTCCCGGCCCTGCTGCTGGTGCTGTCGGAGCGCAGGCTGAAGCGCCATCCCGCTGGAACGAACACACGGAAACCGGAGCCGCCGCGACCTTCGGGGCGCGGTGAGCCCACGCACGCAAGCTGACACACACACCCACGACGGAGGGAGCGACATGGCGAAGCAGATGAAGCGGGGATGGCTGTGGGCAGGAGCACTGGCGGGCACCCTGGCGTTGGCCACCGCGTGCAGCGCGACGGAGGCCCCGGTGCAGGTGGCCCAGTTGGACCCGGCCACCGGACAGACGGTGACGCCAGGCACCTCGCCGGGCAACACCTCGCCGAGCACCGGCGGCGCCAGCACCACGCCGCAGACGGGCTCCACGAACACGAACCCCAACACGCTGCCACCGGCGACGAACCCCAACACCCTGCCTCCAGGCACGTCCACGACGACGCCTGGCACGGGCGGCTCCGGCACCACGACGCCCTACGACACGGGCGCGCAGGGCAGCACGTCCACCGTTCCGGGCACCGCGCCCTACAGCACGGACGCGGGCACGGGCGGCTCCGGCATGGGCACGCTTCCGAGCCCCAGCGTCACGACGCCCGGCCTGGACACCACGCCGCCGGGGACGTCCAACACCGTCCCCGCGCCCTCGGGCGTCCTGAACGACGCGGGCACGGGCTACTAGCCTCCACCCTGACGCCGCGCCCCATCCGGCATCGCCAACCTCGCGGCGCCACGGATGGGGCGTTGCCGTGCTGGACAGGTGCGTCCGTGACTGCTTTGTCCCGCGGCCATGGACACCGTCGTGACGCGCCTGCTGTCGCTGCGAGTGGGCATGCCCCGGGAGCTGGGCGTGGCCAATGCCGCCTCGCCGCTGGAGCGGCCCTGGACCAGCGCCATCTTCAAGGAGCCGGTGACAGGCCCGGTGTGGCTGTCCCTGACGGGGCTCGCCGGAGACAGCCAGGCGGACCTCAAGGTCCACGGCGGCCCGGAGAAGGCGGTCTTCGCGTACCCCGTCACGCACTACGACTTCTGGCGCGAACACCTCTCGCGCGACGACATCCGCCCGGGTGCCTTCGGCGAGAACTGGGTGTTCTCCCACGGCACGGAGGCGGACGTCTGCATCGGGGACGTGCTGCGCGTGGGCCACGCGCGCGTGCAGGTGTCCCAACCCCGTCAGCCCTGCTGGAAGCCCGCGCGCCGCTGGGGACGCCGTGACGTGTCGCTGCGGATTCAGCAGACGGGCCGCACCGGCTGGTACTACCGCGTGCTGGAGGAAGGCTTCGTCCAGGAGGGTGACGCGGTGACGCTGCTCGAACGCCCCTTCCCCGCCTTCACCGTCGCGTTCGCCAACCAGGCCATGCACGGCCACGCCCCCGAAGCCGCCGCGGCGCTCTCGGCGTGTCCCCTGCTGACGCCGCGCTGGCGCGAATCCCTCCAGCGGCGCGCCCAGGGCGGGCAAGGAGACGACCGCCCGCGCCTGATGGGCCCCAACGGCGACGACTGAAGCACGGCGCCTGGGTAGCAAGGCGCCTTCCCCTTTCATTCCCGCCTCCGCCTGGAGAGCAGGCGAGCGTAGGAGGGGCCTCTGCAGACCGTTCATCGGCTGCTCACGTTCCCGGCCAGCAGCAGTCAGACACCAACCACCGGAGAACGAACCATGACGAAGTTCCTCAAGACGAAGGCCGTCCTCGCCTCTCTCGCCGCCGGTGCCCTCGCGTTCGGCACCGCCTGTAAGTCCGACTCGGGGGCGGCCCGAGAAACGACGGACACCACCGACACGACCGGCACGGGCACGATGAGCAACCCGAACACCGGCACCACCACCGACACGGGCATGGACACCACGACACCACCTGGCACGGGCGGCACGGGCATGGATGACCCGACGCTGACGCCCGAGGCGGACCCCGTGGACCCGAACAGCGTGGACCCCAACGCGGACCCGACGCTGAGCCCCGGCACCGGTGGCACCGGCACGGAGGTGGACCCGAACCTCGACCCGGACATGAGCAGCGAGCCGGGCACGGGCGGCGCGGGTGAAGTCGAGCCGCTCGACCCTTCGAACCCCGATGACCTGGATGTCGACGACGACTCCACGCTGGAGCCGGGCACCGGTGGCAGCGGCATGACGGACCCGGACACCCGGATGACGCCGCCCACGCCGCTGCCGGAGAACAGCTCCACGCGCTAAGGCCAACCCGGGCCTGAACGAAGCGCGGTGGCAGTGATGATGCCCGCGGCCTCCACGCCGCGGGCATCGCTGTTTGTCACGCACGCCACGTCGGAAACAACGATGCCCGCGAACCGGATGGCCCGCGGGCATCGCCTTGTGGGTCGTCACCCGCAGGGCTCAACTCACACTGAAGCCCGGGTACGGCTGCGGCGACTTCACCGGCTCGATGATGCGTTGGCTGCCCCCCGTTCCCGGCGTGCCGGCGGGACCGCCATCCGGCTGCACCGCGGGCGGACTGCTGCGCGGGGTGCCCTGCTCGTCCTCGGTGTCCGCGTTCCGGTCCGGCGCGGTGGGTACGGCCTCGGGTGGAATGTGCAACACGTCCTTCTTGCTCATGGCGGCCTCCTTTCTTCTCCAACCTGGGTGCCCGCACCGAAATGGGCACCTGGCATCTGGCCGCCTGCCTGAACGGATGCTTATGACTTCACATTGATGCGTGACATTGCCGCACGCAAAGGCCATCAGCCCGCCGTGTGGCCGCACCCACGCATGCCGTGCGTGGCCACGTTGAGGACGGGCGGGCAGCCACTGCGCGTCGGTGGCACCTTCGAGGATGGCCACGCTGAAATAGTCAACGGAACCTGAACCACGGTTCACCAATCGGGATGGGATGCGATGAGCGTGAAGCTGTCATTGGCCGGCAGGCGGCGGGGAAGCGAGCACCTGTTCTCCCCTCCCGAGGGCCCCATCCCCTGGCTCCGGCGGATGTCTCAGTGGTTCCGGGAACACCACGACGAGCTGCTCGAAAGCGCCGAGCTGAGCACGGGACCGCTGGGGCCCCCATGCTCCGGCTGCGCCTCCACCCCGCGGCGGGCGAGGTCTCGCTGGTGGCCACCTCGGGCGCCCACGTGTCCGTCTCCGCGGAGACCTCCGCCGTGGGCCCCGGCTACCACGTCTTCCTCTGTGACGCGCTGCGGGCCTTGGGGGACGCGCTCGGCATCGTCTGGGCGAAGGACCACACCACCGCGAAGATGGGGGACCCCACCGGCTACTTCCACACCGGGGACGCGGGGCCGGTGGACGTTCACATGCTGGCGTCGCTCCAGGAGGCCGTGGGCCAGGTGCTGCGCATGCGGCTGCGCGGCGAATCCGGCTTCGCGCTGTCCATGCGCTTTGGCCACACCTTCGAGTATCCCGGCGCGCTGCTGACGCCGCTGGGGCCTCGCGACGCGCGCTGGCTGCTGGACGTCTTCGAGGACCCGCGCCGCGGCATGGACGTGTTCCCCTGGTGGACGCCTGGCATCGACGCGCGCACCCGGCTCAATCGCGCGCGCTGCCGCCTGTGGACGGACGTCGTCTGGCGCCCGCCGCTGCTGGACGATGAGCGCCGGCTGCTGCGCGACGTGGCCCGCCTGCTGGAGCAGGCCTGGCGCGAGGACCCATCCCTGCCCTACCCCTGGCGCGAGTGGCAGGAGGTGCTCGGCTACCTGGGCGTGGGCGGCACGTTGGCCGAGGAGGTCCACCAGCGCGCGTCCCAGGCCCCCGGCGGTCCCCCCATCGGCTACCGGCGTGGCGAGGTGCAGGTGGCGCTGCCGGCGGGCTGGGAGATTCGCATCCCGGGCTCGCTCGCGGAGGCGCACCTCCAGGATGGCACCTGGGTGGCCCGGGACCACCGGCGCAGCGTGCGCTTCGTGCCGCTGGAGGACGGCGGCGCCCACAGCTTCATGCCGACCTTCATGGAACGCCGGGCGATGGATTTGGAACACCATGGCGAGCGGGTCAGCGGCCGGGCCTCCCTGCGCGTGGAGCCGGGCGAGTGCCGCCTGACGGCGCTGTGCTCCTCGGGCAAGCGCCGCGCCCTGTGCGTGGTGAGCTTCGACGACCCGGACGAGCAGGACTGGGCGCTGGGAACCTGGCGCTCACTGGACCACGCTGCCGCCGCGTGACGCTTGCCAGCCCATGGGGGCCATCCCACATTGAGCGGGCCTTTCCTCCAGAATCGAGAGCCTGCAATGAGTAGGGAAGTCTGGCCGGGCAAGCCCTGGCCTCGTGGCGCCACCTTCGATGGTTCAGGGGTCAACTTCGCCGTCTACTCCCAGGTCGCGACCCGGGTGGAGGTCTGCCTCTTCGACCCCGCGGACCCGGCGCGAGAAATCGAGCGGTTCGACCTGCCGGAGTCCACGGACTTCGTGCACCACGGCTACGTGCCGGGAATCGAGCCGGGCACGCTGTACGGCCTGCGCGTCCACGGCCCGTACGAGCCCGCCAAGGGCCACCGCTGCAATCCACACAAGCTGCTGGTGGACCCCTACGCCAAGGCGCTCTACGGCGACGTGGACTGGCGCCAGCCGGTGTTCGGCTATCCACTGGACCACGCGCAGCAGGACCTGGCGCGGGACGAGCGCGACAGCGCGGCGGGCGTCCCCAAGTCCGTGGTGGTGAGTGACTACTTCGACTGGGGCAACGACCGGCGCCCGGACATCACCTGGCGCAAGACGGTGTTCTACGAGGCCCACGTGCGCGGCCTCACCATGCGCCACCCCGGCGTGCCCGAGCACCTGCGCGGCACCTACGCGGGCCTGGCCTGCCCGCCCGTCATCGAGCACCTGCAGAAGCTGGGCGTGACGTCGGTGGAGCTGCTGCCTGTGCACGCGTTCGCGGACGACTCGTTCCTGGATGACAAGAAGCTGTCCAACTTCTGGGGCTACAACACCCTGGGGTACTTCGCGCCGGAGCAGTACTACGCCAGCCGCAAGACGCCCGGCGCGGCCGTCGCCGAGTTCAAGGCGATGGTGAGGGACCTGCACGCGGCGGGCATCGAGGTCATCCTCGACGTCGTCTACAACCACACCTGCGAGGGCAACCACCTGGGGCCCACGCTGTCGCTCAAGGGCATCGACAACGCGAGCTACTACTGGCTGATGCCGGATGGGCGGCACTACCTGGACTTCACCGGGTGCGGCAACAGCGTCAACGCCTCCAACCCGCAGGCGGCGCGGCTCATCATCGACAGCCTCCGCTACTGGGTGACGGAGATGCACGTGGACGGGTTCCGCTTCGACCTGGCCACGGTGCTGGGCCGCTCGGGTGAAGGCGCGTTCGACCGGAACGCGGCGCTGTTTCAAGTCATCCACCAGGACCCGGTGCTCGGCCGCGTGAAGCTCATCGCGGAGCCCTGGGACGTGGGGCTCGGCGGCTACCAGGTGGGCGGCTTCCCGGCGCCCTGGCGCGAGTGGAACGGCAAGTACCGGGACGCGCTGCGCCGCTTCTGGAAGGGCGATGAGAACCTCGCCAGCGAGATGGGTTACCGGCTCACGGGCAACGCGGACCTGTACGCGGAGGCCCGCCGCCGGCCCCAGGCGAGCATCAACTTCGTCACCGCGCACGATGGCTTCACGCTGCACGACCTGGTGACGTACAGCCACAAGCACAACGAGGCCAACGGCGAGCACAACCGCGACGGCGCGGACGACAACCAGTCCTGGAACTGCGGCGTGGAGGGTGAGACGGACAGCGCGGACGTCATCGCCCTGCGCGAGCGGCAGAAGCGCAACCTGCTGGCCTCGCTCTTCCTGTCCACCGGCATCCCGATGATTGTCGCCGGCGACGAGATGGGCCGCACCCAGCAGGGCAACAACAACGCGTACTGCCAGGACAACGAGCTGTCGTGGGTGGACTGGAACCTGGATGAGCGGCGGCAGAAGCTGCTGGAGTTCACCCGCAAGCTCATCCACTTCCGCCACCGCCAGCCGGTGCTCCAGCGCCGCCGCTTCTTCAAGGGCCAGCACCTGTGGGACTCCGAGCACAAGGACCTGACGTGGTTCCGGCCGGATGGCACGGAGATGAAGGCGGAGGACTGGCAGAAGCCCTTCGTGCGCTCGCTGGCGTTCCTCCTGGGCGGCGACGCCATCCCCACGGCGGACGAGCGCGGGCAGCGCATCATCGGCGACGCGCTGCTGGTTCTCCTCAACGCGCACCATGAGCCGGTGACGTACAAGGTGCCGCCCGCCGCGCAGGGCCAGCGGTGGGAGCTGGAGCTCTGCACCTCCGACGACAACCGGGGGCCGGAGCCGGTGAAGGGCGAGACGTTCGAGCTCATCGGCCGTTCGCTCGCGGTGCTCCGGCAGGTCCCGGCCTGAGCTTTCCGCCGCATGTTAGGGTGCCCCGCCGAGTCCTTCCCCGGCGGGCACGGCATGCCGGCGCCTGAGCGCGGCGGGTCCGCTGGCGAGGCGTACGCACGAGCCGGAGGAACCGTGTCGCGGGATGCACAGGAAGAGGGCGTGAAGCAGGTGTACGGGGAGATTGCCTCGGCCTACGAGGCGCTCTTCCCCGCCCTGCACCGTTACGAGGAACGGGTGGAGCGCTTCCTCGCCGCGGGGGGGAAGCCCGGAACCCGAGTGCTCGATGTGGGCTGTGGCCCCGGGCTTCACACGCGTGGGCTGGACGCCTCCATCGACGTGGTCGGCACCGACCTCTCCGAGGAGATGCTCGCGCTCGCCCGGACGGCGCGGCCCGGTGGCGCGTGGCACGTGCACAGCTATCACCAGCCGATTCCCGCCGACTGGGGCCGCTTCAACGTCGCGCTCGCCATCGGCTGCCTGGACTTCTGCGACGACCTGCCACGCGTGCTGAAGCACCTGGCGGACGCGCTGGAGCCGGGTGGCTCGCTGCTCTTCACGGTGCTGGAGCGGCGGCCGGGGTTGGACGGGCACGAAGCCCCGACGCAGCGGATTCAAACGGCGGGGCCCGAGGTGACGCTGCACCTGTACTCCTTCGAGGAGACCGCGCGTGCCGTCACGGCGGCGGGGCTGCTCCCACGCGCGTACGCGCATGCGCCCGGCTGGGTGCAGCTCACGGAGCAGCGGACCCTGTGGTTCGGCTGGTGGGAGGTGGAGCGGCGCTGAGCGTGTGGCTCCAGGACCGCACTTTCGTTGCCTGAGGGCCACGACCCGGCCGCTCCAAGGTGTGCACGGGGATTGCAATGGCGCCCTCCTAGGAGGCATCGACACGTGATTCAGCGACGTTGGACCTGCATCGGGGCGTCTCTGCTGGCAATGGCCGTGGGTTGTGCGGAAGCGCCCCTCCGAGGCGAGGCAACGCAGCAAGGGGTCGCAGTGGCGCTCGTGGATGAGGGATGCGACACGGAGACGAACTTCCAGTGCCTGTGCAAGGGCACCGTCGGAGACGCGGCGCCTCACCTCGAGGAGATGGGCGTGGACCTGGATGTCCTGAGAGAGCGCGGATGGCCGTGCGTGCCAGGTGACTTCGACCAGGACGGTGAGCAGGACTACGCCTTCCCGGGCGCGGGCTACTCGTGCAACCGGTCCGTCCCGGTGCGGGTGCTCTTCACGCGGGGCGGGCACCTGCGGGAAGTCCAGACGCTGCCGCGCAAGCTGAGCTGCCTTCAGCGCTACGTCTCCAATGACGCGTCCCTGCCTCCGGGACAAGGACTGGTCGATTGGGGTGAGGGGAATGCCACCTGGCTCTACCGGTTCGACGGCAAGGGCTGGCTCGCCACCTCCCATCTCACCTCCCATCTCCCCGAGGCGCACTGATTCGGTACAACCGGGGCACACCGCGCCCGGTCCCAGGCCCGCCTCGGTGTGCCGCTAGAATTCCTCGACTCCGACGCGGCATCGCCGCTGCCGAGGCCTTTTGACGATGACGCTTCTTCCCCCTCGTTGGCTTTGTGCCGGTGCGCTTCTCATCACCCTGAGCACCGCCTGCACCCGAACCATGCCGGCTGCGGCGGTGGAGCGGAGCATCCCCGTGGAGGCGCAGTCCCAGGGTCCGGACGAGTACGTGCTGGCGGATGACGTGAGCGTGCGGAAGCTCGCGCCTGGCGTGTGGTTGCACGTCACGGTCGTGACGTTGGAGCCATTCGGCCGCGTCTCCACCAACGGGCTCATCATCGAGGACGGTGAAACGTCCTTGCTGGTCGACACAGGCTGGAATGCACGGCAGGGCGCGCTGCTGCTCGACTGGGCCCGGGACACGCTTCGGCGTCCGGTCCGCACGGCGGTGGTGACGCACTTCCATGAGGATCGCCTCGGCGGTGTTCCGGCGCTCGTCCCGCATGGCATTCCCGTCCATGGCTTGGAAGCAACGGCGCGGATTGCCACATCCCTGGGCCGGCCGGGCCCCACGGAGACCTTCGCCGAGACGAGCGCGGTGGGCCCGTTGGAGCTCTTCTTCCCAGGGGCGGGCCACGCGAAGGACAACATCGTCGTGTGGCACAGGGACAGCGGTGTGCTGTTCGGCGGCTGCTTCGTGAAGGACGGCGCCTCGACGAACCTGGGCAACGTGGAGGACGCGGACGTGGGGGCCTGGCCCGCGAGCCTGTCGCGCGCGCGGCAGCGGTTCCCCGAAGCGCGATTGGTGGTCCCGGGACACGGACAGCCAGGTGGGCCGGAGCTGCTGAGCCACACGGAAGCGCTGCTCCGCTGAGCCGCCTCACGGCTCGGTGACGCGGAGCAACCGGGCAGGCGTGGGGGTGGTGACATTGCCTCGCGCGCACGGTCAGGAGCGTTGGCCAACGCACCGTGGTGGGTCGTTCCACGCTCGCTCGCCTGCCGATGAAGGTCTGTCCCCGGACATTCCCACACGGCTTCAGGGTTCACGGACATGGGCGCGACTCCTGGCCGTTCCTACCGTCCCGCGGAGAAGCACGGGCCGATGGGCGTTGGGGACGGAGGGAGACATGAGGCTTGTGGCTGCGGTGTCGCTCGTGATGGTGGCGAGCGCGTGTACCTCGGTGCGGATGGAGCAGCGGGACGGTTGTTGGGTGAAGCAGACCCGGGCCTTTCCCTCCACACTCAAGGAGGAAGTGGGGCCCTGCGCACGGCCCGTGCCCGTCTGGTCCGAGGACCGGCTCACGCGGCTGGTCCAGGAGTGCGTGATGCACACGGACTACCGCTGGCAGAGCACCGCGATGGTGGCGTGGAACCGCGGCGACGCACTACCCGAGCGGGAGTCCGAGGAGAAGGTCCTCGCCGCCTGCATGGCTCGGGCGGAGAACATCCTGAACACGGAGAAGGGAGCGCTGGAGCAGCGACTGACGGAGGTGGCGCAGGAGCGGGACACCCTCAAGGCGAGCATCGAGAAGGAACGCAACCAGCATCAAACCACCCTGTCGGAGCAACTCACGCGTCACGACGCCAGCATGGAGCGGGCGCGCGACCAGATGCACCAGAGCAACAACCTGCTCGCGGAGGCGCTGGGCGAAGCGGCGAACAAGCCGGTGCCCTCGGCGGTGGCGACGGCCACCTCCACCTCCAGCAGCGAGGGACTGGCGAACACGCAGACCGACGCCACGCAGCGCAGCGACGCGACGCTCCGGGGTGACGTGTCGTCCTCGTCGCGCAGGAGTTCGTCTTCAAAGGGGCCCCAGACCGCGCCACCGCCGCGGGTGATGAAGCCCATCAGCGACACCGGCACGACCGACACGCCGCCCATGTGCGAGCTGTCTTCCTCCGCCACTCTGGCGAAGGCGGAGCAGTCGCGCTCACCCTCAGGCAAGAAGCGGCCCGACCTCCGGAACACGGCCGAGTGCTCGCAGATGAAGCCGGAGCCAGCCTCGCAGCTCACCACGGAACCGGAGGAGGCCATCCTGGCAACGCCCGCACAGCAGACGGCGAAGGCGCCCATCCCGCTGGTGCCCTACGACGCTGACGCGGTGAAGTGAAGCCGCCGCACGCAGGCCGCCCCTTCACACGAAGTGGGCGGCCTCCAGCGCATATCCCTGGGCGCTCATCGCCTGGAGTGCGAGCTGTCAGGCCCCGCGCCGCCCTCCGTCGCTCCACCCCGGCGGAATCCAGAGGTGCCACGGGGCTGTCCCCGGGCGCTCGACTCCGGGCCTGGGCGCGGTGCGTCCGGGCGCCGGCGTGGGCGTCCCCGAGTCCATCGCTCGCAGTGGCTCCCTCACATCGGCCCGCCCGGCCGGGCCCCCGAGGGGTCCAAATGGAAGCAGGCGCCAGCCGCGCCTGCTTTGAACTCGCTCACTGGTAGAGCACAGGTCGCCAATCCTGCGGAGAAGGTTCGATTCCTTCGTTCAACCCAGAGGGCTTCGCCGCGAGCTGACGCGAGCGCGGGTCCACCGCTTCTCACTCCTCCCACCTCGATGCCCGGCCTTCCGCCAGGGCGACAAGGCCCCTTTCGAGCTGTCAGCGAAAGCCCCTGCCGCCGTCCGCGGATGCGCCCGGCGCGTTGGCGCGAGCAGCCAGGAGGCGGCCAGGACATGCAGTCCGCGCTCGTCCGTCCGTGAACGGCGGGGCCCTCACTTTTTCAGCAGTACCCGGGACACGCGCCCAACGGCGCACCGAATCGTCCCGGTTCTTCAAGCTCCCCGGAGGGGGAAAGGAGGTGCGCGATGAGCATCATGCGTGTGACTGTCGGGCAGAACGAACGGGCCTTCGTCCTGGTGAACGAGAAGCCGGAGCGCTACCTCGTTCCCGGCCGGTACTGGCTCACCTACCCGTTCCGCGACGTGCGGCTGGTGCGCGTCTCCACCGAGCAGCCGCTCGCCCAGCTCGACCCGGCGCTCCTGGCCCTCGTGCCGGAGGCGGACCTCCAGGTCGTGGAGCTCGGCGCGGACGAGCGCGCCATCCTCTTCCACAAGGGCCGTCCCGTCCGCTGGCTCGGCCGGGGCCTGCACCAGGTGTGGCAGGTGGAACGCCTCCCCAGCCGCGCCCAGACGCCCGCAGCGCCCACCGTGCACGTGGAGCGCGTGGACACCTCGGGTGTCGCCACGGCGCCGCTGCGTGACGACGTGCGAGCCCTGGTCCCCGCCAGCGACTACGTGGAGGCCACCGCCACCGAGGGCACCGTCGTGCTCCGGTACGTGGACGGCGTGCTGGACGCCGAACTCCCCCCGGGCCGTCACGCCGCGTGGACCGTCGCGCGCAAGGTGCAACTGGCCGTCATCGACCTGCGCGAGCGCCTGCTCCACGTCACCGGCCAGGAGGTGATGACCAAGGACCGCGTCACCCTGCGCCTCAACCTGTCGGCGGCCTTCCGCGTCGCGGACGCGCGACGGCTCGCCGTCGTGTCCCGCGTCCCGGACGACGTCCTCTACCTGGCCATGCAACTGGCCTCGCGCGAGGCCGTGTCGGAGCGGACGCTGGATGAACTGCTCGCCTCGCGCGAGGCCGTGGCCGAAGGCCTCTTCACCCAGGTGAAGGACCGCGCGAACACGGTGGGCCTGGAGCTGCTGCGCTTCGGCATCAAGGACGTCGTCCTGCCGGGTGAGATGAAGGAGCTGCTCAACCGCGTCATCCAGGCGCAGAAGGAAGCAGAGGCCAACGTCATCCTCCGGCGCGAGGAGACGGCCGCCACCCGCTCCATGGCGCAGACGGCCAAGGTGCTGGCGGAGAACCCGCTGCTAGTGCGCCTGAAGGAGCTGGAGGCCTACAAGGACCTCGCGTCCAAGGTGGGCCAGGTGCACCTCGTCCTCGGTGAGGGCGCGGTGCCCACCCTGCAGCTCAAGAGTCACTGACTCGCGAATCAATCTCGGGTTAGCCTCGCGGGCACACCCCCGCGAGGAGCCCGAGATGTCGTCGTCGAACCACTACGTCCCCAACCTGCGCGATATCGAGTTCAACCTCTTCGAGTTCCTCGATATCGGCCGCGCCTCGCTGGGCCACGCGCCCTTCGGCGACCTGGACGAGACGTCCGCGCGCCAGATGCTCCAGACGTTCGCGCAGCTCAGCGTCAACGAGCTGGCCCCCAGCTTCGAGGAGCCGGAGCACAACCCGCCGAAGCTGGAGAACGGCGAGGTGACGCTGCCTCCTGGCCTGAAGAAGGCGATGAATGCCTTCTTCGACGCGGGCATGCACCTCTTGGAGCAGCCGCCACACCTGGGCGGCCTGGGCGCGCCGCCGTCACTGGGCTGGGCCGCGTTCGAGCTGCTGGTGGGCGCCAACGCCTCGCTGGCCTTCTACACGCTGGGCAACCTGCTGGCGCGCATCATCGACCGGCTGGGCACGGACGCGCAGAAGCAGCGCTTCCTGCCGCACATGCTGGACCGCCGCTGGGGCGGCTCCATGGTGCTCACCGAGCCCGACGCCGGCAGTGACGTGGGCGCCGCCCGCACCAAGGCCCGCCGCGTCTCCAACGAGGTCTGGGAAATCGAAGGGGTGAAGCGCTTCATCACCAACGGTGACTCGGACATGTCCGAGAACATCATCCACATGGTGCTGGCGCGGCCGGACGGCGCGGCGCCGGGCACCAAGGGCCTGTCGCTGTTCGTCGTGCCCAAGTACTGGGTGAACGAGGACGGCAGCCTGGGTGAAGCCAACGGCGTGGTGTGCACCAAGCTGGAGAAGAAGATGGGGCTGAAGGGCTCCGTCACCTGTGAGCTGACCTTCGGCGACGGGAAGCCCTGCCGGGGCCTGCTGCTGGGCGAGGTGCACGACGGCATCCGTCAGATGTTCTACATCATCGAGCAGGCGCGCATGGCGGTGGGCGTGAAGTCCATGGCCACGCTGTCCGCCGGCTACAACCGCGCGCTGGCCTTCTCCAAGGACCGCCTCCAGGGCGCGGACCTGATGCAGGCCCGGGACAAGACGGCGCCGCGCGTGCCCATCTTCCGCCACCCCGACGTGCGCCGCATGCTGATGGCGCAGAAGGCCCACGCGGAGGGCATGCGCGCGCTGTGTCTCTACACCGCGTTCATCCAGGACGGCGTGGAGCGAAAGGGCGGCCACCGCGCCACGGAGGCGGGTGAGCTGGACACGCTCAACGACATGCTGCTGCCGCTGGTGAAGGGCTACTGCTCGGAGAAGGCCTACGAGATGCTGTCGCTGTCGCTCCAGGTCCACGGTGGCTCCGGCTACCTGCAGGACTACCCGGTGGAGCAGTACATCCGGGACCAGAAAATCGACACGCTCTACGAGGGCACCACGCACATCCAGGCGTTGGACCTGCTGATGCGCAAGGTGGCGCGTGACGGCGGCGCGACGCTCCAGGGCCTGCTGTCGCAGATTCGCGAGACGGCCGAGCGCACCGGCGAGGGCAAGGAGCTGGAGGCCGAGCGCGCCGCGCTGGGCAAGGCGCTGGGCGACCTGGAGCTGATGCTCGGCACGCTGATGGGCAAGCTGGGCGAGTCCGTCTACCACGTGGGCCTGCAAGGCAACCGTGTGCTGGCCGCCGTCGCGGAGGTCGTCATCGGCTGGCTGCTGGTGCGCCACGCGGAGGTCGCGCTGGAGCGCATGAAGAGCAACCCCGGGGACCGCGCCTTCTACGTGGGCAAGCTCGCCAGCGCCCGCTGGTTCTGCCACGAGGTGCTGCCCGGCGTCGCCCACGCCGCGCGCATGGTGGAGCACGGCAACCTGGACTTGATGGAGGTGCCGGAAGAGTCGTTCTGACGCAGTGACAGACGCTCCGAACCGGCGCCCGGCGTCACCCCGCGCTTCGCGGGGTGGCGCCGGACCGCTTCAGGAGAAAGTCCGCCGGGTGCGATGAGAGCAGGCTGGAATAGAAGGAGGCGGCATCCAGGAAACGGCTGGTCCGTCGGCCGCTCACATACTGCCGGCTCATGGCGCGCGTCGCTCCCACGTAGAACATCGAGCGGCGCGTGCGCTCCAGCTCCCGTGGCGACCTGGACTTCAGCCCCTCCATCCAACCGATGTCATCCAACCCGTCGGCCCCGCAGAAGAACACCACGGGGCTCTCGTGCCCCTTGCATGAGTGGATGGTCGTTGCGCGTACGTAGGGAACGTGCCCCACCGCGAAATCCGCCGTGCTTTGCCCGTCTCGCCCACCGTAGGCAACAGCCTGAATGCCCGCGTCTGACAGCGCACGCGCCCACCTGGCTGGCATCATTGGCGTGACGACGAGGATGTCAGCAGGTCTGACACGCTCCTGGCGGATGAGCCGTGACACCTCTCGAACGAGCCATTCCAACTCCCGTGCCGCGGAGTCGAACAGCTTCACCACCGGCACACCGCCCTCTCGTTCCGTGTAGGTGACGTGGTAGAGCCCGTCCAGCGAGGCCGCCGGCTCTTCGAGCCGTTCTTGCGCCTTGAGCTCCTGCGTCCTCATGAACTCGCGCATACCGGGATTCGAAACGGTGTGCCGCTGGTGCGGGTCGAGCACGACGTTGAACGCCAGGTCGAGGATTTGCCGCGTGGAGCGAAACGCTTCGCGGAGGACCCGTGCCCGGCCCGCGAAGTTCAGCTCGTCGGGCAGGAGTGCCTTCATGTCCTCGATGGGCTTGTTCCCGTATACGTTCTGCGAATCGTCCATGAACAAGAGAAAGGCTCGTCTGGGCTTGCCATCAGGACGAGCCGCTGGCTTCACCAGTCCGTGCAGATGGGTGAGATTCTCTGGAGTCATGTCCTGCGCTTCGTCCACGAACACGGCATCGTAGCTTTCCCGCGCGTACCGGAGGGTGGCTCCAACATGTTGGATGTCAATGCGCTGCAACGCGGCGCTGCCAGCGCCATCGCTCCGGGAGACCGCGGCTTGAAGCAGTTTCGTCATGAGGGGAGCGAGCGCTTTGTTGAAGTACGACACCAAGACTCGCGCGGATGGCTTCTCCGCGACGAGCCTCGCGGCCCAGTGCGCCAGCACATACGTCTTGCCGCTTCCCGCGACGCCACGAACCAGGTGATGGCCCTCGTCGATTCGACGCTCGAACAATGACACCTGCTCATGCGTGAACAGGGGCTTTGCGCCCCGCATCGCCGCGATTTCAGCGCCCAGACTGTCAGGTGGAGCAAGCACCTGCTCCGCCAGCGTTGACGCCCCACCCAGTGAGCGCATCGGGCCGCCGCGTTTCAAAGGCATGGCCACCCGACTGAGGTGGCGCAGGAGTTGGCCAGGAATCGCTGCCTCCGCCTCGGCGAGCGAGGCCACCACGAACAGGTACTCCCGAGCCCGGCTCGCCGCCACGTTCAACATGGTGGTCAGGTCCGCTGGACGAAACGGACGCCCCGCCGCCACGGTATCGACAAGGACCACATCGAATTCGGCGCCTTGCTGCCGATGGATGGTGGAAGCCAGGTACTCTTCGACTTCGAACCCCATCCGCGTTCCTTCTTTTCGGAGCAACTCGGCCTGCGCCCGGTAGGGCGTCACGGCCAGGACCCGCAGCCCCGAGTCAATCGCATCGCGAGCCAGCGCCACCACCACCTCCGCGGATGACTTCCTCTGGTAGCCCCGCCCGCTCTCTCCGCGTTCCGCCGCTGTGCGCGAAGCATCCTTCGTGCTTTCATCGAGAACGACCCAGTTGGCTCGTGAGCGCGGGAACGAAGGTACCTGACGGGGCACTCGCAACCGGGGCCCCTCACCGTCCTCCAGCATCCTCGCGTAGGAGAACTCGCTGACGACAGCGGAGATCTCCGGATGCATGCGGTGCTGGGTCCGCAGGAAGAGGACGTGGGGCTTTCCCGCCGCCTGGTTTGCCTCTGCCAGATGAGTCAGCGGCGAGTTGCGAAGCCAGCGGTGCTCTTCCGACTCACCACCTTCAGGCACGCGGCAGACTGGACCAATCTGCTTTGGGTCACCCGCCAGGGTTACCTTGCGCCCCAATGGCAGCAAGAGTGCAGCCGCCGCGCACGTCACCATTCCAGCCTCGTCCACGACGACACGCGCGAAGTGCGTATTCGCAGCCAGCTCCGACACAAGCCGGAGCGCACGGTGGAGCGTGATGAGAATGAGCGTAGCGTCCCCTCGCTGGGCGACGTAGTGCGTCTCATCCACGATGCCTTTTCGCAACCTGCGAACGGTTGCCTTCTCCGTCGCAATCAACGCGGCGGCAGCCCCTTGCGCCTCCATTCTACGAATCTGCTTCTCCCGGGCCTCTACCTCCGTGAGGAGCGCCTGATAGGCAGGGTCATGCAGCACCTGCGGGAATTCTCGCGACAGCTCCTCGCCAACGCCGACCCCTCCCCGGAATACCGTCGTTCCTCCGGAGGCGCCCATGAGCGCGTGCTGCGCCGCGAGCTTTCGAGCGACACGCAGCGTCAGATTGTCCACGGCCCGATTCGTGGGCGCGACGACCAGGATGCGTTCCTCAGGGTGCGTGCGCACGGCGTCAGCGAGAAGATTGGCCATCGTCTCGGTCTTGCCAGTGCCGGGTGGCCCCCAGAGCAGGCCCCATCGTTGAGCCCACAAGCGAACGGGCCCCGGTGACGTCGCTGGTACACTTGGAGCGCTCGTGACAATGCCTCCGTGGACCCCTGCCAAACACTCCTGGAGGAGCGGACTTCGAGAGGCATGAGCACTGGCGGCGGACAGGATGGCGGCGGAAAAATCAAAGGGCTGATAGCACCAGCGCTCGACCTGCTCGATGGAGCGGGTGCCCGTGGGCAGTTCGAGCTTGCGCGTGACGTAGATGCGCCCCGTTCCGGCATCCATGTGAACGATTTCGCCAGCGAAGAGCAGCGCGTCCGCACCAAACCCAAGCAGCGTGCCCCCGCACCAGTTGGGGTCCGCCGCGGGATGGGGCACGAGGCTCAGCAGCCCCTCTTCCTCAGTCTTGAGGTCTTCAGCCCGCTTGAGCAACCAGGGGCGGTAAAGCGCCGATTCATCCTCGATGGCGCGAAGCAAGCCGGCGGGGAGCACTCGCTCCACGTCCGCCGTCGAGTCAGTGCTTCGTGACGTGGAGAGCAACCGGAGGAACGGGGACAGTTCAACGCCATATCCTTTCTCTGGCGCATCCGCAGCCGACGGAAGACTCTCTGGAGTGACGGACTGCGCCGACACCATCACGTTCCTGGGCCTGCGCCGAGCAAGCTCGGCCTCCAGCTTCTGGGCCTGCGCTTGATGGTGGTGGATCCACTCACGAGAGAGCCCCGGCTTAGCGAGGACCTGCCTGTGATGGTTCAACTCCCGTTCGAGCACCTCTGTTGTCCTGCCTCGCATCAGGCCCCCCGTTCACGAGCCGATGCGAGTCTATGCCCCTCCCCCCTGCACACCCATTCAGCCCACCGCGCTATTTCGGCGACGCATCTCCCGGCACCGGCAGCCCGCGCGCCGCCAGGTCCCGCTCCACGTAGAGCCGCAGGACGTGCATGAAGTCCTGCGCGTTCGTCACGACGCCGAAGGCCTGGTGCGTGCCGCGGTCCTTCAGCTTGCTCACCACGAACTCGGACGAGTCCACGCAGATGGTGGGCAGCTCCCGCAGCGAGCCGTCCTTCTCCGTGACGAACGCCGGCAGCATGTTGCCGGTGGCGATGGCGTGCAGCGCCGTGGCGATCATCACCGCCATGGTGGCCTTCACCGCGTGCTGGCGCATCGCCACCTGCGCCTCCAGGTTGTCCGTCACCACGTCCGGCAGCGGCCCGTCGTCCCGGATGGAGCCCGTCAGCACGAAGGGCACTTTGTGCACCACGCACGCGTGCATGATGCCGTTGGTAATCACCCCGGCCTCCACCGCCTTGGCGATGGAGCCCGCCGCCCGCACCTTGTTGATGGCGCGCATGTGCAGGCCGTGGCCGCCCGAGGTGGCCTCGCCCGAGCCGCTCATCCCCAGCGTGGTGCCGAAGATGGACGCTTCGATGTCATGCACCGCCACCGCGTTGCCCGCCAGCAGCGCGCCCACGAAGCCATTGGCCACGAACCACGTCATGTCCGCGCGCGCCCGCGAATGCACCAGCGCCGGCCCCGTCACCCAGATGGGGTAGCCGCCGCGCTCGCGCTCGTCCACCAGCACCCGGGCCATGTGCGCGTAGTCGATGGGCTTCTCGCGCGACACCGCGCTCGTCATGAACTTGAACTCTCCCTCGCCCTCCCCCGCCAGGTAGGTGGAGTTCACGTACACGCCCTCGCTGCCGTCCTCGGCGTGCCCCACCACCACGCGCTCGCCCGCGCGCACGCGGCGGCCCTCGCGAATCCACAGCTCGCCCTGTGCGTCCACTACCAGCGCCCCGTCCATGCGGGGCTCGCGCGGCATGCGCCATGCGCCGCCCACGCGCACGTAGGTGGGCAGGTTCGTCGTGGTGAAGAAGCCCTCCGGCAACACGCCGTCCGCGGGTGCCGGCTGGAAGCGCGCGTCCGGGCAGTGGGAGAAGCGCGCGGCCGTGAAGTCGGGATGGGGAATGGAGCTCACCCCGGCACCATGCGCGGAGCCATGGCCCGCTTCAAGTGTCTCCGCGTCCGCGGCCCCCGGGAGGTCAGGAGGCAACAGTAACGAGGGGATTGCCCGTCATTACATCGGCGCGCCCACGCCCGCGCCTCCCGCGAGGGGACGGCTGCTGGCCGGCGCCAGCTCGCGGCGCAGCAGCTCCGCGTAGCGTGCCGCGGCATGCCGCAACCGGGCCGCTTCATCCGGCGCGTGCCCGTCATACGACGCGGCGGCCAGCGCATGGTCTCCCAACTGGAAGGCCAGGTAGGCCTGCCGGTGGAAGCGCAGCAGCTCCAGGGGTGGCAGCCGGCCCTTGTGGCGCTCCACCACCGCGCAGAGCGCGGCCAGCTCCTCCGCGTCCAGCGACAGCTCCACCGCCGCGCCCGCCAGGTCCCACGACAGGTCCTGACACCCCACCAGGTCATGCGCCCGGTGGTGGTCCACCGCGTCCACCTTGAGCACACGGCCACCGGGCAGCACCAACCACTCCCACGCGTGCATCCGGTTGTCCGTCACCGTCCGGCGCACCATCCGCTCCAGGGCGCCCAGCCGGGGCATCCACACGTGGAGCGCCTGCGCCACCTCGCGCCCCAGCGCCACCTCCGTGTTGTAGCGCGCCATCTCCCACAGCTCGCGCGTGGACGCGCCGCACCCATCCTCCACCCGTCCGAAGTGCCGCGAGCGAAAGCCCAGGTACTCCCCCACGCGCGCCACCAGCTCCCAGCGGTCCACCCCGCGCCCCACCGCGCTCAAGGGCCGCGCCTCCTCCAACCAGGGCTGCACCAGGAAGCCATGCTTCAGCCCCGACACGGGCACGCCAAAGCCCGCGTCCGCCAGCACCCGCGTCTGGAGATAGGCGCGCGCGCCATAGGCCCCCAGGCCGGCGAACTTCAGCAACCAGGGCCGGCCCCCCGCGCGCAGCAGATACTTGCGGCGCTCGCGCCAGAGATGCACCGCGGGCCACGCCGCCTTCGGGAGGTCGTGCAGCAGGTGCTTCCGCCAACCGCCGGCGCTCAGGTCCTCCAGCGGCGCCGTGGCCTTGCCCGTCACATCCTCCACCCAGCTCGCCAGCGAATGGGTGGGCTCGTCCGGCGTCACCATCACCGACTCGAAGTCCACCACGCCGCGCTGGGCCCGGCGCCAGAGCTCCCGGTGCTTCGGCAGCGCGTGCGGTCCGACGTCACCTCCGTGCCCCGGCAGGAAGAACAGGGACGAAGGCGCCACGCCATGCGCCTCCAGGAGCTCCGCCACCGCGCCGAAGGACGAACCGGACCGCCCCGGCCCCTCGTCCACCACCACGAAGCGGTAGCCCGCGCGCGCCTCCTCCACCCACTGCGCGGTCCGCTCGGGTGACAGCGACAGCGTGCGCCGGTAGGGATGCCCGCGTGGCCGGACGAAGCACAGCGCCTGGGTGTCCAGCGCTGCGGCCACCACGCCCGCCAGGCTGGCGCCGATGCCGCGAATGCCCACGACGCGCCAGGGGCCGCCCTCCTTGGGCAGCGCCCGGGCCGACGCCAGATAGACCTCCGGATAGAGGCCCTGGAAGGCATAGCCCCGAGCCACCTTGCACCGCACGCGAGCCGGAAGCCCCAGCCCACCCAGCGACTCCAGCGCGCTCCCCACGCGCGACAGGTCCGCGCGGAAGCCGTCCGTCCACGACGCCACCACCGCGTGCCCCAACGCCAGCAGCGTGGACTCACAGGCGCGCGCCAGCACCGTGTCGCCGTCCTCGCCCTGATGGACCACCTGCTCCGCGTCCAGGACGCCCTGCGCCCACTCCCCCGCGCGGATGAGCAGCGCCACCAACGCCGCGTGGCGCGTCAGCCCTGGCGGCAGCGCGTCCACCTCCCACCAGGCGCTGGCCAGCGCCCGCGCCTCCGCCGTGGGGTCCATCTCTCGCGGATGTTCTCCCGTCACCAGCATCGCGTCGTTTCCTCAGTCCTCGTCCACGCGGGCCGGCGGTGGTGGCTGGGACAGGTGGCTGTGCGCAATCGCGGCCAGCTCCTCCAACCGAGGCACGCGCCACGGGGCCGCATGCCGCTGACGCCAGGTCTCCGCCCAGGCCATGAAGGTGCGCAGTTGCTCCGTGCTGGGCGACACCTGCCAGCGCCGCTGCTTCGCCAGGGACAACGCCTCCAGGGGAGAATGTCCCAAGGCCACCAGCACACAGAGGGCCAACAGCGCGCTGCGCCCCACCCCGTGCTCGCAGTGGATGTAGACCTTGTGGCCCTGCGCGAGCTGCTCCGTCACCCACGCGACGCCGTCATCCAACCGGTCGCCGCGGATGGCGCGGAGGTCCTCGGTGGGCAGGTGCAGCAAGGTGATGCCGTGCTCGCGCAGGACGTGCTCGTCGTCACACGCCTCCACCCGCACGTCCACCACGCAGCGGATGCCGAGCTTCCCGGCCAGGTGCTCCGCCGTGTCGATGGGGAAGCGGCCCCCCAGCGCCAACGAGGGCAGCACCCAGTCCAGGTTCAGTCTCCGGGACGGCGCGCTCATGCCGCACAAGGTAGGGCAGCCCGCACGCGGTGGCAGCACCTCCGGCCCCCAAAACCCACACGAAGTGTTTTTCGACCCACCCTCTAGGAAATCCGCTGGAGTTACAGGGGGTTCCGCCACGCCCGCCTCGAAAAACAAGAGGGACGCAACTCCAGGTCTCAGTCTCCGAGAATAGGCACAGGACGTACATCGGCGCCCCCGCGCCCCTCCACACCCCCACGGAGCCCCCCATGAGCACCAGCTACCGCATCAAGTCGGGCGACACCCTCTCCCACCTGGCGCAGCGCTACAACACGAGCGTCAGCGCGCTGATGAAGGCGAATCCGCAGGTCAAGAACGCGGACCTCATCTACGCCGGCAAGTCGCTGAACATCCCGGGGGCTCGGGACTCCTTCGAGAGCGGCTCGGCTGGCCGCGCGGGCGGCGCCACGGGCGGCAGCAGCGGCGGCGGTTCGCAGGGCGTGCAGGGCCCCAGCAGCTCCGGCCCCGGCATCCGCGGCCCCAAGGGCAGCCCCTTTGAAATCGCGTCGCAGCACCTGGGCAAGAACGCCGGTTCGCTGAAGCTGGAGAAGAACGGCGTGGGCGCGGACATGGAGGACTGGGTCCCCAACAACGTCAACTGCGCCAACTTCGTGTCCGCCGTGCTGGAGCAGGCCGGCCAGATTTCCGACGCGCAGCACGACAACAGCGTGATGGGCCTGATGGCCAAGCTGGACCGGGACCCCAACTTCAAGCGCATCGACCTGAAGGACGCGAAGCCGGGTGACGTGGTCTCCATGAAGACCAACGGCGGCCAGCACGTGGTGATGTTCGCGGGCTGGAAGGACGGCAAGCCGCAGTTCATCGGCTCCAACAACGTCAACTCGGATGGCTCGCAGCGCGTCACCATCTCCAGCATGAACTACCCCATCATGGCCGTGCACCAGTACAAGGGGTAAGCGCCCGCTCGCATCTGAGCGAGCACCTCCGGGGCTCCGCGTCCGTCCTTCCAGGCGGGCACGGGGCCCCGCTGACGTTCAGCCCTGCCCGGTGGCGGCTCAGGGCCGGGGCGCCAGCGACAGCGCGGCCTGGATGAGCGGGCTGCGCGCGGCCGACTTGCGCCAGGCGGCGTGGACGGTGCCAGTGCCCACGCCCGGCAGCGGCTTGGACACCACGCCCGCCTCGCGCGGCCTCCCGGGAGGAGCGAGGCCAGCAGCGAGAACCCCAACCCCGCGGCCACGAAGCCCAGAATGGTCTCCGAGGAGTCCGCCGCGTGCAGGCGCCGGGGCGTGACGCCGGCCCGCGCCAGCGCCGCGAGCTGCAAGTCACGCAGGTACCGGTCGGTGCTGTACGCGATGAACGCGTCGTCACGCAGCTGTTCCAACTGCACGCGCTGCCGCTTCGCCTGAGGGTGATGCGAGGGCAGCACCAGGAAGGGACGGGTGCGGCCCACTTCGCGGGTCTCCACGTCGTCGGGCACCGCGGGCAGGTGGTCCACCACCAGGTCCGTGTCCCCCGTGCGCAGCACGTCCAGCGCGGGCGTCTTGGACTCGAACAGGACGACCTCGATGTCCGGCCGCTTCGCCTGGAGCTTCCGCAACCACGCGGGCAGCAGGTGCCGCAGCACGTGGCCAGAGGCATGGATGCGCAGCGTGCCGCCCACCTCGCCCTTGCGCAGCGACTGCACCACGGTGTCCAGCCCTTCGAGGAACGGCGCCACGTGCGCGTACAGCGCGCGCCCCTCCGGCGTGAGCACCACGCGGTCCTTGCCCACGCGCTCGAAGAGCGGCACGCCCACCTCCGCCTCCAGCCGCTTCACCTGCTGATGGATGCCCGGCTGCGTAATCGGATACGGGAATGTGGGCACGGCTCGCGCGTACCCTTCCGCGCGTGCTACCCGGTAGAAGCCTTCGAGCCGCTGGAGCTGAATCATTTACTCCAGGTTATCAATGGCACTTGGATTAGTTCCATGCGCTTTTCGGTGGAAAGGCGCATGGTTCCTCCTGTCAGCGAGCACGACTCGCCCACGAGGAGGAAGTCACATGGCCCGCGCCACGCCGAAGGTTGTCGTTGCTCACAGCACCGCCTGGGTTGCCCAGACCTGGCTCTCCTTTGCCCTCTCCGTCGGGGTGACGGCGATAGGCATCTGGAACCTGCCCGTGGACATCTGGGTGAAGTCCTTCCTGGGCATGGGCCTGCTCTTCACCGTCGGCTCGACGTTCAGCCTGTCGAAGACGGTGCGGGACCAGCATGAGATGGAGCAGCTCGGCACCCGGCTGGACGAGGCGCGCGTGTCCCGGCTCCTCTCCGAGCACGACCCGCTGGCCCCGCCCAAGCTGTGAGTGTTCAGGGCGCGCCGCGGCCCGCGTGCAGGCAGGCCACGGCTTCATCCAGCAGCGCGAGCGCCGCGTCCGACCAGCCCCGCAGCTTCATGCGCGGGGACACCGGCGAGTTGAAGGGGATGAGGCCGGCGACGGCGGCGTCCTCGATGAGCTGGGCCTGCTGCTCGGGGTTGAGCTGGGCCCAGCGCTTCTCGCGGCTCACGCCCTTGCGCCAGTCGTAGCCGTCCCCGGACCACTGCGCGGCCAGCGCCGCGCTCAGGTAGGCGGTGCCGCCGTGCTGGTGCTGCCACACGTGCGTCAGCTCGTGGACGAGCAAGCCGAAGTCCACTCCCCCACTTTGGGGCGGCACGAAGACGGTGTCGCCGTGCGCGAAGGCCCGACCGGGCAGGCCCAACAGGCCCAGCCGGCCCACCTTCACCCGCACCGCCGCGTAGTCCAGGCTGTCTCCGAAGATGGGCCGCAGGCGGGTGACTTCGTCCTCCGTGAGGCGGCGCCCCGGCGGCTCCAGGCCGACGAGCACCTGCACCGAGCTGAGCACGCGCCCGCCCATCATCAACACGGCGTCCGCGGGGAGCTGCGCCACGCGCGTCAGGCCCTGGCCCAGCCGGGGAAGGCCCTCGCGAGGCCGGCCACGCGCGCACTGCGCCACGCCTCCGCCCATGGCCTTCAGCACCACGCCCACGCTGCGAGCCACCCCCACCGACGCGCTGGTGACGCCGGTGAGCAGGCCCCGGCCCGCATCCACCAGCCGCTCGGAGTAGGTGACCGCGTGGCGCATGCCCGATGCCTTAGCGCCCCGCCGCCATGGCACGCAGCCCGGAAAGCCCCAGCACGGACTCCATCAGCGTGCGCAGCGAACCCGGGCGCCAGGGACGGGACAGCGCGAAGTGCGTGAGGCTGGAGGCGCTGTAGGCCGCGGCCACTTCGGGACGGAAGTGGGAGGACACGAGGATGCGCGGCCCCGCCAGGTCCCGATCCACCAGCCGCGCCAGGAAGGTCGGCACGGCCGCCCGCTCCACGGAGTCCAGGTCCACGATCACCGCCTCCGGCACCACGCCCAGGTCCATCCGACGGTCCGCCGACGCGATGCCCAAGGTGGGGACCAGCTCGAAGTCTGACGCCAGCTCGCGGCCCATGGCCAGCCGGAACAGCGGCTCCTCCGACACAAGCATCACCCGAGGCCCCTTCGGCGCGCTCCGGTGACGCCGTGCGGGCGCGGGCGCGGGCTCGATGGGAAGACGCAGTGCGCCAGCCTCCACCAGGTGGCGGGCATCTAGGAGGCACTGCGCACGGCGAATCAGGGGGGCGGGGGCGCTGGACACAATGCGACATTAACCAGCAATAGCGGAAATATCAATCTTTGCTTCAATTCCAGGGCGCAGTTCCTGAGTTCCTGGACCTCCAAACCCATGAGGACGGGCGATTTGATACGCCCGTTCAGTGGGTCGAAAGTAACACCTATCCAGATGTATCGGGTCTGAAACGACCCGCTCATTTCAGGTGTGGATATGCGCGCTCCCGCTGCTTGCGCGGGAGCTCCCAGGGCAACAGCCGGTCGCCGAGCATCCCCAGGGTGGGCAGGTCGGTGGAGCCGCCGTGCTCCAGGGCGTGCATGAGCACCGCCACGAGGGAGGTCCCGACGACGGGCACGTTCGAAGCGCGTTGCCGGGCGCGCAGGATGGGCATTCCAGGCCGTCCGCCGGTCACCGTCCAGCCCCGGAGCTGGATTTCCCCCGGCTCGGGGGGTGGAGGTGGCACAAGCTGGCTCGCATCCAGCCGGACGACACACTGGAGGCCGCTGCCCAGCCCGTCCCGCCACGCGAGCACAGAGCCATCCGGAAGGTCCACGAGCGCCAGAACCGCCGTCACATTGCGCCCATCCTTGTCGATGGGGATGCGGATCTCCCCGTGCTCGGAACAGGGCCGGAGGCGCCACGCGCGGTCGCCGGAGAAGAGTGTGGCTTCCTCAAGCCGATCATAGAGGGCGTTGAGCTCCGCTCCTCCACGGAAGGTGCCCACGCGGGTGGCGCGTGTCCCCGAGTGCTCCGCGAGGATTCTCTCCACGAACTCCAGGAGCGAGGGGCCCTCCCCCCGTCGCACCACGCCCCCCGCCCTGGGCAGGAGCGCGCCCGCGCCATCCACCTCCACGCTCAGCACGCCCGCCTCCAGGGTCCACGTCTCACGGCGGCCTGCGGCCGGCATGTCCACATGAAGCGCCACGCTCGACGGGGTCGCGGGAACATCGCTCAGCGCCACACCGGGCCCCGGGGCGTTCCACGTGTTCTTCGGCTCCTTCGCACGCGAAGCCATCAAGTCGGCATGCGAGACGCTCAGGAGCGGGTTCCGCTCCGAGTAGGCCCCCTGGGTCGCGACGTAGGGGAACAACCGCGCCATCCAGCCCGTGGCCCGGTCCGCGCCATACGCCTCCTTGGGTTTGTAGAGCTGCTTCCAGTACTCACGGTCGGGGTTCCCTTCGGCCGCGCTCACGAAGGCGTCCGCGATGGGCACCAATGACGACGTCCACCACGCCAGGTCCAGCTCCTGGATGACGTCGATGCGACGGCGGATGGACCGCCAGTCCTCGGGCGTCCCCAGCAGGGTGATGCGGGGGATGCCGCAGGAACACGTCATTCCATAGTCGAAGTACGGCGACATCGCGTCCATCAGCACCACGTCTCCGGCCATGCGCTCGATGTCGGTGCTGGTGGAGAAGTCACACGACAGCAACCGGGGTAGGCCAGGGCCCAAGGCCTCACGGAGCTGGAAACGGAACGCGGAGAACAGCGCCAGGAAGTCCGCGTCGGTCGCCGGAGGAAGGTCCAGCTCGACGGTCAGCTTCTTACGCCCCTCATGCCGGACGAGCCAGCCGCGGAGGGCCTCCGCGTTCAACCGGATGTGCTGCGCCACGCCCTGCGCCATCGTGAGCCAGATGGCGTCCGGCGAGAGCACCAGCGGCCGATGCTCCGCGAAGGCCGTGTGGACGGCGGCGAGCAACGGGTGCACGCCATGCGTTTCCAGCACCCGCGTGTCCGGCCCGGGCGCCATCCAGAGCGCGTCCTCCACGAACGTCCCCAACGGCGCGGTGACGGGAGGCGTCGAGGCCTCCTCGACGGCATCCACCTCGAACGTCTGCATCGGCAGCCCCTCAGCGCGGCGTGGATTGTACCCCGCCGACCTACGCTTCAGGGGCTCGACCCTGACAGGCAGGACGCCCGCCCTGCCCTCCCCGGGCAAGGCGGCTGCCCGCCACGCTCACTCGAATTCGAGCGCGCGCTGGAAGTCAGCAGGGTTGGAGGCCGCGCTCTGCGCCGTCTCCAAGGTGATGAGCCCCTCCCGGTAGAGCTGCGTCAGGTGCTGGTCGAAGGACTGCATGCCGAACATGTCGCGGCCCTTCTCGATGACGTCCTTCAGCTCGTTGGCGCGGTCGTCGCGGATGTACTGCTCCACCGTCTTCGTCTGCACCATGATTTCCAGCGCCACCGTGCGGCCCTTGCCGCTGGCCCGGGGCAGCAGGCGCTGCGACACCGTGGCCTTGAGGCAGTCCGCCAGACGCATGCGCACCATCGTCTGCTCCTCGGCGGGGAACACCGACACCAGGCGGTTGATGGTGCGGGACGCGTCCGTCGTATGCACCGTGGAGAGCACCAGGTGGCCCGTCTCGGACGCCTTGAGCGCGATGTCGATGGTCTCCGTGTCGCGCATCTCGCCCACGAGGATGACGTCCGGGTCCTGACGCAGCGCCGCGCGCAGGGCAATCGCGAAGCTCTGCGTGTCCGGCCCAATCTCCCGCTGGGAGATGGAGGACTTGATGTTCTTGTAGATGAACTCGATGGGGTCCTCGATGGTGAGGACGTGCAGGTTCTCCGTGCGGTTGATGTGGTCAATCATCGCCGCCAGCGTGGAGCTCTTCCCGGAGCCCGTCGCGCCCGTCACCAGCACCAGCCCGCGCTCGTTGCCTGCAATCTTCTTCAGCACCTGCGGCAATCCCAGCCCGTCAATGGTTGGGATTTCATCCGGGATGATGCGCAGGATGCACGCCAGCGAGCCCCGCTGCCGGTAGATGTTCACCCGGAAGCGCGCCACGCCCGGAAGGCTGTAGGACGCATCGCACTCCTGAAGCGTGTCGATCTGCTTCTTCACCTCGGGGTCCGACACGACATGGAACGCCACCTGTCGTGTGTGGTCCGCGTGAAGCTTCTCCATCTTCAAGGGCCGGAGCGCGCCATTCACCCGGTAGATGGGCGGGTCGCCCGGCCTGAAATGGATGTCCGATGCACCGTTCTGCACACCAACCGCGAGCAGCTTGTTGAGCGTTGCCAGATCCAGGGGAGTGACCCTCTTCAGCTAGGAAGGCCCCGGATTCTAGGCGGATACTCAACACTTGCACATGGTGTGCAATTACCCCGGGGTGGGCACCAGGGTCAGCTCGGCAATCTCAGGCGAGGGCCCCAGCCGGAGCGGCGGCCCCCAATAGCCTGTCCCCCTGTGGGTATAGACGCGTACCCCCGCGATGGTGGCCAGTCCTCGCACCACCGGCTGCTGCAACTTGATGAAGAACATGAAGGGAAACACCTGCCCGCCGTGCGTGTGACCGGAAAGCTGCAGGTCCACCATCACGCCAGACTCCGCCACGCGCAGGGCCGTCCGGGGCTGATGCGCCAACAGCAGACGGGGCACACCGTGCGGCGCGCCGTGCAACGCCAGCTCGGGACGGCTGGCATGCGAGGGAATGATGTGGCCCGCGTCATGGTCCGTCACCCCTGCGATGGTGAGCCGCCCCCCGTCGCGCTCCACCACCCGATGCTCGTTCTGGAGGACGGTGAGGCCCAACCGCGCCACCTCCGCCGTCCAGGCCGGGCCGCCGTGGTAGTACTCGTGATTACCGGTGACGTAGAAGACGCCCAGTGAGGCGCGCAGCTCCGCGAGGGGCTTCACCTCGTCCCGCAGCGCATCCACGGTGCCGTCCACCAGGTCGCCCGTCACCGCCACCACGTCCGGCTGGAGCGCGTTCACCTGCTCCACCACGCGCCGCAGCCACCGCCCATCCAGCGTGGGCCCGATGTGGATATCCGAAAGCTGCACCACCTTCAGCCCGCTGAGCCCGGGCGCGAGCCCCGCCACCGGCACCGTCACCCGCTCCACCGTCGCCCGGCCACGCGCCGTGACGAAGGCATAGACCACCGCCGGAACCGTCACGCCCACTGTCGCCAGGGCCTTGCCTCGCGCCAGGGCCAGCGCATCCGTCACCACGCTGGACACCGTCAGGCCCCACCCCACCAGGTCCGCGACCACCACCGCGCTGAGCAGGATGCCGAAGGCACCCAGCCACACGTAGGACGTCCACTGGAGCGCCTGCGTCCAGAAGGTCGGCTCGCGCCGCGACGCCATCATCCCCACCGGCAGCGACACGAACAGCAGCGCCACCAGGACGGGGCCCAGCCATCCCCACGGCGCGGGAAGCTGCGGGCTCACGAACAGGCGCACCGCGATGTACGCATGCAGTCCGCCCATGAGCGTGAGGATGCCGCCCAGCGACATCAACCACCGCACCACCAGCGCCAGGGATACTCTGGGCCGGGCCTCCTGCTGCATGCCTGGGGTCAGCTCCGCCACGAACGACAACCTCCTTCTCACCGGTGCCCGCCATGACAGCGCCCGGAGCGCTGGGACATAACGGCCGTCAGGGACCGCTGCCCGGCAACCCGTCCGCACACCGGCCGGGTCAACGCCTCACCGCGAGCACCACACCTAAGACACGGGCGATGGGTTGGCGAGCGGGCTACGTTCAATCCATGCGAACTTCACATATCTTCACAGCCGCGCTGCTGGCAGCGAGCGCCGCCTGGGCCGAGCCCGTCCAGTACCTGGACCTGCGAACACCCCGGGTCGCGCTCAACGCGCGCGTCACTGGGAAGGACGTCACCAGTCCCGACTTGCAATTGGGCTACAGCCAGGATGCCCTGCGCGGCCGCGCCTTCGGCAGGCCCCTCAACCTCTCGTTTGACACCGCGCGGATTCGCGGCATCTACGGGAGCGGCCCCGTGGACCTGCGACTGACGCAGGAGGACGGCGCCCTGCGCGCCAAGGGCACCTTCGGCGGGCAGCTCACCGACTTCCAGGTGACGCCTCAGACGTTCAAGGGCGACGTGGGCCGGTGCAGCTACGAGCTCAAGGCCTCCGAGGAAGGCCGCTACCAGGGCTGGCGTTCGTGCCTGGCGGGCCTGGAGAACCCCGTGTCGTTGTCGATTCCGCCTGCCATTGGCGGTGACGACGCCCGGCTCGTGGCCACCCTGGCTTTGATTCTGTCGCGGTAGCCCTGAAACGGGGCGGCTATGGTGCGCGCCGTTTCCTCACGACGGAGCGCAGCCATGGCACGCATGCACGAAGTGGACTTCCACATCTACGGCGAGGACCTTCAGTTCGTCGAGGTGGAGCTGGACCCGGGAGAAGCCGCGGTCGCCGAAGCCGGAACCCTCATGTACATGGAGGACGGCATCGAGATGGAGACCATCTTCGGTGACGGCTCGGAGAAGACGAGCGGCTTCTTCGGCTCACTGCTCGGCGCGGGCAAGCGCCTGCTGACGGGCGAGTCCCTCTTCACCACCGTCTTCCACAACAAGAGCGGCCGCGGGAAGCGCAAGGTGGCCTTCGCCGCGCCCTACCCGGGCAAAATCATCCCGGTGAACCTGGGCGAGCTCGGCGGCGAGCTGATTGCGCAGAAGGACAGCTTCCTCGCGGCGGCCAAGGGCGTGACGCTGGGCATCGCCTTCCAGAAGAAGCTGGGCACCGGCCTGTTCGGCGGTGAGGGCTTCATCATGCAGCGGCTCCAGGGTGACGGGCTCGCCTTCATCCACGCGGGCGGCACGCTGCATGAGCGCACGTTGGGCCCCGGCGAGCTGCTGCGCGTGGACACCGGCTGCATCGTCGCGTTCCAGCCCACCGTGGACTACGACATCCAGATGGTGAGCGGCATCAAGACGGCCTTCTTCGGCGGCGAAGGGCTCTTCTTCGCCACGCTGCGCGGCCCCGGCAAGGTGTGGCTCCAGTCGCTGCCCTTCAGCCGGCTCGCGGGCCGCATCCTCTCCGCCGCGGGCCCGGGTGGCGCTCGCGACGAGGGCAGCGTGCTGGGCGGCGTCGGCTGGGCAGCCTGCTCGGCGACGACTAGCGCGGCCTTGGTGCGCCATCCGTTCGCG
>JBKGHI010000007.1:0-87766 GCA_046520405.1 Myxococcus sp. 1LA
GACGTCTTTCAACACGCCTTCGGGCTCATCTGACTCAAATGAGGGGATACCTCAGGAGCCGCATGGGGCTGGTGGATGGTTCCGGGTCGGCCGTCCTCTGCGAAGATCAACGTTTCCGGAATCAGCCCTCGTCGTACGAGGCATATGGGAGCGGATTCCTGGTGGCACCGGACGCCATTGCCACGGCAAAGCACGTCTTGGAGACCGCGTTTCACTACGACTCGATCGACAAGCTTCGATTCGTGTTCGGCTGGTCGATGGTGGACGCGCACGCGGCGAAGCGGATCCCGGCGACTGACATCTACGCCGCGCAGGCGGTGATGGCTCAAGGGGAAGGGGATGCCGTCGCCCAGGATTGGGCGCTGGTCAGGCTGACCACGTCGGTGCAGGGGATTGAGCCTCTGCCCCTGGCGGACGCGGAGCCGGTCGTCGGAACGCCGCTGTTCTGCTTCGGGTACCCCACGCAGCTTCCGCTCAAGTACAGCACCGGGTGGATCAGCGACATCTCCGATCCAGGGCTGTTCCGGGGACCCGTGACGGCCTTCGCTGAGAGCTCTGGTGGTCCCGTGTTCAACAAGGACACTGGCGAGGTCCAGGGCATCTACGTTCACGGGCCCGCGGACTACGCATTGCGATTCAACTGTGTCATTGCCTGCGACTATCCCGCTGATGACGTCTCGGATCACGGCAAGATGGTGCGGATCCAGCGGCTCGGGCTGGGGGCAGGGGCGTAGGCACTCCTGAAGGAAACGCGAGCGCGGACGGCGGGCCCTGCTTCACCCGCTGAGGGGCGAGGGTGCGTCCCGGCGGAGGTGGGCCTTCCCGGTTGGTGTGCCCGCCTTCCCGCCCGGTGCAATCGCGCGCGCGAGGACGAACCTTCGATGCATTGGATGCCCCTCGCAGGCCGGGGCGGAAGGAGCGGACATGGCGCAGGCGGGAGAGGGCCGGGGCGAGCCGTCCTCGGGCGGGCTGCTGGACAAGACTTTGGATGTTGGCCGCAAGCTGCTTCGCGCGGAGGCAGGGAGGACGCGGCAAGTGCTCCGTGATGAGGCGCGCGGCATGTCTTCCGGAGTGGCGCTTTTGGGCGGAGCCGGGCTGCTGGCGCTCGGCGGGGTCTCCGCCCTGACGCTCTCGCTGGCCAAGGTGTTGCTGTCGCATCCAGGGGGCGCGGCCTTGTTGGGGCTGACCCTGGTGGGCGGAGCTGTGGGGCTGGCGTTCGCTGGGGTTCGGTTCCTCCCCAGGCACCCGCTGGCGACCGTGGAGGCCCAGGTGCGCAGGGACCTGGATGAGGTGGACCAGCAGCTCACCTGAGCGTGGCGCTGCCTTCGGCTTCCGTGTGGCCCCTGTCATAGGTGCCGGGACACGTGTGCGTAGGTTCACACGACCGCCACGGGCCGTGGGGTAGCCGACAGCCCCTTCCGCTTTGCGCGGTCACGCTTGCTGGCTTCCCTGTACTCCGGGGCCTCAAGTCAGGACGGGCGGCGTATGGGGCTCTTTCCTCCAGGAACGGATCATGTTCTGCGCGGTGTGCTCGGCCTCATGGCCGCGCTGCCCGTCTTGGGGACGGCGGCACTCATGTTGCTGGCCCGCAGTCCCCTGGGCACCGCCGCCTTCGAGCCGGTGCAGCAGCCGGTGCAGTTCGACCACCGTCACCATGTCGGGGACGAGGGCATCGGCTGCCGCTATTGCCATGAAGGTGCCTGGGAGGGCCCCTACGCGGGCGTGCCGCCCACCAGCCGCTGCATGGGCTGCCACGGGCAGATCTGGAACGACAGTCCGCAACTGGCGCCAGTGCGCCAGAGCTACTTCGAGGACCAGCCCATTCCGTGGAACCGTGTCCACCGCCTGCCGGACTTCGTCTTCTTCAACCACGCCATCCACGTCCACAGGGGCGTGGGGTGCGTGAGCTGTCACGGCCGCGTGGACCAGATGCCGCTGGTGGAGCAGGTGGCCCCACTCACCATGGGCTGGTGCCTGGAGTGTCATCGCGATCCGGCGCCCCACCTCCGGCCCGTGGAGCTCGTCGCGGACATGACCTGGAGTCCTCCGGGCAACGCCCGGGAGACAGGGCGCCGGGTCCAGGCGGCGCTGCACGTTTCCCCGCGAATCGAGTGCAACACATGTCACCGGTGAACGACCGCTATCCGCTGCCGGTGCTGGCCGATACTCCCACGGCTTGGAGGAGCCTGGAGGAGCGCGCGGGCAGCTCCACGCGGGGGGAAGGAGAGTTCCCACCCGGGGCTTCACGTCCACCCGAAGGGCTCTCCCGGCGGACGCTGCTGGCGCTGGCCGCGTTTGGGGCCGCCGCGGCGAACCTCGCTGGCTGCTTCCGCCAGCCACCGGAGAAGGTGCTGCCTTATTCACGGCAGCCGCCCGAGGTGACGCCGGGCGTTCCGCTCCACTACGCCACGGGCCTGGTGCTGGAGGGCCATGTGCGGGGGGTGGTGGTCCGCAGCCACGAAGGGCGGCCCACCAAGGTAGAGGGCAACCCGCTTCAATCGGAGAGCCTCGGCGCAGCGGGTGCGCACGAACAGGCCTCGCTGCTGGGCGTCTACGACCCGCACCGGGCGCGGGTGGTGCGCCACAAAGGGGAGCCCACGACACGTGCGGCCCTCTTCGCACGATTGCAAGCGCTCGCCGAGCGCACGGACGCGGGCGCCGGGCTGCGGCTGCTGGTGGAGCCCACGGCTTCGCCCCTGTGGGCCCGGGCCTATGCCCGGGTGCTCGAGCGTTATCCGCAAGCCCGCGTGGTGCCCTTCAGTGCCACGGACCTGGGCGCTGCTCACGAGGGCGCACGCCTGGCGTTCGGCCGCTCGCTGAGGGCGCTACCGAGATTCAGTGTCGCCCGCGCCGTGGTGTCGCTGGAGGACGACTTCCTCTCCACGCTGCCGGGCAGTCCACGGTCCGCTCGCGAGTTCGTCGCTGCCCGTACGCCACCGGACATGAACCGGCTGTGGGTGGTGGAGAGCCATCTCTCCGTCACCGGTGCTTTCGCGGACCAACGGCTTCGGGCGCAGCCCTCTCGCGTGCCGCAATTGGCGCGCGTGCTCGCCGCCGAAGTGGGGCGAGCACTGGGCCGCGCCGAACTGACCGGCCTGTCCGAGGGCGCCATGACCCTGAGCGACGAGGAGCGGCGCTGGGTCTCCGCGGCCGCGAAGGACCTGGCGGGGCAGGGGAGCCGGGCGCTCGTTGTCGCCGGGGCGCGGCAGCCCGCGGCCGTGCACGCGCTCGTGCACCTGGTCAACGAGGCTCTGGGCGGACCGGTGGCGTTGGTGGAGGAGACGTTGAACCCCGCGCCCGACGCGGCGGCCCTGCCCGCGCTCGTCGAGGAACTGCGCGCGGGCACGGTGGACACGCTGCTCGTCACCGCGTGGAACCCCGTCTACCGCGCGCCCGCCGACGTGCCGCTCGGCGAGGCGCTGAGGCAGGTGCGGGACACGGTGTACTGCGCGCTCCATGAGGACGAGACGGCCGCCGCCTGCGCGTGGAGCGCTCCATCCACCCATCCCTACGAGGCCTGGGAGGACGGCCGCGCTCCCGACGGCACCGCCACCATCCTCCAGCCGCTCATCGCCCCGCTGGTGGGAGACGCGGTCGCGCCACTGGATGTGGTGGCGGCCTTCACGGGCGAGTTGGATGCCTCCGCGTACGACCGGCTTCGGGCCCTGTGGGGCGAACGCACGGGCACCGCCGAGCGCGACTGGGAAGGCTGGCTCGCCGACGGGGTCATCCCGGAGACGCGGCTTCCCGAGAGCCAGGCGCGGGTGGACGCCACGCAGGTGCTCGCGGCGGTGCGTGCCTTGCCGTCACCGGCGGGCGCGCAGCTCGACCTGCACTTCGTGCCCGACGCCAAGGTCCACGACGGTAGGTTCGGCGCCAATCCCTGGCTCCAGGAGCTGCCAGACCCCATCACCAAGGTGACGTGGGACAACGCCGCTCAGGTGAGCCCGGCCACGGCCTCTCGCCTGGGGCTGACGCGGGGCGCGCGCGTGCGGCTGGAGGCGCGGGGCCGTGCACTGGAGGCCCCGGTGCTCGTGGTGCCCGGGCAGGCCGACGATACCGTCACGCTGCCGCTCGGCTATGGGCGAACCCGTGGCGGCCCGGTGGCCGTCGACGTGGGCTTCAACGCCTATTCGCTGCGCTTTCAGGATGCGCCCTGGGCCCTCGCTGGCGCGCGCCTCACCCGGCTGGAGGGACACCACGCGTTCGCGCTCACCCAGGAGCACTGGCGCATGGAGGAGCGGCCATTGGCTCTCCAGACGACGCGCAAGAACTTCGAGGCCCACAAGGACGAAATGCTGAAGGGCTTCCAGGAGCCGCAGGAGCACCTGTATCCGCCAGAGCCCCGGCTCGTGGAGCCGCCGCACCGGTGGGCCATGGCCATTGACCTGCACCGGTGCACGGGCTGCAGCGCGTGCGTGGTGGCCTGCCAGGCGGAGAACAACATCCCCTCGGTGGGCAGGGAGCAGGTCCTCCGCGGCCGGGAGATGCACTGGCTGCGCATCGACCGGTACTTCCTGGGCGACGAAGAGAACCCGGGCGTCATCACCCAGCCGCTGATGTGCGTGCACTGCGAATACGCGCCCTGCGAGTACGTGTGCCCGGTGGCCGCCACCGTGCATTCGGACGAGGGGCTGAACCAGATGGTCTACAACCGCTGCATTGGCACGCGGTACTGCTCCAACAACTGTCCCTACAAAGTCCGGCGCTTCAACTACCTGAACTACACCGGCGATGACCCGCTGGCCCGGACGTACCGGAACCCGGACGTGTCGGTCCGCTCCCGGGGCGTGATGGAGAAGTGCACGTACTGCGTGCAGCGCATCGAGTCGGCGCGCATCACCGCCCGGGTGGAGGGTCGCGCCATCAGGCCGGGTGAGGTCGTCACCGCCTGCGCGCAAGCGTGCCCCACGCAGGCCATCGTCTTTGGCGACCTCAACCAACCGGATGCGGAGGTCTCCCGACTTCACGAGGACGCGCGCCACTACGCGCTGCTGCACTCGCTGGGCACTCGTCCGCGCACCGTCCATCTCATCCGGCTGAAGAACCCCTCGGAGGAGCTGGCGTGAGCGAGCCCGCCCCCAAGGCGCCGGTGATGGCCGACCCGCTGGTGGAGTCCCCCCTCATCGAGGGCCGCTACTCCAGCGCGGCCCTGGGCGAGTCGCTGCTGCGGCCGGTGCTCGGCCCCCCGGGGCTGGGTTGGTGGGCGCTGGTGGCCCTGTGCTCGGCGCTCACCGGGCTGCTGGTGGTCGCCATCGGCGTGACGCTGGCGAAGGGCGTGGGGATGTGGGGCAACAACATCCCGGTGGCCTGGGCCTTCGGCATCATCAACTTCGTGTGGTGGATCGGCATCGGGCATGCCGGCACGCTCATCTCCGCCATCCTGCTGCTGTTCGGCGAGAAGTGGCGCAGCTCCGTCAACCGGATGGCGGAGGCGATGACGCTGTTCGCCGTGGCCTGCGCGGGCCTCTTCCCCCTGCTGCACCTGGGGCGGCCATGGAAGTTCTACTGGCTGGTGCCGTACCCCAGCTCACTGCGGATGTGGCCGCAGTTCCGGTCGCCCCTGACGTGGGACATCGTGGCCATCCTCACGTACCTCACCGTCTCCATCCTCTTCTGGTACATGGGCCTGCTCCCGGACCTGGCCACGGCTCGGGACACCGCGAAGCAGCGGTGGAAGCGCCGGATGTGGGGGCTCCTGTCGTTGGGCTGGCGCGGCAGCGCGCGGCACTGGCTGCGCTGGCGGACCGGCTACCTGCTGATGGCGGGGCTGGCCACGCCGCTGGTGGTCTCGGTGCACACCATCGTCTCGTTCGACTTCGCGGTGGCGCAGCTCCCCGGCTGGCACACCACCGTCTTCCCGCCGTACTTCGTGGCGGGCGCCATCTTCTCCGGTCTGGCGATGGTGCTGCTCCTGCTGCTTCCCGCCCGCAGGGTGCTGCGGCTGCACCACGTGGTGACGGACGCGCACCTGGACGTGCTGGCCCGGCTGCTGCTCGTGTCCGGCCTCTTCGTGGCCTACGGCTACGTGCAGGAGCATTTCTTCGGCTGGTACAGCGGCAACCCCTACGAGATGCACGCGATGAGCATCCTGCGCACCGGCCCCTATGCGCCGGCGTTCTGGATGGTGTTCACCTGCAACGTGCTGGTGCCGCAGGTGTTCTGGTGGCGCCGGCTGCGCACCTCGCCGTGGGTGTTGGGAGGCGCCGCGCTGCTGGTCAACGTGGGCATGTGGCTGGAGCGCTTCCTCATCGTCGTGGCGCCGCTCAGCGAGGACTTCCTGCCCAGCAGTTGGCGGCACTATGCGCCCACCTGGGTGGACCTGTCCCTGCTGGCCGGGACGCTGGGCTTCTTCGGCCTGGGCTTCCTCCTGTTCCTCAAGCTGCTGCCGCCAGTGCCCATCAGCGAGGTGAAGCAGCTCCAGCACGAATTGGACGCGTCGAGGCGTTCGCCCGCGAGGTGGCGGCGCGGGCCAGTGCGCAGGGAGGTGGGCGGTGACGCGCTGGCTCCTGGGAGAGTTCCGCTCTCCCGAGCGGCTGCTCGAGGCGGCGCGCGGCCTGCGCGAGCGGGGCTTCACGCGGCTGGACACGTTCACGCCGTTCCCCGTGGAGGGCGTGGACGAGGTGCTGGCGTTGCCGTCCTCGCGGCTTCCGCTCCTGGCGCTCATCGCGGGTGTGGGCGGGGCGGCCGGCGCGTACCTGGTGCAGTGGTTCACCCAGGCGGTGGACTGGCCGCTGAACGCGGGCGCGCGGCCTCTGCACTCGGGCCCCGTCTTCATCCCCATCGCCTTCGAGACAGCGGTGTTGTCCGCCGCGGGCGCCATCTTCCTGGGCGTGCTCGTCGCTTGCGGGCTGCCCCGGGTGACGCACCCGTTCCTCGGCGTGGAGGTGTTCCGCAGCGCCAGCATCGACGGCTTCTGGGTGGCGGTGGCCGTGGACGACGACGCCAGGGGAACCGCGGCGGATGCGGCCTTGCGCGAGCTGGGAGCAGTGCAGGTCTCCCAGGTGGAGGCGGACCGATGAGCACGCGCATCCGTCCCTGGGCCGTGGCCGCGCTCGCCCTGGCCGCGTGCGAGGACAGGGACCCCATGCAGGTCCAGCCGCGCGACAACGCGTACACCGCCGACCCGAACTTCGGGGACGGGCGCGCCATGCGTCCGCCCGTGCCGGGGACGGTGTCCCAGGAGTGGTACCGCCGCCAGGCCCCCTACATCCCGCAAGGCACGCCCGATGGAGGACTGGCGGACCCCGAACGCTTTCCCGTGCAGCTCAGCCGCGAGCTGCTCCTGCGCGGCAGGGGCCACTTCGAGACGTGGTGCGCGCCTTGCCACGGGCTCGTGGGCGACGGACACAGCATCGTCGGGGCGAACATGCAGTTGCGGTCCCCGCCCGCGCTGTACGGGCCGCACCACGAGGCGCATCCGGCGCCAGGGATGGGGCACATGGCCAGCGGGCCGGTGTCACCCGGCTGGGAGGCGCTGCCGCACCCGCCGGGCTTCTATTACGAGGTCATCTCCGAAGGGTATGGGCTGATGCCCTCGTACGCGGCGGAGCTGCCGCCCGAGGAGCGCTGGGCGGTGGTGGCGTGGCTGCGTGTGCTGGCCTACAGCCAGCGTGCGCCGCTGTCCGCCGCGCCTCCGGAGGTCCAGTCCTCGCTCCAGCGGCAGGCCGGGCCGGGAGGTACGCCATGAGCATCGATGTGCTCGCGCGATGGGAGGGGAGCCCGCGCGTGCGGAGGGGCGCGCTCGCCGTGGGCGTGCTGGGACTGGGGGCCACGGGAGCCGGTGCCCTGGCGGCGCCACGGGAGACGGCCTACGGGTATCTGTTCGCCTTCGCCTACTGGCTGTCGCTGTGCCTGGGGGCGTTGCTCATCCTCGCGGCGTTCCATGCCTCGCGGGCACGCTGGCCCACGGTGCTGCGCCGGCCGCTGGAGGTCCTGTCCGCCTGCTGCCCGTTGTTCGCCGTTCTCTTCGTCCCCGTGGCGCTCGCGATGCCGCAGTTGTTCCCCTGGGTGAGTCCGCCGCCGGACCTGGGCTCGCATGGGCTCCACCTGCTGGAGCACAAGCGCCCGTACCTCAACGTTCCCTTCTTCCTCGCGCGCGCCATCTTCTACTTCGGAGTCTGGGGCGCGGTCGGGTGGCTGCTCTATCGCTGGTCCGTGCGACAGGACGTGGAGACGGGCATCAGCGCTCGGAGCGTGCAGCTCACGCTGTGGCAACGCAGGCTGTCGGCGGGCGCGCTGCCGATGCTGGTGCTGTGCCTGTCCTTCGCCAGCCTGGATTGGATGATGTCCCTGGAGCCCCTGTGGCAATCCACGGTGTACGGCTTCTACGTGGGCTGCGGCGCGGTGGTGGCCGCGCTGTCCACCGTGGCGGTGCTGGCCGCCGTGCTGCGGGGGCCGGGCGAGTTCGGCGCGCTCATGGGGCCGCACCACTTCCGTCGGCTGGGCACGCTGCTGCTGGCCTTCGTGTGTCTGTGGGCCTACTGCGGCTACTCGCAGTTCATGTTGATGTGGGTGGCCTCGCTGCCGGAGGAGGTGCCGTGGTACCGCGCCCGGCTGGACGGCGGCTGGCGCTGGGCGGCGGTGCTGCTCGCGGTGGGGCACTTCGCCGCGCCCTTCTTCCTGTTGCTCATGCGGCGCATCAAGCAGCGACCTCGCGCGCTCGCCGGAGTTGCGGCGTGGCTGCTGCTGATGCACGCGGTGGACGTGTACTGGCTGGTGGTGCCCGCGCTCCATCCTCGGAGCGTCTTCGTCCACTGGACGGGCCTCACGGCCTGGGTGGGGGTGGGAGGCCTCTCGGTGGCGGCCTGTCTGGCTGTCGCTCGCGGTGGCTACACGGTGCCCGTGCGGGACCCGTTCCTCCTTCACTCGCTCCGGGTGCCCGAGCAATGAGCGCCGACTACACGCCGACACCGCCGGACCACGGCCAGCTCCCCAGCGGCCGCATCGCCCTGGTGGCGGGAGGCTGGATGGCGCTCGTCGTCATCTCGCTGCTGGCCAACCGGTGGTTGGAGGACCGCAGCCGTCCCAGGGAGCGCGCGGGGCCGTCATCGGTCATGGGACGCGGGGAGTTGGCGGACGTCAACCAGCGACCCTTCGCCCTGGAGGACCAGGCGCCGCGGCTGCGGGGTGAGCAGCAGTCGCGGCTGGACGGCTACGGCTGGGTGGACCGGGACGCGGGCGTCATTCATCTGCCCGCCGAGCGCGCCGTGGAGCAGGTCCTGGCGGAGGAGGGGAGGGCGCCATGAGCGAGCTGCTGCGGCACATCCTCTTCCTGCCGAGGCAGGGGTCCACGCTGGCGTCCCGCGTGGACAACATCCACTTCTTCATCTTCCTCACGACCTTGGTGGTGGGCGCGGGGATTGGCCTCACCGGGTTCGTCTTCCTGCTGCGTTACCGGCGCCGACAGGCGCACGCCATCACCCCGAACATCGAGGCCCCGGCGTGGCTGGAGGGCCTCTACATCAGCGTGCCGCTGTCCTTCTTCCTGCTGTGGGGCGCCCTGGGCTACCGGGACTATGTCTGGGCGCGCACCCCGCCCGCGGACGCGCTGGACGTCTACGTCACGGGCAAGCAGTGGATGTGGAAGTTCGCGTACCCAGACGGGCCCGGCGAGGTGGGGGTGCTGCACGTTCCGGCCGGCGGCCCGTGCGCGTGCTCATCACCTCACGCGACGTCATCCACTCCTTCTACGTGCCTGAGTTCCGCCTGAAGATGGACGCGCTGCCCGGACGCTACACGGAGACGTGGTTCGAGGCGGTGCGTCCGGGCCGTTATCCAGTGCTGTGCGCGGAGTACTGCGGGTTGGACCACTCGCGCATGCGCGCGGAGGTGGTGGCGCTGGCGCCCGGCGAGTTCGAGGCCTGGCGGGCCCGGCGCGAGAAGCTGCTCACGCCCGGCCCCGGAGAGGCGATCTCGGGCGCGGAGTCGCTGGGACCGCTGGCCGCGCAGGGGCGAATCGTGGCCACGCGGATGGGCTGCTTCCAGTGCCACACCGTGGACGGCACGCCGCACATCGGCCCCACCTGGCTGGGGCTGTACCTGCGCGAAGAGCCGCTGGCGTCCGGGGGCCACATCCGCGCCGACGTGGCCTACCTCACGGAGTCCATGATGGACCCGCAGGCGAAGCTCGTGGCGGGGTTCGAGCCGGTGATGCCGTCCTTCCAGGGGCGGCTGAGCGCGGCGGACGTGGCCTCGCTCGTCGAATTCATCCAATCGCTGCGGCCGGAGCGCCCCGTGCCTCCCACCGCGCAGGAGCCCAGGTATGAGCCTCGCGCGCGCTGAGCCGGCCATGCCGGAGGAGCACTACCTCAACTCGGAGCGTGGGCTGTGGTCCTGGCTCACCACGCAGGACCACAAGCGCATTGGCGTCATGTTCCTCGTGGCCGTCCTCCTCATGTTCCTGCTGGGGGGCTGCTACGCGCTGGCCCTGCGGCTGGAGTTGCTCACCCCGGGCGAGACGGTGATGGGACGGCTGGCCTACAACCGCGCCTTCACCGTGCACGGCGTCATCATGGTGTGGCTGTTCCTCATCCCCTCCATCCCCACCGCGTTCGGCAACTTCCTCCTGCCGTTGATGATTGGGGCCCGGGACGTGGCCTTCCCCCGTCTCAACCTGGCCAGCTTCTACCTCTTCGTGCTGGGCGCGGTGATGACCCTCTGGGCGGTTCTCCAGGGAGGCGTGGACACGGGCTGGACCTTCTACACGCCCTATAGCACCGCCACGGGCACGGACGTGATGCCGGTGCTGCTGGGCGTGTTCGTGGTGGGCTTCTCCACCATCATCACCGGGATCAACTTCATCACCACCGTGCACACGATGCGCGCGCCCGGCATCGGGTGGATGAAGCTGCCGCTCTTCGTGTGGGCCATCTACGGCACGTCCATCATCCAGGTGCTGGCCACGCCGGTGCTGGGCATGGTGCTGGCGCTGGTGGCGCTGGAGCGGATCGCCGGCATCGGGTTGTTCGACCCGGCTCGCGGGGGAGACCCGTTGCTGTACCAGCACCTGTTCTGGTTCTACAGCCACCCGGCCGTCTACATCATGATCCTCCCGGGCATGGGGGTCATCAGCGAGACCGTCTGCGCCTTCAGCCGGAAGAACCCGTTCAGCTACCGCGTGCTGGTGTGGAGCACCGTGGGCATCGCCTTCGTGGGCTTCCTGACCTGGGGCCACCACATGTTCGTGTCCGGCCAGTCCACCTTCGGCGCTGGCGCCTTCAGCGTGCTGTCCATGCTGGTGGCCATCTTCACGGCGCTGAAGATCTTCACGTGGTTGAGCACGATGTACCGGGGCAGCATCTGGATCCGCGCGCCCTTCGTCTACGTGCTCGGGTTCATCTTCCTGCTCTTCTTCGGCGGCATGAGCGGGGTGGCGGTGGCCGTCACGTCCGCGGACATCCACTGGCACGACACGTACTTCGTGGTGGCGCACTTCCACTTCATCATGGTGGGCGCGTCGCTGATGGCGTTCCTCGGGGCGCTGCACTACTGGTTCCCGAAGATGTTCGGCCGGCGCTATCCGGAGGGGCTGGGCGTCGGCACCGCGGTGCTCATCATCTTCGGCTTCATCGCCACCTTCCTGCCGCAGTTCCTCCTGGGGAACCTGGGGATGCCGCGCCGCTACGCGGACTACCCGGAGCACTTCCAGCCGCTGCACGTGGCCTCCACCGCGGGCGCGTCACTGCTGGGGTTCGGTTTCCTCATCGTCGCCATCTACCTGGGCTGGGCGCTGCGCCACGGGCCGGTGGCGGGGAAGAACCCGTGGGAGAGCCGCGGCTTCGAGTGGTACAGCGCCTCGCCCCCGCCGGAGTCCAACTTCCACGAGCCACCCGTCTTCCCCCACGGGCCGCACGACTACGCGCGGCCCGGTATCGAACCGGAGGTGGGGCATGCCCTCTGAAGCCGCCGTGCGCCCGGTGGTGCCGCAGGCCCGCCACTTCGGTGATGAATCCGCGCGCCAGGGCGCCGCTCACATGGGCATGTGGGTCTTCCTCGCGTCGGAGGTGATGCTCTTCACCGCCCTGTTCACCGCGTATGCCCTCTACCGGCTGGCCTACCCGGAGGTGTTCCACCTGGGACGCACGCACATGGACGTGATGTTGGGCACCCTGAACACCTACGTGCTGGTGTCCAGCAGCATCCTGGTGGCACTGGCCATTGCCTCCATCCGCGCCGGCAGCGAGCTGGCGGCCTGCGCGTTGCTCTCCGGCGCGGTGCTGCTGGGCGTGGCCTTCCTCTCCATCAAGGGCATCGAGTACGCGCACCACGCTCACGACAAGGCGCTGCCGGGCGCGCACTATGCCTATGCGAAGTTCGCCATCCCCGGCGCCAACCTCTACTTCACCCTCTACTGGGTGATGACCGGCATCCACGCGCTGCACGTGACGGTGGGCATCGGGGTGCTGGCGGTGATGGCCTTCCGCACGCTCGGGGGCAGCTTCAGCGCGGCCTACCACACGCCCCTGGAGCTGGGGGGGATGTACTGGCACCTGGTGGACGTCATCTGGCTGTTCCTCTGGCCGCTCTTGTACCTGGTGTGAAGGGAGGCGCGCGTGGCGCGGACGCGAAGCGTGCTGCTGGTGGGCGTGGGGCTGCTGGCCTTCACCACCTTGTCGTTCCTCCTGGCAAGACACCACGTGGGGCGGTGGGGGCTGGTGCTGGCGCTGTCCATCGCAGCGGTCAAGGTGGGGCTCATCGCCTTCTTCTACATGCACCTGTCGGAGCGGCCCGGCGGGCCCCGGCTGGTGTTCGCCACCGCGTTCCTCTTCGTCGTCATCCTCGTGGGGCTCGTGCTGCTGGAGGCCGCTGACCGGGCCCGGCCGGCGATGCCGCCTGGACCCTTCCAGCCGCTGCTGCTGCCAGGCCTCCACGACGCGCGAGAGGCGACGCCGCCGCGGGAGGGCGCCAGCGAGCGCATGCCCTGAGGACGCGGCTCAGGCGTGGGGCTCTCGCACGGCTTGGACGGCGCGGCGAGCCCGGTCCACCGTGGCCAGCCCTCGTCGCAGCGGGACGACGAGCCCGAGTGAGGCGCCGAACGCCAGGTGCAGCAGGAGCAGCGCCGCGTGGGGGCTTTCACGGTCCAATGGTGGAGAGGCCCAGGGCGCCACGAGCGCGGGCATCACCGCCTGGAGCCCCAGCGCCATGAGCAGTCCCAGAAACAGCGCAACGGTCGCGCTGCCTCCGCGTGGCAGCAGGAAGGCGAAGAGCGTGGCCAGCCCTCCCGCGGTGCTCACATGCACCAGCAGGCCCAGCACCACCGCCCAGGGGCCCGCTGGGGACTCCCGGAAGAAGACGCCCCCCGCCAGGCGGGCCGCATACCAGACGTCTCCATGCGTGAGCGCGCCCAGTGGCAGCGCCAGCGCCGCCATCGCGACCGCGCCGAGCATCCCCGCCGCGGCCCCTGGCAGCATCACGTCGCTGAGCAGGCTCCACTTCGCGGCGTTCTGCTTCTGCTCGTGGAGCCGTTGCTGGGCGCGGTGGATTCGGTCCATGGGAAGGCCTCGTGTCAGGCGCGGCTTCCTCTACGAAAATCGCGCCGCCAGGAAAATGGCACTTCGCGACGTCCCGGCGCTCGACAGCCGGGCCTGCCCTGGAGAGCGGGCCGTCTCCGCCGTCGGTGGTGCGACGCTTCAGGCCCCGCTGGCATCCGGGGTGTGACGGGCACGCGCCCTGCGGTCGCAGGCCCAGGCGCTCGTCTGCCAGAAGCGCATGGACGGGGGAGCACGAAAGGGAGCTTCGCCCCCGCTGTGTGCTCCCCGAAGGCTCGTTCGCCAGGGCGCGGCCTCGCGAGCATGACGTTGGTCGTGGCCCATCCCAGTCCACAGATTGAGCCCATGAGTGTCGAGCCTGGGGGAGCAGGCGCCCATGGAGTGGGCTTGCGGGGAAGTGCCCGGCTCCTTGCCAACCGGGAGCGCATCATCGCCCTCTGGGAAGGACGCCTGCGGCAGGAGGTGCCAGCCGCGGCTGGCGAGAGCCACCCCCTCCTCATCGACACACTGCCCGTGCTGCTGAGGCAGATGGCGGAGGCCATCGCGCCCCATCACCCCCGGCGCACCGCCACGGAGGGGAGCAGCCTCGCCGAGGCGCACGGCGGCGAACGCGTCCGCATGACGCGGTTCCGCCTGGAGGACCTCATCACCGAGTACAAGCTGCTGCGGGAGGTGCTCTTCACCGTCCTCGAGGAGGGGGAGTCCCTGGCTGCGGTGGAGCGGAACACGCTCAACGCCTCCCTGGACCAGGCCATCGGGAAGGCTTGCACCGCCTACGTCCTGGTGCAGGAGCGTCTTCGGGAGCAGCTCTTCGCCACGCTTGCCCATGACTTGCGGGGTCCACTGAGCGCCGCCAAGGTCAACGCCGGTCTCATCCTCCGAAAGCCGGCGGGCGAGCAGGTTCCGCAGTGGGCCGGGCGCATCGCCGACAGCATCGACCGTGCGGACCGGCTGGTGCAGAACCTCCTGGATGCCATGCGCGTGCAGGCGGGTGGCCGGGTGCCGCTCTCCTTGGAGGCGTGCGACCTGGCGGACATCGTGCGGGGAGCCGTCGAGAACCTGCAGGCCGAGCACGGCGAGCGCTTCGTCCTGGTGGTGCGGGAGCCCGTCCGGGGGTTCTTCGCGCGGGAGCCGCTACGGCGAGCGGTGGAGAACCTGGCCAGCAACGCGGTGAAGTATGGCTCCTCGTCACGGCCCGTCACCATCACCGTGGGACAGACGCACGAACGCGCCATCATCCTCGTGCACAATCACGGAGGCCATATCCCCAAGGAGGAGCAGCAGGGGCTGTTCCAGGCCTATCGTCGGTCACCCGAGGCGGAGGCCGGTGGCACCCGCGGCTGGGGGTTGGGGCTGGTGCAGGTCCGGGGCGCGGCGGAGGCCCACGGCGGGAGCATCATCGTGGAGAGCCTGCCGGAGCGTGGCACCAGCTTCACCATCGACATTCCCAAGGATGCCCGACCCTTCCAGAAGCCGCCAGCCTCGTGAGGGGACGTCTGGAGGGCTTCAAGGCGGGGCGGGTTGAGCCTGGGCGCTGCGGGTTTCCTCGGGAGGCGGCGCTTCGAGCGCTTGATAGATTTCGAACCACGCCAGGTACGAACGCCAGGCCGGGTCGCGCAGCTCGACCAGGGAGCGCCGCGCCTTGCCCAACCGCTCGGGCACGTCGAAGGGCAGCCCTCCGTCACCCGCCACGTTCAACTGCGCCGCGAACCAGAGCACGTCCAACTGCCCCGTATCGACGTCGGCGTGCGTGCGCTCGACCAGGGTGTCCGCGTGCTTCAGCGCCTCGCCCAGCCAGCGGTTCGCTTGCGACGGGTCCTGCCGGTCCACGGCGTTCTCCGCCAGCCGCAGCTCCGCCAGGGTGGCCGCGCGGATGTCTTCATCGCGGTCCAACTGGTCGAACTGCTCCAGGTACAGCTCGCGCCGCTGTTCCAGCGACTGGGCGGCCGCGTCCAGCCGGCCCAGCCGCGTCTCCGCGTTCGCGCGCAGGCCCGTGGCGATGAGGCGATAGGAGCGCAGCACGTGCTCCGGCGTGGAGTGAGCCCACTTCAGCGATTCCCGGACGCCGGGCGTCGCGAGGCCGCGCTCGACGTGCTCCATGTCCTCCAGCGTCCGCTGCGGTTGCCCCGCGCCCAGCGCCGCCGCGCCGCGCGCCAGCCGCACCACCAGCCGGTTGCGCCGTCCTTCTTCGTCATCAGGGCTCACCTCCACCAGCGGCAGCGCCTGGTCATAGAGCGTCAGCGCCCGTTCGAAGCGGCCGGCGGCCAGGTTGTAGAGCGCCGCGCGGTCCAGCGCCAAGGGCAGGAACCGGGACAGGCGCTGCGTGGTCTCCGTCATGGCCAGGGCCTTGTCCGCCGCCTGCGCCGCGTCCGCTTCCCGGTCCACGTGCAGCAGCGCGTGGGCGCGCGCCATGGTGACGGCCAGCCCCGCCCAGTTGTCCACGTAGGGCAGGGTGTCCCGCTGCTCCAGGTAGCCCAGGGCGATGTGGAAGTTGCCCACCTGCGTGTGCAGCAACCCCAGCGCGCCCAGAATCATGGCCCGGTAGCGGACGTTGCTGCGCATCAGGTCCAGGGCCACCATGTAATAGCGGTTGGCGCGCTCGGCGGCGGCGGGGTCCCGGTTGCGGAGGAAGTCCTCGTGGTGGATGGCGCCCAGCAGGGCTTGCACCACGCGTTGGTTCTTCAGCTCCGGCCACGCGGTCCGCAGCTCCCGCATGGCCTTGGCGACGCCCTGGGTGTGCGCGTCTCCTTCCATCTTGGAGAGCTGGCGCGTGGTGACGTAGGCCCTCACGAAGTGCGCGAGCGGCTTCACCATCTTCGGCGCGGTGGTGGTGACTTCCTTCTCCACCACGTCGGGGCTGACGCCAGCACGCAAGCGCAGGTTCATGGCTTCAACGGCGCTCTCCAGCGAGCCCGTCCGCTGCGTCACCAGGTCGAAGTCCGCGCGAGCGGCGTCCTGGCGTTGCCTCGACAGGCGCCGGTAGGCGCGGCCCATCAGCGCGCGGCGGAAGAGCCGCTCGGCGCGGCGCCGCTCCTCGGAGCCCGCTGGCGTGTCGTCGACGTAGACCATCGCCAACGACTCCATGATGCTGTCGGCGCCATGCTCGGCGGCCCGCTCCACGGCGTCCTGCACCAGGACCCGCCTGCGCAGCGGATCCGTCTGCTGCCGGTAGAAGGCAATCAACGCGTCCCGGACGGCGCGAGGCGGGCGCTCGCCGCGAATCGAATTGACGTGCCGGCCCAGCTCCAGCGCGAATGCGTAGGCCGAGTCCGACGGCGCCTCGGCGTGCGCCCGGGCCATGGTGGCATCCGCTTCGTCATACGGGCGTCCCCGGTACAGGGCGCGGACAGCGGAGCGGGCGAAGTCGAGCTGGTCATCCGCGGGGAAGACCTTGTGCTGTGAGAGCCGGCGTCCCGCCTCGACCAGGGCCTCGCGGTCATCAAGCTCGCGGTACAGCGCGTCCGCGCGCGCGTGGAAGGCCTCCATCACGCCGCGCGGCGTGGTGTCCGTGATGCGGGCGGACTCCAGCTCCTGCCGCGCCATGACGAAGTCCCCCGCGTCATCCGCCAGCTCGCTGCGCACCACGTGCTGGAGGACCTCGGCGGGGGCACTGCGCGCGGTCGATGGGGCCAACGCGGCCATGCGCTTTTGTTCCGCCACGCTCAGTTCGTCCACCATGCGGCCCCGCTCGCGCTCCTTCATGGCGCGCCGGTGGTCGATGAGGATGAGGAGCGGCTCCTCCAAACCATCCGTGGTCGGGTCGCTCACCGAACGCATGTGCTTGGCGTAGAACTCCGCGGCGCTGAAGTCCTCGAAGAGCAGGTGCAGCATGCTCATGCGCATCATCAGCAGGCGCTGGAGCCTGGGGCGCTTCTCCAGCAGCAGCCGGTGGCGATAGAGCAGCAACTCATCGGCGCGGCGGCCCACCATCCTCAGCTCCTCGCTGAGGCGGCGCGCATCCCACTCACTGGGGACCTGGCCATCCAAGGGCAACTGGTAGACGTCCAGGTTGCGCGAGCGCGAGCAGGTCGCCACGAGCGACGCGGACGCGGGCGCAGGGTACTGGCAGTTCCAGCCCACACTGGTGAGCTGGTCCGGGCTGGCGGCGGCGGCTTGCTGGGCGGCGTCCTCACGCGCCGTTTCGAACGGCACCCGGAACAGCACGCCGCTGTCGCTGGCGTCGATGACGCCATCTGCGTTGGAGTCCGTGAAGAACTGCACCACGTACAGGAAACGCCCATCGCGAGAGAACGCCGGCTGCCCCGTCTGCCCCGGGATGTCGAGCGACAGCGGGATGGGCTTCGCGCCGGGGCTGTCCAACCGCAGGGCTTCCAGGTGCGGAGCGGCGCGCGCGGCGAAGGCGGGGCCCACCTGCCGCACGGAGCGTTCGACGGGGACGTACACCAGCCAGCGCCCATCCGGAGAGACGGTGGGGCTGGTCAGGTTCCGCTCCAGCAAGGGCGTCACGCGCCACTGGCCGCCCACCTCGACGCGCGACAGGCGGAGGTCCCCCTGGATGGTGGCCCGGCTCACCAGGGCGATGTGCGAAGCGTCCATCCACTCCGCCTGGAGCGCGCTGGCCTCTTCCTCCAGGCAGCGGCGCTCCTTCGCCGTCGGCAGCTCGCGGACGCACAACTGGCCTCCGGCCTGGTTCCGGAAGGAGATGTAGAGCAGGTGCTTCCCGTCGGGGCTGACGCGCGGCCAGGTGACGTCCGCGCCTTCATCGAAGAGGCGGCGCTCGCGGCCGCGCTCCAGGTCCTGCGTGTAGATTTCGGTCGCGATGTTGCGGTTGGACGCGAAGAGCAGCGTGTTCTCATCGGGCGCAAGCTGCCCCAGGAACTGGTCGCCCACGCCCACGGTGAGCCGGGTGGGCATGCGCACGCCGCCGTCGTTCTCATCGTCCTGAGCCCAGGCGTTGCCCGCGAGAACCAAAGCCAGGACGACGCAGCACCGCTGCCAGCGCGTCAGCACTGCTTCTCTCCCCAGGTGCCGTCCTCGGCCTCGACCCATCCGCCGCAGATGACGCCCTCCGCGTGGACCTTGTGCCAGTTCCGGCGCAGCGTCTCCTCCGGCACGTCCGGACGGACCGACCGCATCCACTGCCAGAGCTGCTTGCGCGAGCGGTTCACCCGCTCCACCAGGGCCACGTCGTCGGCCGTCATGCGCCCGGCCTGGCAGCGGCGCCGCGTGTTCGCCAGCAGCCCGTCCCGCCCTTCACCCACGCAGTGGCGGCGCAGCAGGTCGTCAACGCGGTCCGCGGGCGTCCTGCCAATGTTCTCCACCAGCGGCGTGGGCTGGATGCCCAGCTCCTCCAGCTGATTGGGCGTGAGCGGCACCGGCGTCGGATTCATGCCCGCGCGAGCCAGCCGCTGCTCCACGTCCTTGAACGAACCCGAGGCCTGTTCCTCGAGCGCCGTCGCGCGGTCCACCATGACGATTTCCGGCGCGCTGATGCACCCGGAGGTGGCGAGGGCGGCCCACAGCAGCAACCCACGGTGTTTCATGGCGTGGTCTCCGGAGGGGGCATGCTCTTGAGGAGCTGGTCGACGATGGGGCCCATGGGGATGCCCCGGATTTCATCGATGCTGAGCAGCTTCGCCAGGCCGCCCATGGTGATGCGCAGGCTGCCGAAGCCGTGGTTGAAGCTCACCCGCACGTGCTCCGGATAGCCCAGTCGCAGGGCATAGCGGACACGGTTGGTGGCGGGGTCGACGTGGCGAGGGTCCTCGATGTCGAGCAGGTCCAGCAGGTGGCGGTTGCCGATGCGGAGAATCTCCGCGCGCCCGTCGATGCTGCGGTCCTTCGCGGAGATGATGACAGCGGCATTCCCGTCGAACGGCTCACCGCGCGACGACTGCACCCCGGTGGCGCGCACCCGCGCCTCCAGGGTGGAGTGCCGCCCCTGCCAGTCCAGCAACCACTGCCCGGTGATGCGCCCACCGCGGACGCCCATCTCCAACTGCGTCATGGAGATGACGTGCTGGTTGATGGACAGGTTTCCCGCCAGCGGCGCGATGGTGACCATGGGCGTGGCGATGCGGTTCGCGGACACGTAGCCGCTGCGCGAGAGCAGCGGATGCTGGTCGGCGAAGCGGAGCATCGGGTACGGATTCACGTCGATGTCGCTCAGCAGGCGCAGTTGCCCGTCACGGAACTCCAGGTTCTCGGTGAGGGGGATGTTGCCATCCAGTGCCTCGACCTCGATGCCCTGTTCGGGCATCCGCAGGTGCAGGTCCTGAATCATCAGGTTGGAGAAGGTCCGGAAGGCGATGAGGTCGGGTGAGCCCACCCGGAATTCGACCGTGACCTTTCCGCGGCCCTCCAGGACACCGGGCTGCGCGAGCCTGGCGATGTCTTGCGCCAGCTCACCCCGGAGCCCCAGGCGCCGCCGGTCCTCGCTGAGGTCGAGCCGTCCCCGGACCTTCAACTGGGTGTTCGTCCCCGCGTTGGCCAGCTGGAGCTCGGGGACGTGGATGACCCCCGAAGGCTTGCGCCGGGCGGTGAACGTCGCCGCCACGTCCTGGACCGGGTAGGGCAGCGCGGGATTCTGCTCCAGCGCGCGAAGCTTCAAGGTCTGCTTCAGCTCGATGTCGTCGGCTTCCAGCGCTTCGGTGAAGCTGGCGGTGGTGTCGCTGGTCAGGTCCGCGAAGGACAGCCGGCGGTCGCTCATGCCGACGGAGAGCTTCTCCACGCGCAGGTCGCTGTGCACGGTCCGCCGCGGACCTTCGACGCGCGATTGGACCTCCCAGTGCACCGAGGGGACGTTGACCGACAGCCCATCCTGCTGTCGCCAGCGGATGCCACGCGCGTCCACCACCGCGGTGCCGTCGAAGCTGGCGGTCCTCGCTGGAGCCGGTGCCAGGCGGAGGGTGCCATCCGGGCGGATGTCCTGGATGACGCCGCGCAACAGGCCGTGCACCTCAAGGCTCGCCGTGAGCCGGGATGGGTCCAGCTCCTTGGGCAGCTGCGCCTTGCCCAGCAGCGGCGCCAGCTCAACGAGCGGCGGGACCTCGCCCTTCACGTCGCAGCGAAGGGCCTGGGCCTTCCGGTCGAAGGCTAGCGCGACGTCGAGCGCGAGCTTGGGCCCCGCCTGGCTGACGAGCCCCAGCTTGAGCGCGGGCTTTCGCCGGTTGAGGTCCAGGGTCAGCGTCTGGTGCTGGAGCCCCAGGTCCTTCTCGCCCGCCTTGAGTCCTTCGACGCGAAGGTCCACGTCGCCCTGGTGCCGCCACGCATCACCTTGCGAGCGCACCACGATGGCCACGTTGCTGGCCGACACGTCGTCCCAGGCGGGCCGCTGCAACGCCAGCTCCGTCCGGTGCTCCAGCCGGAGCGCGGAAGAGAAGAGCGCCTTCACGTTGCCCTTGGAGGCCAGGCTCACGCCCAGTTGTCGCCAGGGAATGCGCGCCGCGACCTCATCCGGAATGAAGGGACGGGCGGCCGCGAGGTCCGGCGTCCGAACGGCCAGGGTGTACGACACCTCGTCCGTGGCCTTGGTGGCATCGAGGGACGCCTGCATCGTGCCCACGTCGAGCACCACCTGGGCGCGGCCCTTGCTGAGCTGCGGCTCATCCAGTTGGGGGAACGCGTCCGTCGCATCCAGCTTCAAGCGCACGGGGCCCTTCAGCAGCGTGCGTCCGTCCGGCGAGGACACATGAAGCTCGCCGACGGGCACATCCGCGTTCAGCGCGAAGGGAGGCTCCGCCGCCAGGGGCGCGCTGAGCTGGAAGCCCAGCCGCTCCGCCTTCGCCCGGATGTCGGGCGTCCGGAGGTCCAGCGCCTCCACCATGCCCGACAGGCTCGCGTCCCCCGCGACCTGGAGGGGTGAGGACGGCTCGGGCCGGAGCTGATGGCCCTTCACTTCGCCATGGGCCTTCGGGATGCGCAGGGCGGTGGGGCCCGCGACGTCGAGTCCTTCGATGCCGAACGTCAGCAGCGCGGACAACCCCTGCCGCGCGTCGGGGGTCGCCACCAGGGAGACACGTCCGCCGCCGAGCACCACCTGGAGGGGGGCACCGGGCATCCGGAGCGCCGCCACGTCCACATCCAGGCCCAGCTTGCCCTGAGGCCCCAGTTGCGGCATCGCGCTCAGCGTGACGTCCTGCGCGTTCAGACGCACCTTGCCGCGCTCGAGTGTGAAGGGACGCCAGTCGGAGGGGATGACGGCCAGCAGCTTCTCGAACTGGATGTCCGCCAGGGCCCGCTGAACGACCGGGGGCGCGTCCGCGGCATCCGGGAGCACGGCCTGGGCCTGGAGCTCGGCGCCGTCCGTCACCTGGGTGGGCTCCAGCGTGACGGCGACGTGCTGCTTCTCGACGTCGAACCGCGCCGTCACCGCCCCGTGCAGCAGCGAGCGGACCGTGAACCGTGGGTCGAAGGTCTGCCGGGCGACGTCGAGGTCCACCTTCGCGCGAGCGCCAGAGGCCCCGGCCTCCACCGCGAGGGCCAGCTCCAACTGGGCGAGCGCCGAAGGCGTGGCGGCGCCTTCGTGGCCCACCTCCAGCGGCAGGGGGGCACCCGTGTCACCGAGGTTCGCGAAGACCTTCCAATCGCCGTCCTGCTCCTTCGCCTCGACGTTGGCCGCGAGCCCGCGCAGGGACCAGCGTTCGACGACGCTGTCGCCCTGGACGCGGACGTAGCTCAACGACACGCCGGAGACGTCGACGCGGCCGACGGGGAGCGGCGCCGCCAGGAGGTCGGCGACCTGCTGAGAGAGGCCGACCGGGGGTTCAACGGGCTCCGGCTCGGGCGCGGGGGGACCCGCGAGGGCCGAGACGGAGGTGGCTCCCGAGTCGTCGGCGGCCAGCGTCACGGCCACGTCACGTATCGCGATCCGCTCGACGCGGATGGGGCCGCTCAGGAGCGCGCCAGGCGACCAGTGCGCCTCCAGCAGGCCGACGCGCAGCAGTTCGGGCGCGGCGCCTTGGAACGGCGCCGGTGTCCGCACCACGAGCCCTTCCAGGCGCAACCCGGAGAGGAGGGCGACGTGGGCGGTCTGGTAGTCGAGTTGGATGCCGGTGGCCGCCTCCACCTTGGAGACGAGGGGCTGCTTCAGCCAGGGGTGGTCAAGATGATGCAGGACGACCACGACCGCGACCAACGTCAGCGCGGGCAGGACGACCAGCAATGTCAGAAGCACGCCCGCGATGATTCGAGCCCACCGCCGGCGAGGCCGTTCAGCTGTGGTGGATTCCATGTGGCTCGGTTGACGCGAGCGGCCATCATGGTCGGGAGCCTGGGCGAAGTCGAGGCGCTCTTGCAGGCAAGCGGCCAGGCGCCGGGCACTTCCCAACAGGCCGGGCGCCTGGGGGGCGCACGGCCTGTATGGGCCGCCTGCAAGGCCTCAGCGCGTCGAGGGCCGCTGCGCCAGCTCCCGCAGCTCGCGCCGGTTGAGCTTGCCGTTCTGGGTGCGTGGCAGCTCCGGCAGGGCGCGGACCTCATCGACAATCATGTAGCGGGGGAGATGCTCCGCGCAGTGCTTCTTCACCTTGAGCAGGGATGGGGCCTTGGCGGAGCTGCTGACCACGAAGGCCACCAGCCGCGCCTCCAGGCCGGAGCCGGTGGCCACCACCCCCACCTCGCGGATGTCGGGGTGCGTGAGCAGGGCCGCTTCGATTTCACCCGCCTCGATGCGGCGCCCGCGCACCTTCAGCAGGTTGTCGCGGCGGCCCAGGTACTCGAACGTGCCGTCCGGCAGCTCGCGGCACCGGTCCCCCGTGGCGTACGGGCGGGCGCCGTGGGACGGCTGGCCCCAGTAGCCCATCATCACGGTGGGGCCCTCCACCATCAGCTCGCCCACGCCGTCACCTTCCTCCCTGGCTTGCTCGGAGTCCGGCGGCGGGCGGGCCAGCCACACGCGGTTGCCGCAGCTCGCGCGGCCAATGGGCACGGGCTCCGTCCGGTGCGGCGACACCTCCGTCACCTCGTGGAAGGTGCAGACGTTCGTCTCCGTGGGGCCATAGAGGTTGAAGAGCCGCGCGTGCCGCAGGTGCTCCCGCAGCGGGCGCAGGTGCCGGATGGGGAAGGGCTCGCCCGCGAAGAGCACCATGCGGAAGGGCAGGTCCTGGTGGTTGAGCAGCCCGCCCTCCTGCATCATCAGCATCAGCGCGGAGGGCACGGAGTACCAGCAGGTGAACCGCTCGCGGAGGACCAGCTCCACCAGCTTCTCCGGGGAGAAGGCCAGCGCCTCCGGGATGAGGGTGACCGACGCGCCGCCCATGAAGGCCGCGTACAGGTCCAGCACCGACAGGTCGAAGAAGAACGGCGCGTGGTTGCTGAAGCGGTCCTCCGGCGTGGTGCCCAGCAGCTCGTGGCACCACTCGATGAAGGCCAGCGCGTTCCGCTGGCTGATGCACACGCCCTTGGGCGTCCCGGTGGAGCCCGACGTGTAGAGGATGTACGCCAAATCGTTGTCGCCCGCGCCGTGCGGCGGCAGGGGCGCGGAGGAGAAGCTGGACAGCCGGTTCCAGCAGATCTCCGGCCCCTTGTCGTCCAGCAGCAGGTAGCGCAGCCGGCTCACGCCCGCGTTGTGCAGCTCGGAGGCGCGCGTGGTGCTCGTCACCAGGACGTCGATGCCGCAGTCATCGAGGATGAGCCGCGTCCGCGCGGCGGGGTTCAGCGGGTCCATGGGGACGTAGGCGGCGCCCAGCCGGGCAATGCCCTGCATGGCGGCCACGGCGCGCACGGACTTCTCCGTCCACAGCCCCACGCGGTCTCCCCGCTTCACGCCCAGCTCCTGGAGCGCGCGGGCGATGCGGTTGGCGAGCGCATCCAACTGGCCGTAGGTGAGCGTCCCGTCGGGACCCTTGATGGCGATGGACTCGGGAGCCTTCGCCGCTGCGCGGGTGACGATTTGGTCGAGTGTCATAGGCCGAGCTGGTTGGCGATGATGTCGCGCTGGATTTCGGAGGTGCCGGAGAAGATGGCGCTGGGAATGGCGTCGCGCAGCACGCGCTCGATGCCTGTTTCGGCCACGTAGCCCATGCCGCCGTGAATCTGGATGGCGTCCAGGCCGCTCTGGATGGCGGCCTCGCTGATGGCCAGCTTGGCCAGGGACACCTCCAGGGAGGCTTCCTGGCCCCGGTCCATCTTCCAGCAGGCCTGGTACAGCAGCAGCCGGGACGCCTCCAGCCGCTGCTTCATGTCCGCCAGCTTGTGGGAGATGGCCTGGTTCTTCCCCAGCGCCTTCTTGAACTGCTTGCGGGTCCGGGCGAAGTCCACCGTCTGTTCGAGCACGCGCTCCATGACGCCCACATAGGCGGCGAAGAGGCACGCGCGCTCCCACTGCATGGAGCGCTTGAAGAGCGCCGCGCCCTGGCCCTCCGCGCCGACCCGCGCGGACTCCGGGACGCGGCACCCCTCCAGGTAGATGGGCGCGATGGGCGACGTGGACAGCCCCATCTTCTCGAAGGCGCGGCCCACGGAGAGGCCCGGCGTGCCCTTCTCCACGAGGAAGGCGCTCAGGCCCATGTAGCCGTGCGCCGGCTGGGTGGCCGCGTAGACGAGGAAGACGTTCGCGGAGGGGCCGTTGGTGACGTAGCTCTTGCCGCCGTCGAGCACATAGCCGTCACCGTCGCGCACCGCGCGCGTCTTCAAGGCGAACACGTCCGAGCCCGCCTCCGGTTCGGAGATGGCGTTGGCGCCCACCCATTCCCCCGAGCACAGCCGGGGGAGGTAACGGGCCTTCTGCGCGTCGTCCCCGCTCTCCAGGATGGGCATCACGCACGCGAAGAGATGGGCCCCCACGGAGAAGACCAACCCGGTGTCCACGCAGCCACGCCCCAGCGCCTCCATCACCCGCGCCGTCGTCAGCGTGTCCAGCCCCAGGCCGCCGTGGGCCACGGGGACGGGAAGGCCCAGGAAGCCGAACTCGCCACAGCGTTGCCACAGCTCGCGGGGGAGGGCCTCCTTGGTTGCCTTCGGAGTCTCGGGCAACTTCGCGCGCGCGAAGGCGAGCGCGCGGTCATAGAGCTCCACCTGCTCGTGAGTCCAACTGAAGTCCATGTGTTCCTGGCGTTGCAACGGGTGACAGGGATGAGAGGCCGCGCTTCGAACGCCTTGCGCACGCGCTGCATGGCTCTCGGATGCTCGTGATGTGACGTGAGCGGATTGTGCCGAAGTCTCGCGTGTGTCGAAGCGAGCCGTCAAGAACCTGGGACATGACAAAGGGACGTGTGTCTTTGGTGGTGGTGCTGGATGGGATTGTGGCCCTGGCGTGCGCTGGAGGCATCGGCTGCCGGCAATAATCCGATTCAACAGGTCTGGTCGTGATGCAACTCAATGAGTTGCATGTGGGGCCCAGGCCGTTCCGGAAGGGGGGTGCGAAGGGCCGGCGGGAAAGCGGGCAGGGGAGCGATTTTCCACCCTTCCAGAACCTGTATTCCGTTTCGCTTCACTACCCACTGTACTGGGTGCATGGATACTCATTCAGTGCCCGCACGTGCGTGATGGCGATGTTTTCTCGGCGGTGGCGGTAAAATTCTACATGCGGCCGTATGAGACGGTACGTAGCTTTGGACGCGTCAGACTTTGGGGAGGCCAACCTGGTCGGTGATTGACTGGTTTCCTCGTGAGCAGTTTGCTCTGGGCATGGAACGTTGCGTCGTTTTGGACTTGCCTGGCTTGAGCGCGAGATATGTCGGCCCCTCGACGCCCAACATGCAGGCATTCGTGGAGCGGGGGCGGATGGTCCCGCTCCAGCCCGTCCTGCCGGCGCTGAACTGCACCATGCAGGCGACGTTCCTGACCGGAAGATACCCCAGCGAGCACGGAATCGTCGGAGATGGATGGCTCCACCGGGAGCTGGGCGAGGTCCGCTTCTGGCCCCAGTCCGACGGGCTGGTGCAGACACCTCAGCTCTGGGACGCGGCGCGCAAGCTGGACCCCGGCTTCACCTGCGCGCGCGTGTGCTGGTTCATGAACATGTATTCGAAGGCGGACTACGCCATCACGCCGCAGCCGTCCTTCACCTCGGACGGGCGGGTGCTGCCGGACGTCTTCACGGAGCCGCTTCACCTGCGCAAGCCGCTCGTCGAGGCGCTGGGGAACTTCCCCGCCTATGACTACTGGGGCCCCCGCTACAGCATCCGCTCGTCGGAGTGGATCGCCGACGTCGCGATGTGGCTGGAGCAGCGGCACCGCCCCACGCTCTCACTCGTCTTCCTGCCGCACCTGGACTACACGCCGCACACCCTCGGCCCGGACTCGAAGGAGATTCACAAGAGCCTCAGGGAGATTGACGACCTCGTCGGGAAGCTGATCGCCTTCTACGAGGGCCGCGGCGTCCGGGTCATCATCCTGTCGGAGTTCGGCGCGGTGCCGGTGTCTCGCCCCGTCCACCTGAACCGGCTCTTCCGCCAACGCGGCTGGCTGGCGATCCGGGAAGAGGCGGGCCGTGACGCCGTCTATCCCAGCGGCAGTGAGGCCTTCGCCGTCGCGGACATGCAGGTGGCCCACATCTATGTCCGCGACCCGGCGCTGCTGGACGAGGTGAAGGCCCTGGTCGAGGCGGAGCCTGGGGTGGCGCAGGTGCTGGACGCGGAGCGCAAGCGGGCCCACCACCTGGACCACCCGCGCTCCGGCGAGCTGGTGGCCCTGGCCGAGCCGGATGCCTGGTTCACGTACTTCTACTGGCTGGATGACGCACGCGCGCCGGACTACGCGCGCACCGTCGATATCTACCGGAAGCCGGGCTACGACCCGCTGGAGATGTTCGTGGACCCGAAGCTGGGCCTGCGCATGCTCGACCTGGGGGGCAGCCTGCTGAAGGAGAAGCTGGGCGTGCGCTCACGCTTGGAGGTCGTCCCGCTGGACGGCGCGCTCCTCAAGGGCGCGCATGGCTTGCCCACCGACCCCGCGAGCGGGCCGGTGCTGATGACACGAAACGCCGAGCTGATCGAGGCAGATACGCTCCACGCCACGCAAGTCCACGACCTCATCCTGGCTCATCTGACTGGAGCGCAGGCGACCGCCTGAGCGCCCTTCGCGAGCTACGCATGCACAAACTTCCGGGGAGCGCCATTGTCATTGGCGCCAGCATAGGTGGGCTCAGCGCCGCGCGGGTGCTGGCGGACCATTTCGAGCGCGTCACCGTCATCGAGCGGGACGTGCTCCAGGATGGCCCTCGTCAGGGCGCCCCCCAGGCCAATCACATCCACGTCCTCCTGCGGAAGGGCGTGGACCTGCTGGAGCAGTACTTTCCGGGGCTCGTCGAGCAGATGAAGGCGGATGGCATCGAGCCCTTCGACTTCACCCAGGACCTCCGTTGGTTGCAGTTCGGTGACTGGATGCCGCGGTACCGCAGCGGCATCGTCCTGTATCCGCAGACGCGCTTCTCCCTGGAGCGCTACCTCCGCGGCCGGCTCCGCGCGTATCCCAACGTGGAGATTCTGGAGTCCACCGCCGTGCGCGCGCTGCTGGCCACGCCGGACGGGCGGCGGATTCTCGGCGTCCAGACGCATGACCGCCACGAGGACGGCGGCGCGGTGACGAACCGGCTGGCCAACGTCGTGGTCGACGCGAGCGGGCGGGGTTCGCAGTTGGGCAAGTGGCTGACGGAGCTGGGCTTCAGCCCGCCGGAGGAGAGCCGGCTCCCCATCAACCTCTGCTACGTGTCGCGCCTCTTCGAGCAGCCCGAGACGGCCAGGGACTGGCGGGGTCTGTGGATCACGCCGTTGCCGCCGGAAGCGCCGCGCGGCGGCGCCATGCAGGGCGTGGAGGGCAACCGGTGGATTGTGTCCCTGTTCGGCTACGAGGGACACCACCCGCCGCGTGACGAGAGCGGCTTCGTGGAGTTCGCCCGCAGCCTCCGTGAGCCGGACATCTACGAGGCCATCAAGGACGCGAAGCCCGTGTCGGACGTCCAGGTGTACCGGGTCCCCGACGTCCGCTGGCGTCACTTCGAGCGCATCCGGGACTTCCCCGCGGGGCTGCTCGTCCTGGGCGACGCGTGGTGCTACTTCGACCCTGTCTTCGGCCAGGGCATGTCCGTGGCGATGCTGGAGGCGAACCTCCTGAACGAGGCGCTGCACCAGCTCGACAGCCTGGAGGCGGTGACGCAGGCGTGGACGGCGTCCTACCTGCGCACGGGCGCGCAGTGGCTCCAGGGGCTGTGGTTCTTCGTGACCGCGGAGGCGCTGCGCCACACCCATGTCCCCGGAGAGCGGACGCGGCTCGTCAAGCTGGCGCAGTGGTACGTGGAGGAACTCTACGCGCTGAACCACGCGCATCCGGAGATCTACCAGGAGTTCCTCAAGCTGATGCACGTGCAGGCAGGGCCGGAGTTCCTCCTGCGACCGGACATCGCCCTGCGGCTGGCGCAGCGCGCGTGGCGCAAGAAGACCGTCACGCGCTTTGGCCACGAGGCCCTGCGGCCCAAGCCCGCGAACGCGGAGGACTCCACAGCCGAGCCCGACGGAGCTGCCCTCTGGCCCGCCAGCCGGGTGGCGATGGGCGTGCGCTACGCGGGGCGGGTGCTGGCCAACCTGGTGACCCCGGGCACCGTCGGACCGCGTGATCGCATCTGCCACTTCGACACGGAGGTGCTGTGGCAGCCGGACAAGGCGCTGGGCTGGTTCGTGCGGGACGCCCTCCGCGCGCAGAACCTGCTGAGTGAGGCCGCGGAGGTGCGGCGCTTCCTCGAATACTGGCTCCCGGTGCAGGGGTTGAGCGTCGCGAAGCGGGCGTTGATTGAGTTCTCCTTCAACGCGGACGAGCCCGGGCTGGGCTTCATGCTCTACAGCGACAACGGGACGGTGACGCAGGCCTTCCGCGAGTTCACGCGCCAGCTTGGCATCACCAACGAGGGCGTCGAACGCTCCGTGGCCATCTGTGAGACGTTCCGCCCGTCGGACCTGGGCCTGGTGCGCGCGGAGTTCAAGCCCGGAGGCCCCACCCGGTATTCGATTGCGGCCAGTTGGCACTTCGACCCCCTGCGCGGACATTCCGGCTTCGATGATGCGATGAGCCGCCTGCCGGAGCGTTTCCGGGCGGGTGCCTTCGCGGAGCGGGTGAAGGCCCACGCCGCGGCGCTGGGCACCGAGTTCTTCCCGCTGTTCCTGGGACTGAGCTTCCTGGAGGACGGAACGCTCGAGTCCAAGATGTACCTGGTGCGCTTCGACGAGAAGCAGCCGCCGTTCCAGCCGGGCTCGGAGCTGTGGCGCTTCCTCCAAAACATGGGGGTGTCCGCCCCTGAGATGGAGCGCATCCGGCAGGTGAACGCGCTGCTCTGGGAGCACTCGGCGGACAAGATGAGTCAGATCGCCATCGAGGCGTCCGAGGGCCAGTCCCAGCCCAAGCGCGTCAACTTCATCTACAGCGGGACGCAGACCTCTGCGGTTCTGGAAGCCATCTCCCGCTTCGGGTATCCCGAGTCCTCGAAGCAATCCGTGCGGGCTTTCGAACGGATGATGCAGACCGATCGCGCGAAGTTCGTCGCGATTCGGGTCGGGCCCGAAGGATTGAGCCCACGCCTCAAGCTGTACAAGCACGGCCTCTTCGATTTCGCGGACCTGTCCGTGGTGGAAGACGGGGGCATCAAGCCTCGTGATTCCGCGCCGGCCACCGTGAGCAGTGTTCCGGATGTGTGTCTTTATTGAGAATTGAAATTCGTGGGTCATGACTGAAGTCCCAATGCGCCAGGTGCCAGAGCGGCTTGCTGGCCGTCAGCGGAGCCGTGCCTAGATGTGGTGTGAACCCATAGCTGTGATTGGCCTGGGGCTGCGTCTCCCCACGTCGGACTGCCCGGATACCCTCTGGCGGATGTTATGTGATGGGATTGATGCAACCGGAGACATCCCCGCGGACCGCTGGCCGCGGGCATCGCTCTTCGACTCGGCGCCGGACCGTCCTGGGACCATTCGCAACCGTCGCGCTGGGCTGATTGACGGCGTGGAGCTGGCGGACCCCACGGCGTTCCGGTTGTCCAAGCGGGAGCTGCGGCAGATGGACCCGCAGCACCGGCTGCTCTTCGAGTGTGCCTGGCACGCGCTGGATGACGCGGGCATCCCCTTTGATTCCGTACGGGGGAGCCGCACCGGCGTCTTCATGGGCGTCAACTTCAGCGACTTCCAACGGATGCTGGTCCGGGACTGGTCCGCGCTGGATGGCTATTCCGTCCTCGGCACGACGGCGTCCTTCGCGGCCAACCGCCTCTCCTATGCGTTCGACTTCCGCGGCCCCAGCACCGTGTCCAGCGTGGGGTGTGCGTCCTCGACGGTGGCGTTCCACGAGGCCTGCCGCAGCCTGATGCTGGGCGAGGTGGAGATGGCCCTCGCTGGAGGCGTGGAGCTGATGCTGTCGCCGGACAGCAGCATCATGTTGTCCCAGGCGGGTGTGTTCTCCGAGCGGGGGCAGTGCCGGACCCTGGACGCCCAGGCGGACGGCTACGTGCGTGGCGAGGGGGCGGGCGTCGTCGTCCTCAAGCCGCTGTCCAGGGTCACCGCCGGCGAGCGCGTCTACGCCGTGATTCGGGGCAGCGCCGTCAACCACAACGGCCGGAACGAGTGGATCATGGCGCCCAGCGCCTCGGCGCAGGCGGACGTCATCCGGCAGGCGTGTGAGCAGGGCGGGGTGGCGCCGGCGAGCATCGACTACATCGAGTTGCATGGCTCGTCGTTCCTCAAGGGCGACGCGGCCGAGGCGGAGGCCATTGGCGAGGCGCTCGGGCCGCAGCGGCCGTCGCCCTGCCGGCTTGGCGCCATCAGCAACAACGTGGGCTACCTGGGCGCGGCGGCGGGCATCGCGCAGTTCATCAAGGTGTGCCTGTCCCTGCACCACCGGACCCTGGCGCCGACGATTCACGTGGATGCGCCCAATCCGTTGATCGCCTTCGAGCAGCTCGGGCTGAGCATCCAGACGGCGCTGGAGCCGTGGACCGCGCCGACGCCGGGGGAGCCGCTGCGGGCGGGCATCGTGTCCACGTCCCTGGGAGGCGCCAACGGCTTCGTGGTCCTCGAAGAGGCTCCGGCGGTCGCTCCCGTGACTTCGGAGCGCGCTCCGGTGCCGGGCCACCTCCTGGTGCTTTCGGCGCTTTCGATGGAGGCGCTCCGTCAGCGGGCGCTCCAGCTCAAGGCGTTCATCGCCAGGACGCCCGACGCGGTGGCGACGCTGGATGACATCTGCTTCACCGCGGCGCTCAAGCGGCAGCACCACCGCCATCGGGCCGCCGTGGTGGCGGGGGACAGGGAGGGGCTCGTGGCGCTCCTGGATGCGCTGGCGCAAGCAACCGGTGCGACGCTGCTGACCCAGGACGACATGCCGCGCGAATGCGTGGAGGCCGGGCGTGCCTTCGTGGCGGGGGACGGGGTGCCGCCGGAGCTGTTCCCGTCGCGGAGCGGGCGCTGCGTGAGCCTGCCCGTCTATCCCTTCCAGCGTCAGCGCCTGTGGCCCGAGTGGCTGTCGCCCGACGAGGTCTGCTGGCCACCCAATCATGCGCCGCGGGACGCCGCCTCGATGCTGCAGGCCGCGGCGGTCGCCGCGGGAGACGCTTCCCGCGTGCCGGAGGTCCTGGGCGAAGCACAGATGCTGACGCTGCTTCGCGGGCACCTGGCGGATGTGCTGGAGGTGGAGCCCGCGACGCTCGACGTGCAGGGCCGGACCTTCTTCGAGCTGGGCCTGAACTCCATTGGCGCCACGCTGCTGAAGGAGCGCATCTCGCGCGCGCTCGAGCTCCCGCTGTCGACGACGCTCTTCTTCGAGCTGCCCCGTCTGGAGCCTCTGGCGAAACGGCTGTTGTCGCTGCTGGAGGCCCGGCGCGGCCGTGTGCCTTCCGCGTCGGCTGTGGCGGACACGTCCGCACAGGAAGAGGAGGGGCTGGTGGAGCGCATCGCCGGGCTCTCCGAGGACGAAGCGCGCGAGCAGATCGCCCGAACGTTGGCGCAACTCAGCATCGAGGTCGCGTGATGAGCCGGAAGGACGGATTCATGGCGGAGCTGTCGCCGCTCCAGCAGGCCCTGCTGACCATCGAGAAGTTGCAGAAGAAGCTGGCCGCGGCCCCGAGCGGCGAGCGTGAGCCGATTGCCATCATCGGCATGGCCTGCCGCTTCCCGGGCGGAGCCACCAGCCCCGCGAAGTTCCGAGACTTGCTGTGGGGCGCGGGCGAGGCGTTGACGGAGGTCCCCACGGACCGGCGGGCGCTCCAGGGGCTGTATGACCCGGACCCCTCCAGGCCCGGCAAGCTGTCCATGCGCCGCGCCGGCTTCGTGGACGAGGTGGACCGGTTCGACGCGGAGTTCTTCCACATCTCCCGGCGCGAAGCCGAGGGCATGGACCCGCAGCAGCGCTTCTTCCTGGAGGTGAGCTGGGAGGCCCTGGAGGACGCCGGGATTCCGCCGCACCAGCTCGGGGGGACGCGGACCGGTGTCTTCGCCGGTGTCCATGCCAAGGACTACGCGTTCGTCACGGGCGGCGGGCTGGAGAAGGTGAGCGCCCACTACTCCACCGGTGTGGACGCCAGCTATGTGGCGGGCCGGCTGTCGTACCTGCTCGGGCTCGAAGGGCCGAGCATGGCGGTGGACACCGCGTGTTCGTCGTCGCTGTCCGCCGTGCACCTGGCGTGTCAGAGCCTGCGCACGGAGGAGTCGACGCTGGCCATCGCCGGCGGCGTGAAGCTCATCCTGGCGCCACAGCTCAGCGTGTTCCTGTCCAAGGCGGGGGCCCTGTCCCCCAGCGGCCACTGCCGCACGTTCGACCGGGACGCGGACGGGATGGTGCAGGGCGAAGGCTGCGGCGTCGTCGTCCTGAAGCGGCTCCGGGATGCCGTGCGGGATGGTGACCGCATCCTCGCGACGCTTCGTGGCACGGGCATGAATCACGACGGCGCGAGCGGCGGCCTCACGGTGCCGAACGTCCGCGCCCAGGAAGCGCTGTACCGCCGCGTCCTGCAGCGTGCGGGCATCGAGCCGGCCCAGGTGGATTACCTGGAGGCGCACGGGACGGGAACCCGGTTGGGGGACCCCATCGAGCTGGATGGCGTGTCGCGCGTCTACGGTGCGGCGCGGTCCTCGGAGCGCCCGCTGTGGATTGGCTCCGTCAAGCCGAACATCGGACACACGGAGGCCGCGGCGGGCATCGCGGGCCTCATCAAGGCCGTCCTGGTGCTCCAGAGCGGAGAGGTCCCGCCCGCGGTCAACTTCGAGCACCCGACGCCCGAGTTCGCGTGGGAGGGCTCGGGGCTCGCGGTCCCTCGCGCACGCACGCCCCTGTCGGCCAAGGAGGGACCCCATCGCGTCGCCGTGAGCTCGTTCGGGATGAGCGGGGTCAACGCGCACGCGCTCGTCGAGGCCTATACCGAGTCCGCTCCCGGTGCCGTGGAGCCCGGGCCGTATGTGCTGCCCCTCTCCGCGCGCTCGGAGCCCGCGTTGCGGGCGCTGGCGGCGTCGTGGCTGCGGCACGTGGCTGAGGATGGCCCTGGGAAGCGCCTGCCGGATGCCTGTTTCACGGCGGGCGCCGGACGCGCCCATCACGCACACCGCGCGGCCGTGGTGGCCAACACGCCCGAGGCGCTTCGGGTGGCCCTCCAGGCCGTCGCGGAGGGGCGCGACGCGCGGGATGTCACGCGAGGCCAGTCCCGGGATGCCATCGCGAGCGAAGCAGTTTTCGTCTTCGGTGACTCGGAGCCGGAGGTCGACCGAGGGATGCGTGAGTTGCTGGGGCGCGCCGCCTTCAGGGTCCATGCGGACAAGGTGGATGCGGTCCTCCGGCAGGTCGCGGGTTGGTCCGCCATCGAACACGTGACGCGAGGGCAGGGAAGCGCGGATGCCGGACACACGGCGGGCATCCTGCTGACGTTCCAGGTCGCATTGGCGGAGCTGTGGCGCGCGTGTGGCATCGCTCCATCGGCTGTCGCGGGTTCTGGCGTGGGGGCACTCTCCGCGGCGGTGGTCGCGGGCGCGGTCTCCGTGGAGGACGCGGTGCGGCTCTGCCTGCGCCTCGCTCCAGCGCAGCCCATTCAGGCGCAGCCCCTGAAGTGCCCGTACTTCTCCACGGTGGAGGAGGCCTGGGTCGAAGCGGGGGCCTTGGTGCGGGTCTCGGACTGGGAGAAGCAGCTCGCCGCCTCGGCCGACGTGGCGTTGTCCGTGGAACTCCTGGGGGCGCGCCATTCGACGGCCTTCCTCCTGGTCTCCTTCAACGCGTCCATGGCGGGCGCGTTGGAGGCGGTGGTCCGGCGTCGTGACGACAAGGCCCTCATCCTGCAAGCCGGTGCGTCGGCCCGTGACGCCTGGCAGCGTGTCCTGGGCGGCATCGCGCGGCTGTACAGCGCCGGTGGCGCCGTGCGCTTCGACGGGCTCTTCGTCGGCGCGCGCAGGTCGGCGGCTCCGACGTACCCGTGGCAGCGTGAGCGCTACTGGTGGGACGGCGAGCTGGCTTCGGCCCCCGCCCAGGTGGCGGCTCGCGCTGCCATCGAAGTGTCCACGCAGGACCTCTTCTGCGAACTCGAGTGGACCACGCGCGATGCGGGGCCGCTCCCCGTGGATGCGGAGGGGCATTGGCTCCTCGTCGCTGAACAACCGGCCGGGGCGGAGGCGCTTCGTCAGGCGCTCACGGCCACGGGTGGCACGGTGCGCGTGGCCTCCGTGGGCTCCGAATGGGATGCGGCGCTTCGGGAATGGCTGCCCGAGGGAACGTCAGCCCGGGGCGTCGTCTACCTGGCGAGTACGGACCGCCAGGAGTCCCTGGAAGGACTGCGCGCGTCCGTCCAGCGCGAGGTCCAGGCGGCGACGACGCTCGTCCAGGCACTGGCCCGGCTGTCGGCGCCGCCGCGGTTGTTCCTCGTCACCCAGGGCGCGCAGACCGTGGGCGAAGCGGCGGGGCCCGTGTCGATTTCGGGCGCACCGCTCTGGGGCTTGGGGCGAGTCATTGCCTACGAACATCCCGAGCTTGCCTGCAAGCGCATCGACGCCGAGCCAGGGGCGCTGAGCGGACTGGTGGCGGAGCTCGCGCGCAAGGTGGCGGCTTCCGCTGACGACGACGAGGTCGTGCTCCAGGGTGAACGGCGGCTGGTGCCTTCGTTCACGCAGCAGCAGCGGCCGGTTCCGGACAGCATGAGCGCCTTCCGTCCCCGGCAGGACCGCACGTACCTGATTACCGGTGGCCTGGGGGGCATCGGGCTCCGGCTCGCGGCATGGCTGGTGGAGCGCGGCGCGCGCCACCTCGCGCTGTGCGGCAGGAAGGGAGAGACCGACGAGGCCCGGCAGGCCCTGGCGCCGCTGCGTGCGGCGGGCGCGCGCGTGGAGACCTTCCGCGTTGACGTGAGCCGTCCCGAAGCGGTGGCGGAGATGCTCGCCGCGGTTCGCGGCGGCGGCGCGCCGCTGGGCGGTGTCTTCCACAGCGCGGGGGTGCTGGCGGACAGCGCGTTGTTGCAGTGGACGCCGCGAGACTTCGAGACCGTCATCGGCCCCAAGGTCGACGGCGCGTGGAACCTCCATGCGCTGGCCACCGACGCCACCCTCGAGCACTTCGTCCTGTTCTCCTCGACGGCGTCCCTCATCGGCTCTCCGGGGCAGGCGAGCTACGCCGCGGCCAACGCGTTCCTGGATGCGCTGGCGCACTTCCGGCGCGCACAGGGACTGCCCGCCATCAGCCTCAACTGGGGAAGCTGGGGCGAGGTGGGCATGGCGGCCGCCGACGCGCGGCGAGGGGAGCGGCTCGCGGAGCGGGGCATGCGGCCCATGTCCGTGGACGAGGCCCTGGCGGCCATGGCGCTGGTGCTGACCGAGAACCGCGCCACCCGAGGCATCGCGCGCTTCGATCCGGAGCGCTGGGTCCAGAGTCATCCCTCCATCGCGGCTTCAGCGCTGTTCCGTCGCGCGGCGGTGGAGGAGGCCGTGCCCGTCGTCGCGGAGGCGCCCCGCAAGCTGCGAGAGGTGTTGCTCGCGCTGGAGGGCTCCGCGCGCCGGAGCCTCCTGGAGACCCGTCTCAAGGAGATGGTCAGCGAGGTCGGAAAGATTCCGACCACGAAGCTGTCGCCCACGGACTCGTTCGACGCGTTGGGGTTCGACTCCATCATGGCGCTCGAGCTGCGGGACATGGTGCTGGGCGAGCTCGACGTGAGCATGCCCCTCAAGAGTTTCGTCGATGAACGTTCCATCGAGCAGGTGACGGCTGAGCTTCTCGAGAAGCTCGCGGTCGCCAGTGTGCTCAGCGTTGCCTCCACGGAGCGCAACGACTCGAAGCGGGTCTTGCTATGACATTGAATGAGCTTCTCCAGGCCCTGGCAGGGCACGGCATCAAGCTGTCCGTGGAGGGCGAGCGTCTGGCGGTCGAATCGCCCACGGGCGAGATTCCGGGCGCGCTGCGCGAGCAACTGGTCGCGAACAAGGCGGCCCTGCTGACGCTCCTGTCGGAGCAGCGGGTGCCCCAGGCGGAGGCCCTGCCGCAAATCACGCCCCGGCCCGAGGCGCGGCACGAGCCGTTCCCGATGACGGAGATTCAGCAGGCCTACAGCGTGGGCCGGCAGGCCGAGCTCGAGATGAACGCGGCGATGCACGCGTACAACGAGATTGACTGCCACGCGCTCGACCTGGCTCGCTTCGAGGACGCCTGGAACCTGCTCGTCGCCCGTCACGAGATGCTCCGGGTGGTGGCGCTGCCGGGCTTCCAGCAGCGCATCCTCCCCGAGGTGCCTCGCTACGTCCTCCCCCTGGAGGACCTGCGTGGACGCGGCCAGGAAGAGACGGAGGCCCGCTTCCAGGCCATCCGTGAGCGGCTGTCCCAGCAGGTGCTGGCGCTCGACCAGTGGCCGCTGTTCGAGCTCCGCGTGTGCCAGCTCGACGGGGGACGTTCCCGCCTCTTCATGAGCATCGATGGGACGTTCATCGATGGGTACAGCTTCCAGATTCTCTATCGGGAGCTCGTCCACCTCTACAAACACCTGGGCGGCGCGCCCGCGCTTCCTCAGCTGGACCTGTCATTCCGGGACTACGCGCTGGCGGTGCAGGACGCGCGGGGGGCTCGCTATGCGCGCTCGCTCGAGTACTGGCGCACCCGCTTGCAGACCCTGCCGCCCGCGCCGGACCTGCCGCTCGACAGAGACCCGGGCTCGTTGCGGCGTCCCCGCTTCGGCCGCGTGTTCGAACGGCTGGGGCCGGACATCTGGCAGCCGCTCAAGCAGCGGGCGCGCGCGCGCAAGCTGACGGAGCCGGAGCTCTTGTTGGCGGCGTACGCGGAGGTCATGGCGCGCTGGAGCCGCAGCCCGCGCTTCACGCTCAACGTGCCGCACTTCAACCGGCTGCCCCTCCATCACCAGGTCAACGAGATTGTCGGCACCTTCGCCAGCTTCACGCTGATTGAGGTGGACCACCGGCCGGAGCGGACCTTCACGGAGCGGGCGCTGGCCATTCGGGATCAGCTCTTCCTCGCCCTGGAGCACCGCGACGTCAGTGGCGTGGAGTTGCTGCGCGAGCTGTTCCGCGCGCAGGGGCGCATCGCGGGCGCCATCATGCCCGTGGTGATGACGAGCTTCGCGTCTCACTCCAAGAGCAAGGATTCGCACTGGGTCGACTTCCTGGCGGAGGAGTTCGGCGAGCTGGTGGAGGCGCTGACGCAGACGCCCCAGGTGTGGATCGACCTGCAGATTGTCTACCAGCGGGGAGGCGTCTTCCTGAACTGGGACGTGGCGGAGGAGCTGTTCCCGCCCGGCATGATTGACGACATGTTCTCCAGCTTCTGCGCGCTGCTGCGGCGCCTGGCGGAGGACGACGCGGCGTGGGACCAGCAGCACCTGGACACGCGCCCGGTTCGACAGGTGGAGCTGCTGGCCCGGGTCAACGACACGGCGCGCCCCCAGAGTGGAGAGCTGCTCCACACCGGCTTCTACCGCAACGCCGCCGCGCGCCCGGACGCGCTGGCGCTGGCCTCGTCCAGCGTGAGCCTGAGCTATGGCGAGCTGTCCCGGCGCTCCAGCCGGCTCGCGCACGCGCTGCGGGAGCGTGGCGCCGCGCCCAACCGCATCGTCGCGATTGTGATGGAGAAGGGGTGGGAGCAGGTCGTGGCCGCGCTGGGCGTCCTCTGCTCTGGCGCGGCGTACCTGCCCATCGACGCGGGCCTGCCGCACGAACGCCGCGTCTTCATGATGAACAACGGCGGGGCCGACATGGCGGTGACGCAGCCGAAGTTCGCGCAGGAGGCGTGGCCGGACGGGGTGCAGGTGCTCGTCGTCACCCCGGACGCCTTCAGCGAATACAGCGATGCGCCCCTGGCGCCCGTGCAGCGGCCCGAGGACCTGGCGCACATCCTCTACACCTCCGGCTCCACGGGGCAGCCCAACGGGGCCATGCTCACCCACGCGGGGATGGTCAACGGCGTGGAGTGGACGAACCGGAAGTTCGGCATCGGGCCGGATGACCGCGTCATCGCCCTCAGCGCGCTCCACCACGACTTCTCCGTCTACGACGTGTTCGGCACGTTGAGCGCGGGCGCGGCCATGGTTCTTCCGGACGCTTCGTCCCGCAGGGATCCGTCGCACTGGGCCGAGCTGATGAGCCGACATGGCGTCTCCATCTGGAGCACCGTACCGGCGATGATGGAGATGCTGCTGACGTACCTCGAAGGCAGCAGCGCGCGGCTGACCTGTCCGTTGCGGCTGGTGATGCTGGGCGGCGACTGGCTCCCCGTCACGATGCCCGCACGGCTGCGGGCGAAGTTCGGTGACGTGAAGCTGATGAGCGTCGGCGGTCCGACGGAGACGTCCCTCTGGAACATCTCCCATCCGGTCGTCGAAGCGGACGAGCGCCGCCGCAGCATCCCGTACGGCAAGCCCATCTCGAACACGAAGTACTACGTGCTGGACGAGCACCTGGACGAGCGCCCCATCTGGGTGCCCGGCGAGCTGTGCTGCGCGGGCGTGGGCGTGGCACAGGGCTATGTGGGCGCGGGGGCGGGCTCGAAGAAGTTCACCGTGCACCCGCGGACGGGGGAGCGCATCTACCGCACCGGTGACCTCGGGCGTTACCTGCCGGATGGCACCATCGAGTTCCTTGGCCGCGTCGACTTCCAGCTCTCCATCCGTGGCCAGCGCATCGAGCCGGGGGAAATCGAGGCCGCGCTGTTGCAGGAGGCGAGCATCAGCGCGGCGGTGGTCGGCGCCGTGGGCGAGCACCACGAGAAGCGGCTGGTCGCGTACGTCGTCCCGTCGGATGCGAAGCGGGGGATTGATACGCGGCACGTCCGCGAGTTCCTGTCGCGCAAGCTGCCGGAGCACCTGGTGCCGGCCACCTACGTCGTGCTGGACGCGCTGCCGCTGACGCGCAACGCGAAGGTGGACCGCAAGTCGCTGCCGCATCCAGACCAGGTCGCGAAGCCCACGCAGCAGGAGGAGAACAAGCCCGCCGTCGCCGCACGGCCGGGGCGCGAGGCCCAGGCGCTTCAGCAGTCCATCGCGAAGGCGGTGGCGGAGGTGCTGGGCGTCCCGGAGGTCCATCCGGACCGGAACTTCTTCGAGCTGGGCGCCAACTCGGTGCACCTCATCAAGCTCCACCTCCAGCTCAAGGAGAAGCTGGGGCTCTCCATCCCCGTCACGGACCTGTTCGGCAGGCCCACCGTCAAGGTGCTCGCGGCGAAGCTCGCGGCGGCGGGAGGCGAGGAGCAGCCCGCGGCGGCGGCTCCCGTGGCACGCGAGGAGGTGCCTCGGACGCAGGGTGCGCAGGACATCGCCATCATCGGGATGAGCTGCCGCTTCCCCGGCGCTTCGACGCCCGAGCAGTTCTGGCAGAACCTGATGCGGGGCGTGGAGTCGGTGGGCACCTTCACCGACGAGGAGCTGCTGGCCGCGGGCGTCGGTCCGGAGTCCTTCCGGAGCCCTGGCTACGTCCGCTCTTCAGCGGTGATGGATGGCTTCGACGAATTCGACGCCGAGTTCTTCTCGCTGACGCCCCGCGAGGCGCGCGCGTTGGACCCGCAGCAGCGGGTGTTCCTGGAGTGCGCCTGGGAGGCGCTGGAGCATGCGGGCTATCCGCCCTCGAACCGCGATGGCCTCATCGGCGTGTACGCCGGCAAGAGCGTCAGCCACTACCGCTATCCGTACCCGGACCTGACGCGCCCGATTGGCTTCTTCCAGGACCTCATGGCCCAGGACAAGGACTTCCTGGCCACGCAGGTGTCCTACAAGCTCGACCTACGCGGGCCCAGCATCAACATCCAGACGGCTTGCTCCACGTCCCTGGTCGCGGTGTCGGCGGCGTGCGCGGCGCTGGTCGAAGGGAGCTGCGACCTGGCGCTGGCGGGAGGCGTGGCCATCAAGGTCCCCCACCGCGTGGGCTACCTCTACGAGGAGGGCAGCGTCTTCTCGCGCGACGGTCACTGCCGTCCCTTCGACGCTGGGGCCAACGGAACCATTCCGGGCAGCGGCGCCGGCATCGTGGTCCTCAAACGCCTGAGCAAGGCGCTCGCGGACGGTGACCGGGTGCTCGCCGTCATCAAGGGCTCCGCCATCAACAACGACGGGCACCGGAAGGTGGGCTTCATGGCCCCCGGTGTGGACGGCCAGACGGAGGTGGTGCGGCGCGCGCATCAGCACGCGAAGGTGGACCCACGGACCATCTCCTATGTGGAAGCCCATGGCACCGGGACGGCCATTGGCGACCCCATCGAGGTGGCGGCGCTGACGGAGGCGTTCGGCGGCCAGGTGCAGGCCCAGACGTGTGGCCTGGGCTCGGTGAAGGGCAACATCGGCCACCTCGACAGCGCGGCGGGCATCGCGGGCCTCATCAAGGTCGTGCTGGCGCTTCAGCACCGCACGCTGCCGCCCACGCTGCACTACCAGTCGCCGAACCCGCGGCTGGAGCTGCACAAGACACCGTTCTACGTCGTGGACAAGGCTCGGCCCTGGAGCGTGGCGCAGGGCGTGTTGCGCGCGGGCCTCAGCTCGTTCGGAATCGGTGGGACGAACGCGCACCTGGTCCTCGAAGAGGCGCCGCCGCAGGCGGTGGGGCAGCAGGACGCGCCGCGGCTGGACCGCTCGCGGCACCTGCTGGCGCTGTCGGCTCGGAGCCCGGAGGCGCTTCGGCAGCTCGCGGGCCGCTACCGGGCTGCCCTGGAGGCTCCGGACGCGTCGCTCGCGGACGTGTGCTTCTCCGCGAACACCGGCCGTGTCGCCTTCGACCACCGGCTCGCGGTGGTGGGCGCGGACGCTCTCAGGTGGCGGCCGTCCTGGGCGCGGCGGAGCGGAGCGAGGAGCACCCGGGCTTCGTTCAGGGCGCGGTCGACGCGAAGCAGGCGGTGAAGGTCGCGTTCCTGTTCTCCGGACAAGGCTCGCAGTACGTCGGGGCCGCGCGTGAGCTTTACGAGACGCACCCGGGCTTCCGCGCTCGCATCGACTCGTTCGACCAGATGCTGCGCGCATACTGGGACCGCTCGCTGCTCTCCGTGCTCTACGCGGAGCCGGGACAGCCGTCGCCCATCGACCAGCTCGACTACGCCCAGCCGGTGGTCTTCGTGTTGGAGTACGCGCTGGCCGAGCTGTGGATGTCCTGGGGCGTCCAGCCGGACGTGCTGCTGGGGCACAGCACGGGAGAGCTGGCGGCGGCGTGCATCGCGGGCGTCTTCAGCGTGGAGGATGGCCTCAAGCTGGCGGTCCACCGGGGCCGGCTGATTCAGCAGCTCCCCGAGGGTAGCAACATCGCGGTCTCCGCGGCGGAGCCGGAGCTGCGCGCGTTCCTGGCCGAGGGCAAGTGGGCCAGCTCCATCGCGGCGGTCAACGGGCCGGACAACGTCGTCATCTCCGGCATTCCGGCGGAGATTCAAGAGATTGGCCGGGCGCTGGAGGCACGCGGCTACAAGGTGAAGCGCCTCAACATCCCGCGCGCCGCTCACTCGGTGATGATGGAGCCCATCCTCCCGGAGTTCCGGGCGGTCGCCTCGACGCTGCGGTTCTCGCCTCCGTCCATTCCCATGGTCTCCGGGATGACGGGCGAGCTCATCACGGACGCCCTGTGCTCGCCGGACTACTGGTGCAGCCAGCTCCGGAACCCGGTGCAGTTCTCCCGTGGCGTGGAGGCGGTGTACCGCGACGGCATGCGCGTCTTCGTCGAGGTCGGCCCGAAGGCGACGCTGCTCGGCATGGCGGCGCGCTCGCTGCCCGAAGGCGTGGGCACGTGGCTGCCGAGCCTGCGCGCCGACGACGGTGGCTGGCGGCAGATGCTGGAGAGCCTGGCGGCGTTGTACGTGCGCGGCGTCCCGGTGGACTGGGCGGCGGTGGATGCCGGCTTCCCGCGCCGCAAGGTGGCGGTCCCGACCTATGCCTTCCAGCGCCAGCGCTACTGGGAGGAGGGGGCGGGCCTCCAGCGTCCCAACGGACGCGCGGTGTCCCGCGCGGAGCACCCGCTCATCGGCGAGCGCGTGCCCCTGGCGGTCCTGGAGGCCGGTGAGCTGCTGTTCGAGGCGACACTGGGGCCTTCCTCGCAGGCGTTCCTGGGACAACACCGCGTCTTCGGAACCGCCACGTTGCCGGCGACGGGTTACGTCGAGATGGCGCTGGCCGCCGGCACCCGGTTGCTGGGCACGTCCGCGCTGGAGCTGACGGACCTGGCCATCCTCAACGCGATGACCTTCCCGAAGGACGGCGAGCGGAAGGTGCAGTGCGCCGTGCGCCGCGATGGAGAAGGCCGGGCCGCCATCCGCATCTTCAGCCGGACGGGCGAGGGCGCCGACGCCGCGTGGAACCTCCATGCGACGGGCACGCTCGCGGTCCTCGGTGACGACGCACCCTCGGAAGTGGGGCACGACCTCGACAGCGTGTTGAGCGCGTTGCAGACCCCGCTGCCGTCGATGACTACTACCAGCGGGCACGGAGCGCGGGCGTCGAGTTCGGCCCGGAGTTCCAGGGCATCACCGAGCTGCGCCGGGAAGGCGAGCAGGTCCTCGCCCGCATCGAGCGGCCCTCGGGCATTGGGAGCAGCGGCGGTTACCTCGCGCATCCCGCCTTGATGGACGCCTGCCTTCAGGTGGTGGGTGGGGCCTATCCGGAGATGGATGGCACCGAGCTGTACGTGCCGGTGCACATCGAACGCCTCCGGGTGCTGGGCAGCATCGACGACGGTGTGTGGAGCCATGCCGTGGTGCGGCCGCTGGATGACGGCGGGAAGCGACTGCGCGCGGACGTCCGCATCTTTGGAAGCGATGGGGCGCTGCGTGCCTGGGTGCGGGGCCTGGAGCTTCAGCGCACGAGCCAGGAGGCCCTGCGCGCCGCCCTGTCGACCTCGCTGGACGAGTGGCTCTACGAGCGGCAGTGGGAGCCGCTCGCCTTGGAGGGGAGCCGCCCGGAGACGCTGGTGCCCGCGAGTGGCGCGTGCCTGGTCCTCGCGGAGCGAGACGGTGTGGGGCAGCAGCTCGCACAGGCGCTGACGCGCGATGGCCGCACCTGCATCGTCGCCCTCCGTGGCTCGGAGGCGCGCCGTATCGATGAGACCACCTTCGAGGTGCCTGACGCGCCCGAGGCGCTCGCGGAGGCCCTGCGCTCGATGCCGCTGCCGGCCGCGTTGTCGGACGTCGTCTTCCTGTGGGGGAGCGAAGTCGCCGATGTGGAGACGCTGGACGCGGAGGGGCTGGGCCAGGCTGCTCGCGTGTCGGGTGGTGGTGCGCTGGGACTGCTCCAGTTCCTGCTCGACCGTGGGTATGCCGGCGCTGTCTGGCTGGTGTCTCGCGGGGCGCAGCCTGTGACGGTGGGCGCGCCGCTGCCGGGGCTCGCGCAGTCGTTGCTGTGGGGCATGGCGCGGCCACTGGCCATCGAGGCCTCCGAGCTGGACTGCCGGTGTGTCGACCTCGACGCGAAGGGCGACGCGGGCGCGCAGGCGGAAGTGCTCGCACAGGAGATTCGCCGCCGCGCGGACGTGGCGGAGGACCAGGTGGCGTATCGCGACGGGCGCTACGTCGCGCGGCTCCGCCGGGTCGAGTCGCGGAAGCTGGTGGGGACATCCGCCGAGCGCGTCGAGGCGTTCCGCGCGGACCGCAGCTATCTGGTGGCGGGCGGGCTCGGCCGGCTTGGTCTGCTGACGGCGGAGTTGTTGGCGAGCCGGGGGGCACGCAACCTGGTGCTGACGGGCCGGGGCGTCGTGGGGCCGCAAGCCGCGGAGCGCCTGGAGCACCTGCGTCAACAGGGTGTTCGCGTCGAGTACCGGCAGGTCGACATCGCGGACGCGGAGCCCCTGGCCACGCTGCTGCAAGAGGTGGCGCGGGACATGGCTCCGTTGGGAGGCGTGTTCCACTCCGCGGGTGTGCTCGATGACGGCGTGCTTCGGCAGCAGCGCTGGGAGCGCTTCGAGACGGTGCTGCGGCCCAAGATGCGGGGCGCGTGGAACCTGCATCGTCTGACGGCGGGTCTGCCGCTTGAGCACTTCGTGCTGTTCTCGTCCGTCGCGTCGCTGGTGGGCTCGGCGGGACAAGCGAATCACTGCGCGGCGAATGCGTTCGAGGACGCCCTGGCGCATCACCGGCGTGCCCTGGGGCTGCCCGCCCTGAGCATCAACTGGGGCATCTGGGCCGGAGACGCGGGCGCTCAGGTGTCGGTCAGCGAGGAGGCTCGTACGCCGGGCTTCGGCGTCATCCCGAAGGCGCAGGGCCTGCGCGCGCTGGAGCTGCTCCTCACGTCGCGTATTCCGCAGGTGGGCGTTGCCGCCATCGATTGGTCGGTGTTCGGCAGCGGCCGGTCCACGCCCTACGACGCGGCGCTGCGCGAGCGAGTGGGGAGCGGACGGACGGCGGAGCGTGCGTCGTTCATGGACACGCTGACGGCGGCGCCCGTCGAGGCGCGCCAGCGATTGGTGATGGACTACGTGCGGGAGCAGGTGGCGTGGATGCGCGGCGCGGGCTCTGGCGAGTCCATTGACCCGGCGCGTGGCTTCCACGAGCTGGGCATCGACTCCCTGGCGGCGCTCCAACTCAAGAACCGGCTCCAGAGCGGACTGGGCCTGTCACTGCCGGCGACGCTCGTCTTCAACTACCCCACGGCCGAGAAGCTCGCGGCGCACCTCATGGACGCGTTCATCCCCCTGGAGTTCACGGAGGAGGCGCGCGCCACGCCGAAGGCGAACAGCCCGGTCGAGAGCACGCTGGATGGACTGGCTGAAGCGAACCTCGCGCACCTGCTCTCCGAGCAGTTGTCGAAGATGAACTAGGACAAATCGATGTCAGCGCAAGGAAGCGATACGAGCTACGGCGAGCTGATGAAGCGCGCGCTCCTGAAGTTGCAGGAGGCGCAGTCGAAGCTCGATGCCCATGAGCAGGAGCGGCACGGCGCCATCGCCATCGTGGGAATCGGCTGCCGGTTCCCCGGCGGCGTCACCAGTCCGTCGGACTATTGGCGCCTGCTCTCCGAGGGCGTGGACACCGTCACCGAGGTGCCGTCCGACCGGTGGAGCGCGGACCACTACTTCCACCCCGACCCGGACCATCCGGGTGGCATCTACACGCGCCACGGCAGCTTCCTGCGCGACATCGACCAGTTCGAGCCGCGCTTCTTCGGCATCTCGCCGCGCGAGGCGGCGCGGATGGACCCGCAGCACCGGTTGCTCTTGGAGGTCGCCTGGGAGGCCGTGGAGCGCTCCGGACGCAATCCGGCGAGCCTTCACGGGACGCGCACCGGCGTGTTCGTGGGGCTGATGGGGCAGGACTACACGCAGATTGCCACCCAGTCCCCGGAGCTCATTGACGCCCACACGGGCGCGGGCAATGGAGCCAGCGTCGCGGCGGGGCGGCTGTCGTACTCCTTCGGACTGGAGGGTCCCAGCCTCACGGTGGACACCGCGTGTTCGTCGTCGCTCGTCGCGGTCCACCTGGCCATCCGCAGCCTGCGCCAGCGGGAGAGTGACTTCGCGCTGGCGGGCGGGGTGAACCTGGTCCTCTCTCCCGTCGCGACGCTGATTGAGTCGCGCACGCACATGCTGTCGCCGGACGGCCGGTGCAAGACCTTCGATGCCTCGGCGAACGGCATCGGGCGAGGGGAAGGGTGCGGGCTCGTCTTCCTGCGGCGTCTGTCGGACGCGCTCGCGGATGGGGACCCCATCGTCGCGGTGATTCGCGGCTCGGCCGTGAATCAGGACGGAAGGACCAGCGGCCTCACGGTGCCCAACGGACTGGCCCAGCAGCGCGTCATCCGCGATGCCCTGCGGGACGGTCAGGTGGAGCCCGCGAAGGTCGGCTACGTCGAGGCACACGGGACGGGGACGTCGCTGGGCGACCCCATCGAGTTGGAGGCGCTCGCGTCCGTCTACTGCGCCCAAACGGGAAGGCCGCAGCCGCTGATGGCCGGTTCCGTGAAGACCAACATGGGGCACCTCGAAGGGGCCTCGGGCATCGCGGGGTTGATCAAGTCGGCCCTGTGCCTGGCGAACGAGGAGGTCCCTCCGCATCTCCACCTGCGCACGCCCACGCCGCATGTGGACTGGAAGCAACTGGCCATTGAAGTCCCGACGGAGCGCCGCGCGTGGCAGGGGGCGGAGTCGCGCTTCGCGGCGGTGAGTTCATTTGGTTTCTCGGGAACGAACGCACACGTCGTCCTGGAGTCCTCGCCTCGGTCGAAGCCTCCGGTCCGGGAGTTGGAGCGCCCACGGCACGTCCTGGCGCTGTCGGCCAAATCGACCAGCAGCCTTCGCCGACTGGCGAGCTCCGTCGCCGAGACGTTGTCGGCACTGCCCGCCGAGGCGCTCGCGGATGTCTGCCACACCGCGAACACCGGACGGAGCGCCCTGGAAGAGCGCGCGGCCTTCACGGCCTCGACGTCCCAGGAGATGGCGGAGGCATTGCGCGCGTTCAGTCGCGCTGAGCCCTGGTTGCCAGGAGCCGTCGCGGAAGGACGGAAGGACGCCGAGTCGCCTCGGGTCGCCTTCCTCTTCACGGGGCAGGGCGCCCAATACGTGGGCATGGGGCGGGAGCTGTTCGACACCCAGCCCGAGTTCCGCCGGGAGCTCCTCCGCTTCGAGGACATCCTGAAGCCGCACCTCGAACGGCCGCTGACCCAGGTGCTCTTCCAAGAGACGGATGGAGCCCTGGACGAGACCCGCTACACCCAGCCCGCGTTGGTGGCGCTGGAGCTGGCGGTGGCGAACCTGCTGCGCGCCTGGGGGCTCCGCGCCGACGCGGTCCTGGGGCACAGCGTGGGGGAATACGCGGCGGCCATGTTCGCGGGCGTCCTGGAGCCCGAGGTGGGCCTGCCCCTGGTGGCCGAGCGTGCGCGGCTGATGCAAGCGCTACCCGAGCGCGGCGCGATGCTGGCGGTGTTCGCCGAGGCCGCGCGCGTGCAGCCGTTCATCGCCGTGCATCCCCGGGTGACGGTGGCGGCCATCAATGGACCGCGGAACACCGTCATCTCGGGTGACGCCGCCGCCATCGACGCCGTGGTCCAGGCGCTCACGGAGGCGGGCATCGAGAGCCGGCGGCTCAACGTGTCCCACGCCTTCCACTCCCCGCTGATGCAGCCCATGCTGGCGGAGTTCGAGCGCGCCGCGGGGCGGGGCTCCTTCCAGAAGCCCAAGCTGCCGCTCATCTCGAACCTGGACGGCCGCGAAGCCGGTGAGGCCGTCACCCAGCCGGCCTATTGGTCCCGCCACGTCCTCCAGCCGGTGCGCTTCGAGGACGGAATCCGGACGCTCCTCCAGCGGGGCGTGCGTGTCTTCCTGGAGGTGGGACCCAAGCCCTCGCTGTCCAACCTCGCGCGGGACGTGGTGGCGAGGGAGGAGGCGCTGTGGTTGGAGACGCTGCACCCGCGCAAATCGGACTGGGTGGGCGTGCTCCGGGCGCTGGCCGAGCTGTACGCGCGGGGCGCCAAGGTGGACTGGGAGCGCTTCGACGCGGGCTATGGACGGACCCGCAGGGCGCTGCCGACCTATCCCTTCGAGCGGCAGCGGTACTGGCTGGACGTGCCCGCGCCCTGGACGCGCACGTCGCGTCGCGCCTCGACCCACCCGCTGTTGGGGACGCGCCTGGAGTCCGCGGCGCTGAAGGAGGGGACGACCGTCTTCTCCAACGAGCTGTCGGCGACCTCCGTGCCCTTCGTGTCCGACCACCGGGTCTACGGCAAGGCCGTGGTGCCCGCCGCGGCCTACGTGGAGATGGTGGCCTTCGCGGCGGCGCAGGTGCTCGGCACGGAGGCGCTGCGGCTGGAGGACATCTCCCTGCTCCAGCCGTTGGTGCTGTCCGAGCAGCAAGCGCACGTCGTCCAGACGCTGCTGGAGGCCCAGGGCGAGGCGGGCTTCGCGTGCAAGGTGGTGAGCCGGGCAGAGGAACGCTCGGAGGACGGTGGTGGCGCGCGCGCGGCGTGGGTGACCCATGTGACGTGCCGGGTGTCGGCGCTGAGCGCCGTACCGCCCACGGTGGAGCGCGAGGCCTGGCGCCGCGACTGCGCGACGCCGGTCTCCATTGACGCGCTCTCCGCCGTCTTCACGCACCATGGGCTCGACTACGGGCCGTCGCTTCGGGTGCTCACGTCGCTCCATCGGGGCGAGCGGGCCGCCCTGTCGTTCGGACACGTGGAGGACCGGAGTGGGCACTACCGCGTCCACCCGGCCTTGTTCGACGGCTGCCTGCGCACGGCCGCGGCGGTGTCGCAGCTCACGGAGGAGGACGCGCTGCACCTCCCCGTGGCCTTGCAGACGCTCGACCTGTACCGGCCGCTGCCGGAGAAGGTCTGGACGTACGCCACACAGCCGCCCGTTGAAGGCCAGGAGGGGTTCCCCGCCACGGACCTGACCCTCTGCGACGAGGATGGCACCGTGGTGGCGGTCGTGTCGGGGTTCTCGGTGCGCAAGGCCGAGCGCGACGTGTTGCTTCGCGGGCTCGACAACGACTTCCAGGACTGGCTGTACCGCCTCAACTGGGCGACGCGCGCTGTCACGGAGGAAGCACGCACCACGAGCCCACACTGGTCCGTCTTCGCCAGCGAGGACGCCTTCTCCTCTGAGTTGGTGCAGGTGCTCTCGCAGCGCGGCGAGCGCTGCACCCTGGTTCGCAAGGGCCCGGCGTTCACCAGTGCTCCGGAAGGCTTCCACGTCGACCCCTCCAGCCCGGACGACTTCGCGCGGCTGGTCCAGGCCTGGGCGCATCAGCCCCCCACGGGCGTCCTGTACCTCTGGGGACTCGATGACTCGGCCGGGCTCGATGCGGCGCAGGAGTCCGGCTGCCTGGGCGCACTGCGGCTCACCCAGGCGCTGACACGAGAAGGGGGGACGCCGCCCCGGCTGGTGCTGGTGACGCGGGGCACGCAGAGCCTGCCCGTGGACACGCATGGCGCGCGCGTCGCGCAGGCGCCGCTGTGGGGCTTCGGGCAGGCCGTGGCGACGGAGTTGCCGGAGCTGCGGTGCCTCCGCATCGACCTGCCCGCGGAGCCCCGGTCCGAGGAGCTGGGCGCCTTCGTGCGCGCGCTGGCGCTGCCGGAGGGGGAGTCCGCCGCGGCGATTCGTGAGGGGAGCCTCTACACGCCTCGGCTCGAACGCGCGCGTTCACGGACGACCTTGGCGAAGAAGGTGTCGATAGTCGCGGACGCGACCTACCTCGTCGCGGGCGGTTTGGGTGGCCTCGGGCTGCGTGTCGCGACGTGGCTGGCGGAGAAGGGCGCGCGGCACCTGGTCCTGCTGGGGCGGAGCGCACCGTCGGCCGAGTCCCGCGCGCGGCTCGACGCGCTGGAGGCACAGGGCGTGGAGGTGCGGGTCGCTCGCGTGGACATCGCGTCTCGCGGTGCCATGGCGGAGCTCTTCGCGCGCCTCCGTGGCGCGCCGCCCGTGCGCGGCATCATCCATACGGCGGGTGTCCTCCGGGATGGCACGCTCGCGAACCAGACCCCGGAGCAGTTCCGGGAGGTGCTGGCCCCCAAGCTCCAGGGTGCGTGGAACCTGCACGCGCTCAGTGAGGACATTGCGCTGGATTTCTTCGTCGGCTTCTCGTCGGCCGCCTCGCTCATCGGGTCGCCGGGACAGTCGAACTATGTCGCCGCGAATGCCTTCCTCGACGCGCTGATGCACCTGCGCCAGGCGAAGGGCCTGCCCGCGCTGACCCTCAACTGGGGCTCATGGGCGGAGACGGGCATGGCGGCGCGGCTGGAGCGCGCGGCGTCGGCGCGGCCGGGAGCGCAGGGCTTCGGCGCCATTCCCGTCGACCAGGGCCTGGCGGTGATGGAGCGGCTCATGGGGGGCTCGCAGGTCCAGTGGGGCGTGTTCCCCGTGGACTGGGCGCGGCTGGCGGAGCAGTTGCCGGGATTGTCACGGCAGGCGCTGGTGCAGGGGCTGCTGGGGAGCGTGCCGCGGCGGGTGCAGGCGCCGGCCTTCCGCGCGCAACTGGACGCGGCACCGGCGAATCGCCGGCTGGAGCTGCTGCGTCAGCACGTGGCGGGGCAGGTGACCGCGACGCTCGGCATGCCGGAGACGGAGCGGCTGGCGGGGAACGAGCGCCTGTTCGAGCTGGGCGTGGATTCACTGCTGGCCATCGAAATCAAGAACAGGCTCGCCAGCAGTCTGGGGCGGAGCCTGCGTTCAACGCTGATCTTCGACTTCCCCACCGTGAACGGCCTCGTCGCGCATCTCGCCGACGAGCTGGGCCTGGGGACCGAGGCTCAGAAGAAGCAGGAAGCATCGCGGGAGGCGCAGGGCGCGCTCTCCGCGGAGATCCAAGGGCTGTCGGAGCAGGAGCTGACATCCCTCATCGACCAGGAGCTGGAGAGCGCGCTCACCAGATGAGACCCTGATGGCGAAAATATCGTCACGCATTTCTGAATTGCCCGTCGTCAAGCTCGCGTACCTCGCGAGCCAACTGCGCTCGAAGAAGGAGCTGCTGGCGGCCGAGCCCATTGCCGTCGTCGGCATGTCCTGCCGGTTCCCTGGCGGCGGCGAGCTGCCCGAGACGTTCTGGGAGCTGCTCTCCGCGGGCCGGGACGCGACGCGGGACGTGCCTGCCTCGCGCTGGGACGTCGACGCGTTCTACGACCCCACGCCCGGTGTCCCGGGGAAGATGTACACGCGCCGGGGCGCCTTCATCGAAGACGTCGACCTGTTCGACCCTGGCTTCTTCGGCATCACGCCTCGTGACGCCAAGGGCATGGACCCGCAGCAGCGCCTGCTGCTGGAGGAGTGCTGGCGGGCCCTGGAGCGCGCCGGCATTCCGCCCGCCGGCCTCACCGGGAGCCGCACCGGCATCTTCCTGGGGCTGATGCACAACGACTACAACCTGCTGGGCATGGCCGAGAAGATGGAGTTCCACTCGGCGTCGCTCAACTACCCGTCCGTCGCCGCGGGGCGCATCTCCCACACATTGGGCCTGCAGGGGCCGGCCGTCTCGGTGGACACGGCGTGCTCGTCGTCCGCGGTCGCCATCCACCTGGCCTGTCAGAGCCTCCGCAACGACGAGAGCGACCTCGCGCTCGCCGCGGGCGCGAACCTGAACCTCTCTCCCGTCACGGTGATGGTGGAGTGCCAGAACCGGATGCTGTCGGCGGACGGCCGCTGCAAGACGTTCGACGCGTCGGCGGATGGCTTCGGGCGCGGCGAGGGCTGCGGCGTCGTCGTGCTCAAGCGCCTGTCGGATGCGCTGGCCAGCGGGGATTCCATCATCGGCGTCATCCGGGGCTCGGCCGTCACGCATGACGGGCGCAGCAGCGGGCTGATGGTGCCGAACGGCCGCTCGCAGGAGCGCGTCATCCGGGCGGCGCTGGAGAGCTGCGGCGTGGAGCCGGACCAGGTGGGCTACATCGAGGCCCACGGCACGGGGACGCTGCTGGGAGACCCCATTGAGATGGAGGCGCTGCGGTCCGTCTTCGGCCGCAAGGGCGCGCGCGGTGAGCCGCTCTTCGTCGGCTCGGTGAAGACGAACATCGGCCACCTGGAGGCCGCCGCGGGCATCGCGGGGCTCATCAAGGTCCTCCTCTCGTTGCAGAACGAGGCCATCCCCGCCCACCTGAACTTCGAGCGGCCCAACCCGAACATCCGCTGGGACGAGCTGCCCGTCACCATCCCCACGGCCACCCGGCCCTGGCTCCGCGGAGACAAGCGGCGCATCGCGGGTGTCAGCAGCTTCGGGTTCAGCGGCACCAACGTGCACATGGTGGTGGAAGAGGCCCCGGTGCTGTCGAGGCCCCGCGTGGAGAAGGAGCGCCCGGCCCACGTGCTGACGTTGTCGGCGAAGAGCGAGGCCGCGCTCGAGGCCCTCATGGAGGCGCAGGAGCGCGCGCTGCCCGAGGATGCGTCGGCGCTGGGCGACTGGTGCTACACGGCCAACGCCGGCCGCTCGCAGTTCGAGCACCGCGCCGCCGTGTCCGGCGTCACCGCCGCGGAGCTGCGCGCGAACCTGGCGCGGCTGCGTGAAGAGAAGCTGCGCCCGGAGCGCGAGCCCCTGCGCGGCACGGAGAGCCCCCGGCCCGTGTTCCTCTTCACCGGGCAGGGCGCGCTGCGTCCCGGTGTGGGACGCGAACTGTACGAGACGCAGCCGGTGTTCCGGGCCGCGCTGGCGCGTTGCTCCAAGGCACTGGACGGGCTGCTCGACTGCAAGCTCGAAGCGCTCCTCTTCGGTGACACGTCCGCGACGCTCCTGGAGGACACGCGCCACGCGCAGCCCGCGCTGGTGGCGCTGGAGTTCGCGCTGGCGGAGCTGTGGGCGTCATGGGGCGTCACGCCGTCGGTGCTCATCGGGCACAGCCTGGGGGAGTACGCCGCGGCCGCCGTGGCGGGGGTGTTCAGCATCGAGGAGGCCTTGCGGCTGGTCGTGGTGCGCGCACGGCTCATCGGGGACATGCTGGGCGCGGGGGCGATGCTGGCGATTTCCGCGCCGGTCGACACGGTCCGTGGCGCCATTGCGCCTCACGCTGGCGCGGTGTCCCTGGCGGCCATCAACGGCCCCGAGGACGTGGTGGTCTCAGGGGTGCCGGAGGCCATCACGGAGGTGGAGGCGGCCCTGGGACGCCACGGTATCCAGACGAAGCGTCTGCGGATGGCCTACGCCTTCCACTCCACGCAGATGGAGCCGGTGCTGAAGCCGTTCGCGGAGGCCTTCCGGGGCCTGACGCTGACGGCGCCGCGCATCCCCCTGGTCTCCACGCTGGAGGGCCGGCGTGTTGGCGAAGAAATCTCCCGGCCGGAGTACTGGTGCCGTCAGTTGAGGGAGCCCGTCGCCTTCGCGCAAGGGCTGGAGGCGCTGCGCGCGGAGGGGCACCGGACGTACCTGGAGGTGGGGCCCGCGCCCATCCTGGCGGGCATTGGCCGCAGGACATTCCAGACGACGGAGGCGCTGTGCTGGCTTCCCAGCCTGCGTCCGTCCGCGGGCGAGACGGCGCAACTGCTCGCGAGCCTGGCGGAGCTGTACATGCGCGGCTTCGACGTGGATTGGACCGCGTTCGACGCGCCCTTCGAGCGCCGGCCTCGCTGCCTGCCGACGCATCCCTTCCTGCGTGAGCGGTACTGGATGGACGCGAAGGGCCCCGCGGGTCAACGCGCCTACTCAGCGAGCGACGACTCCGCGCGAGGCGAGGCCCCCGTGCTGCCGGGGGCGCAGTTGCAACTCGCGGGCGCGAAGGAGGCACGGTTCGCGGCCCGGCTGAGCACGCACGCGCCCGCCTTCATCGAGGAGCATCGCGTCCTCGGAAACCCCGTGCTGCCAGCCGCCTGCTACGTCGAGATGGCGCTCGGCGCGGCGCACCACGTGGCCCCGGCGGGCCGGCCCCTGGAGCTCACCGCCATCGAGCTGGAGCGGGCGCTGGTCTTCACGGAGGGCCACGCGCAGGACGTCCAGACGGTGTTGTCGCCCGAGGAGGACGGCTCCCGCTTCGAAATCCACGGACAGGCCGTGGGCGGCTCGGACCGCACCTGGTCCCGGCTGGCGCAGGGGCGCGTCGTCGAAGGGCGCACCCGTCCGGAGGCGGTGCCGCTGGAGTCCGGGCTGTTGCCCGAGTTCCCCCGGCAGGGCTCCGTCAGCGCGCTCTACGACATGATGGCGCGGGGCGGGCTGGAGTACGGCCCGTCCTTCCGCGGCATCGATGCGCTGCGCTTCGGCAAGGAGGGGTGTCTCGCGCACGTGAAGCTGCCCGACGCGCTCGTCATCGGGTTGGGGGACTACTGGCTGCACCCGTTGCTGCTCGACGCCTGCTTCCAGACGGCGGCGGCGGCCTTCACGGGCGGCGATGCGCAGGTGACGGGAGAGGGCCAGGGCCGCATTCCGGTCGCCATTGAACGGCTGCGCTGGTTCAAGCGGCCGGGCAGCAGCATCTGGGTGCACGCGAAGGCGGGCGCGCGGACGTCCCTGGCGGACGGCCTGGCGAGCGCCGACCTTCGCATCCTCGATGAGGACGGCGCCGTCGTCGCCGAGGTGGAGGGCCTGCTGCTGAAGCAGGTCGACCGCCGCGCGTTCCAGGCGGCCTTCTCGGGGGCGATGCAGGAGCTGCTCTTCGAGCTGGCGTGGCGGGAGCAGTCCGTGCCCACCGCGCGAGACCAGGTCGAGTCGCAGTCCGGCGCCTGGCTGCTGCTGGTGGACTCGGAGCGCGTCGCGCGGGAGGTCCGGGAGCTGGCGCTGCAACGCTCCTGGAACTGCGTGGTGGCGACGCCGGGGCCGGCCTACGAGCGCGTTGACGCCAGCCACTATCAACTCAATCCCCACGACGCCGCGGGCTTCGAGCGGCTGCTCCAGGATGTCTCCGCTTCCAGCGCGGCGCCGACAACCGTGGCCTTCCTGTGGGGGCTGGGGGACCGTTCTCCCGAAGGCCGCTCCGGTGCCGTGACGGCGAGCACCGTGGGGGCGCTGCACCTGGTGAAGGCGTTGGCGCGGGCCACCTGGGCGCACCGGCCCGCGCTGTGGATGGTGACGGAGGGCGCGGTCGCCGCCACGCCCACGGATGCGGTGGAGGGCTTCGCGCAGGCCGCGCTCTGGGGCTTCGGCCGCGCGGCGGCCATCGAGCACACGGAGCTTGCGTGCCGCATGGTCGACTTGGAGCCGGGCGCCGAGGCCCTGGAGCGGTTGTTCCACCTGATGGCGCAGCCGCCTCAGGAGAACGTGATGGCCGTGCGCGGTGGCCAGCTCCTGGGGGCGCGCCTCGTGCGTCCGGGCAAGCCAACCGCCGGCGCGGCGCCCGTGCGCATCCAGCCGGAGGGCGTCTACCTGGTGACGGGCGGCCTGGGGGCGCTGGGGCTCGCGACCGCGGAGTGGCTGGTGGGCGCGGGGGCCCGGCACCTGTTGCTGGTGGGCCGCGGCGCGCCTTCAGATGCGGCGAACGCGCGGCTCGTGGCGTTGACCGCCCGGGGCGCCGACATCACCGTCGCGCGCGCCGATGTCTCGCGGCTGGAAGACGTCCAACGCCTGGTGGCGGGAGTGGCCGAGCGGGGACAGCACCTGCGCGGCGTCATCCACACGGCGGGCGTGCTGGAGGACGGCGTCATCCTGCATCAGGACCGGGAGCGCTTCTCCCGCGTGTTCGCGCCCAAGGTGCAAGGCGCGGTGAACCTGCACCGCGCCACGGCTGGCCTGTCGCTGGACCTCTTCGTCCTGTACTCGTCCGCGGCCTCGCTGGTGGGCGTCGCGGGGCAGTCCAACTACGTGGCGGCCAACAGTGTGCTGGATGCCTTGGCGCACCACCGGCGCCACCAGGGGCTGCCAGCCCTCAGCGTCAACTGGGGCCGTTGGGCGGGCGCGGGCATGGCCGCGAAGAGCGCGGACCGGCCGGAGGCTTCGGATGCCGCCAGCCTCGCCCCCGACGTGGCGCTCCAGGTCCTGGAGCAGCTCCTGGAGCAGGGGGCCGTGCAGATGGGCGTGGTGCCCTTCAGCGTCTCCTCGCTGGAGGTGGGGCCGTCACCCGGCCATGGCGCCTTGTTCTCCGAGCTCATGCTCCGTGAGCAGGCCCGGTCCGCGGGCGCTTCGCGGATGCACGAGCTGATGGATGAGCTGAAGCGCGCGGACGGTGAGCGCCGGCGCGCGTTGCTGACGCGATACGTGCAGAGCCGGCTGGGGCCCTTGCTGGGCTTCGCGCCGGACCACGAGGTCCTCCAGAAGAAGATCTCCCTGAACGAGATGGGGCTCGATTCGCTGCGCGCGGTCGAGCTGAAGAACCGCATTGGCCGCGAGCTGGGCGTGGACCTGCTCATGGCACGTTTCATCGACGGCACGACGCTCGACGGGATCGTCGATGCCCTGAGCACCCAGCTCGAACTCAAGGAGCTGATGGCGCGTGCTCCCGCGGCCGAGGCCGCAGCCGAAATCGAGGAGTTGACGGTATGAACCTGGGGGAACTGCTCGCCGAGCTGAACCGGCGGGGCCTTGAAGTCCGGGTGGAGGGCGATGCGCTGCGCCTCCGGGGGCCGAAGGGGGCCGCCAGCGCGGAGCTCCGCCAGGCCCTGGCGGAACACAAGGCTGCGCTGCTGGAGCTGCTGCGCGCGCATGACCAGGGGCAGGGGGAGGCCCCCATCGTCCCGGTCCAACGCACGGGACCCGCGCCGCTCTCCTACGGGCAGACGCGGTTGTGGTTCCTCGACCGTCTGGAGCCCGGCAGCACCGCGTACAACCTGATGCTGGCGCTCCAGGTCGAAGGGCACCTCGACGTGGACATCCTGGCGCGCTGCTTCACCGAGGTCATCCGCCGCCACGAGATTCTCCGGACGCGCTACGCCGAGCAGGCAGGGGTGCCGGTTCAAATCGTCGACCCGGAGCCCCGGCTCGACTTCCGCGTGCTCGACGAGCGCGAGGTGCTGGCCGCCGAACCCGCGGGCGTGGAGGCCTTCCTCCAGCGCGAGGGCAATCGGCCCTTCGAACTCGCCACGGGGCCGCTGCTGCGCTTCCTGGTGATTGAACGGGGCCCCCAGGGCCAATACCTCCAGCTCTGCCTGCATCACATCGCGGCGGACGTGTGGGCCCAGGCCATCCTCGTCCGTGAAATCGTGACGTTGTATGCGGCCTTCGCCAGCGGCCAGCCCTCGCCGTTTCCCCCGCTGACGCTCCAGTACTCCGACTTCGCCGTCTGGCAGCGCGGCTACCTGCAAGGCGACGTGCGCCAGAAGCTGGTGGATTACTGGCGCAAGAAGCTGGAAGGGGCGCCGCCGCTGCTCGAGCTCCCCGCGGACCACCCGCGTCCCAAGGCGCCAACGAACCGGGGCGGCGAGGTCCGCTTCGAGGTGGGCCCGGAGCTCACCGCGGCCCTGAAGGCCCAGAGCCACGCGGCGCGCACCACGCCCTTCGTGGGGATGCTGAGCGCGTTCTTCGTGCTGCTGCACCGCCTCACCGGGCGTGACGACCTGGTGTTGGGCGCCAACTCCATCAACCGGAGCCGCACGGAGCTGGAGCCGCTGGTCGGCTTCTTCGTGGACAACCTGATGATGCGGGTGGACCTGGGCGGCGACCCCAGCTTCGCCACCGTGCTGGAGCGCGTGCGCGAGACGGTGCTGGGCGCCTTCGCCCACCAGGACCTGCCCTTTGACCTGCTCGTCGAGGAACTCAGGCCCGCGCGAAGCCTGGGCTACAACCCGCTGTTCCAGGTCGTGTTCGCCTGGGTCCGCGCTTCCAGCGAGGCGCAGGCCGAGACAGGCCTCCAGGTGCGGCCGCTCGAGTTCGAGGCGACCACGTCGCGCTTCGACCTCAACCTCTTCGTGGATGACCACGGAGACCGGCTGTCGGCACGGATGGTCTTCAGCCGCGACCTCTTCGAGCAGCACACCATCCAGCACTACGTGGACTGCTTCCAGGTGCTGCTCGCGGGGCTCGTGGCGGAGCCGCAGCGCCCCGTGGGAGCGCTGCCGATGCTGCGCGCGGAGGACCGGCGGCGCGTCCTCCAACAGTGGAACGACACCGGGGCGCAGGAGGTGGAGGGTGCGTGCCTCCACGCGCTCATCGAAGCCCAGGCGCTGCGCACGCCGGACGCGGTGGCCGTCGTCGTGGATGATTGGGAGCTGACGTATGGCGAGTTGGATCAGCTCAGCGACCGGGTCGCCGCGGCCCTCCAGGAACTGGACGTGGGGCCGGAGGTGGTGGTCGGCGTCTCCCTCGACCGCTCTCCGGAGCTCATCGTGAGCTTGCTGGGCGTGCTCAAGGCGGGCGGCGCGTTCCTCGCCCTGGACGCGGACGAGCCCGCGGACCGGCTCCGCCACATCGTCGCGGACGCCCGGCCCCGGGTGGTCATCTCCACCGAGAAGCTCTCCGAGCGCCTCTGGGGCATGGGGGGCTTCGTCACCCTGCATGTGGATGAAGGCTACCGGGACATGCCAGCCGCTCCCGGCCGGCAGCTTCGCCGTGACGTCCTCCCGGACCAGCTCGCCTACATCCTCTACACGTCCGGTTCGACGGGGCGGCCCAAGGGCACGGAAATCACCCACCGGAGCATCGTCAACTACCTGCGGTGGAGCGTGGAGGCGTACCGGCTCCGCGAGGGGACGGGGAGCCCGGTGATTGGCTCCGTCAGCTTCGATGGAACCCTGACGAGCCTCTTCGCGCCGCTGCTCGCGGGCCGCGCGCTGTTCCTCGTTCCTCGCGGACGCGAAATCGACCAGCTGACGTCACGGGACTACGCCGAGCAGGGCTTCAGCTTCATCAAGATGACGCCGTCGCACCTGCGCGCCTTCAACGGCCTGGGCCGCACGCGTGAGGTGCTCGGGCGGACCCACGCGGTGGTGCTGGGCGGGGAGGGGCTGCACGGCGTGGACCTGGCCGCGTGGCGGGAGCAGGGCATCCCCACGCGCGTCATCAACGAGTACGGCCCCACCGAGGCCGCGGTGGCCTGCTGCTTCGAGACGCTGCTCCCGGATGGCGCACCGCCGCCGGAGCGCGTGCCCATTGGCCGGCCCATTCCGCACATGCGGCTGTACATCCTGGACCGTCACCTGCAACCGGTGCCCATCGGCGTGCCCGGGGAGCTGTTCATCGGCGGCGTCGGGCTGGCCCGGGGCTACCTGCGCCGCCCGGACCTGACGGCCGAGCGCTTCATCCCCAACCCCTTCGAGACCGGCGCTGGCGGTTCGCGGCTCTACCGCACCGGCGACCATGCCCGGTACCTCGCCGACGGCCGCATCGAATACCTGGGCCGGCAGGACGACCAGCTCAAGATTCGGGGACACCGCGTCGAGGCCGGAGAGATTGAGGCCGCGCTGGGCGGCCATTCCAACGTGGTCCAGGCCGCGGTGGTGCTCCAGCGTCCCCCCGGCGGGATGCCGCGCCTGGTGGCCTACGTGCAGCCTCAGACGCTGGAGGACCCGGAAGGCGGTGACCTGCGAGCGGACCTGCGGAAGTCCCTTCGCGAGGTGCTGCCCGAATACATGATGCCGGAGGTCATCGCGGTCCTCCCGGAGCTGCCGCTGACGCCCAGCGGGAAGATTGACCGCAAGGCCCTGCCGCCCGTGGTGTCGGAGACGGCCACGGCCAGTGGCCTGGTCCGCACGGTGGCGCGGACCGAGACGGAGCAGCAGCTCCAGGCCCTCTTCGGCGAGCTGCTGGGCTTGAGCACCGTGGCGCCCACCGACAGCTTCTTCGAGCTGGGCGGGCATTCGCTGCTCGCCGTCACGCTCATCGCGCGCATCTCCGCGAAGCTGAACATCGAGGTGCCGCTCAACGAGGTGTTCGACCGTCCTACCGTCGAGTCCCTGGCGAGCTGGATTGATGAACACTCCAGCAAGGTCACCGCGTTGATTCGCCAGCTCCCGGCCTGCGTGGTGGCGCTGAAGCCGCTGGGGCGCAAGCCGCCGCTGTTCCTGGCCCCGCCCTCCGCGGGCAGCCCGGCCGTCTACGTCACCCTGGCCCGGCACCTGGACGAGGAGCAGCCGGTGTTCGGCTTCCAGATGCCGGGCGTCATGGACGACCAGCAGCCGCCGGAGACCATCGAGGACACCGCCGCGCTCTACGTGGCGGCCCTGCGGCAGGTCCAGCCTCGCGGGCCGTACCGCATCGCGGGTTGGTCCTACGGTGGGCTCGTCGTCTGCGAGATGGCCCGGCAGTTGGAAGCGCTGGGGGAGCAGGTGGCGTTGCTGGGATTGATTGACGGCGCGGCGCTGGACCGGCTGGCGGCGCACGACGGCACGCCCCAGGAAATCCCTGCGGGCTCGCAGCTCATCAAGGTGCTGGGCGAGGCCCAGATGCCGCGTGACTACGCGAGCCTGCGATTGATTGGGGAATGGATGGGCATCAGCCTCCCCGAGACATGGACAGACCTGCTTCGTCGGGATACGGATGGTCAGTATTCATACCTGTGGCGTTTCTTGCGTGAGAGCGCGCTGACCGCGCGGAACTTCCTGGCAACACGGCGCTCTGAACAACTCTATACGTTCTCATCCTACGGGGGCGCCGCCACACTCTTCAGGACGGGTCCCGTCACAATCGGAGGGGATCCGCTCGTCGACAGTGTGCGCAGGTTCGCGCTCGCGGGGACGGAGGTGATACCGGTCCCGGGTAATCACATGACACTCATCATGGATGAGCGGAATGTCATGGTGCTTGCAAATGAAATACAGAAATGTCTGGATGGGCTTCTGACTGTCCCGCCAATCGCAGAAGTGTCTCGGGCGGAAATGCCAGCAACGGGGCTGGCTGCGCAGCTCCCCATGGAGGTCATGTAATGCCGCACCGAGTCCTTACAATGGATGGTACGTCTATTTCTGGCGGTGAGGGGTATGTCACCGCGGGATTGCTCAAGTCGCTGAAGGAGACGATGACCAGCCGCGGCAGCAGCCAGTCCCTGCTGAATGACGTGGAGCTGTTCTCCGGGACGTCCGCGGGCTCCTTCAACGCCGCGTTCTTCGCCACCTACGAGAACCCCGACGACGCCTTCCCCAAGATCCTCGACTTCTGGGGTGAGGTCGTCCAGATGAACCGCAAGGCGGTGTCGCTGGGGCGGACCGCCATGGCGCTGACGGGCAACGCCGCGCTGCTCGACTCCAGCTACATGCGCGACTTCTTCTGTAGCTACTTCGGCGCGACGTTGCGCCTGGGCGACCTGAAGCGGAAGGTGGCGATTCCGTCCTTCCAGCTCGACGGCCACCGCAAGTCGCTGCGGACCTGGAAGGCCAAGGTGTTCCACAACACCGGGCCGGACAACGACAGCGACCACAACGAGCTGGTGGTGGACGTGCTGATGCGCAGCGGTTCGCCCCCGCTCTCCTATCCCGTGTACCAGGGCATCCGGGAGCAGGGCAGCGGCTACGTCGACGGCGGCGTCTATGCCAACAACCCGTCGCTGGTGGCGCTGGCGCAGATCATCAACAACATCACGCGCAAGAGCCGCGATGAGAAGGTGGAGACGCTGGAGACGGAGCCGCCCGACCTGACGAACATCCTGATGATGTCCGTGGGCAACGGCTGCATGTCCTCGTACCTCACGCCGCACTTCTGCAAGGGCACCGCGAACTGGGGCTTCTCCAAGTGGCTGTTGGACTTCCACGACCCCATGGTGCTCGTGAAGATGATGCTGGAGGCCGGCTCGGACGCGGCGGACTACCAGTGCCGCATGATTCTGCGGAAGAAGTACTTCCGGCTGAACCCGGTGGTGGACCAGACGCTCTCCGCGGCGAACCTCCAGCAGGTGGAGTCCACCGTCACGAGCCTGCTGGCCACCCAGTCCACCGTCGGGCAGCTCAACCGGGCCCAGACGTGGCTCGGGAAGTCGGGCTGGCTGGGGGATTCGGCGAAGGCCGCCTAGCACCCATGGCACACCTGGCACGGACCGCAGCGCGAGAGGTGGATTGAGATGACCCGCATCATTCTTGTCTCCGGAAGAGGAGGGGCCGGGAAGACCACGGTGGCGGCCGCCACGGCGTTGGCGGCCTCGCGCCGGGGCCTTCGGACCCTGGTGCTCTCCTTCGACATGGCCCACGGGCTCGGCACGGCCATGGGGCTGCAAGGCGCGCTCTTCTCAGGGCCTCGGGGCGTTCCCGTGGGCGTCAACGACCACCTGTCCCTCCACGAAGTGGACGTGGGCGATGAGCTCCGTCGCGGCTGGAACGGCGGCCAGGGCGGCCTGTCCGCGCTCGTGGATGGCGGTCTGGAGCAGGTGAACGCGGAGGAGGTGGCGATGACGGCCGAGGCGGCCCACGTCGTCATGCTCCTCCGGTTGGGGGAGTACGTCCGTGCGCAGCAGCATGACCTCCTCATCGTGGACTGCCCGTCCACGAGCGCGGCCCTGCACCTGCTCAACACCGTGCCGGCGATGAGCTGGTACGCGCGCAAGCAGCAGGCACCCGCGCAGCCCGGCCGCAGGGCGAGGCTGATGGCCGCGAGCCTCCACGGCGCGGACGCGAGCCTGGAGGTTCGCGACCGGCTGAATGCCGTGGACACGCTGCTGCGCGACCCGACGGTGACGACGCTCCGGCTGGTGACCACCGCGGACACGCTGTCCGTGCAGGAGACGCAGCGGGCGTACACGTACTTCAGCCTGCATGACATCGCGGTGGACTGTGTCGTCATCAACCGCCTCGCGCCGGAGGCCGCGGACGCCGGCTCCGAGCTGGCGCGGGCGCAGCAGCCGCACGTGGAGAAACTCCAGGGCGCGTTCTCATCGCTCCTGGTGTTGAAGGTCCCGCACCAGGCCGCAGAGGTGGTGGGGGAGAAGCCGCTCGAGACCTTCGCGGAGCAGCTCTACCAGGGCGAGGACCCCGTCCGTCTCGCGGCCCCGAAGCCTCCCCTGGGCATCCGCAAGGAAGCCGTGGACGCGTACACGCTGGAGGTGCGGCTCCCCTTCGTGGCGAAGAGCGAGGTCGAGCTCTCCCGCCGCGGCGCGGAGTTCGTCATCCAGGTCGGGGCCGTCCGGCGCAACGTGGTGTTGCCTCGGATGATTGCACTCCTCCCGACGTCGGCGCCCGCATGGAGGACGACCGGCTCATCGTGAGTTTTCAAAAAGAAAGAGGTATCTGATGTCCTCGCAGGATGATCGTTTTCCGAAGGGTTCCTTTGGTGATTCGCCGGAGTACGGGGCGCGGTTCGCCGAGTTCGCCAACGCGGTGATTCCGGGCGGGCGCGGCCTGGTGCAGCAGCTCTTCCGCGCGAAGCAGGAGGCGCTCAAGGGTGTCGCGCACATCCTCGACGCGCAGATTCACGAGCTGCAGCACATCGACGCCGCCATCGAGGACCGGGCGAATCAGCCGTGTCCGCCGACGTCGGCCCATCCTCCCCGCACGGGAACGTCGCTGGGCGATGTCTTCCAGAAGGCCAGCGACCTGATTCTCGCGAAGCGGCCGAAGGGAAGCTCGGGCGCCGCGGAGTGCGCACGGCCCAGTGACCGTCGCGCGCCTCCCGCGGGCGGATGCACCACGGGCGAGGCGACTGTGAGCAGCACCGGCACGGCGGCCAGCCCCGCGCCGGAACCGCTTGAGAAGATTTCCATCAGCTAGTCGCAGTGAAAGGGGTGGGCAGTGTCGGATGAGTCCATTCGAGTGAGGATGTCCAACGAGGAGAATGCTCTCTCGATGGAGTCAATGACGCCCTTGCAACGGGCGGCATTGGCCATCAAGACCCTCCGGGCGCGCGTGGATGGATTGGAGCGCGCGCGCTCGGAGCCCATCGCGGTCATCGGCATGGGGTGCCGGTTCCCCGGCGGCGCGAACGACCCGAACGCGTACTGGGAGCTGCTGCGCGGCGGCGTCGATGCCGTATGCACCGTCCCGGCGGACCGCTGGGATGTGGATGCGTACTACGCGGAGGACCCGGACGCGGGCTGGAAGATGTTCGTCCGGGAGGGTGGGTTCCTCAAGCAGCCCATCGCCGCATTCGACAGTGAATTCTTTGGAATCTCCCCGCGCGAGGCGAACTACGTCGACCCACAGCAGCGGTTGATGCTGGAGGTGTCCTGGGAGGCCTTGGAGGACGCCGGAATCGCGCCGGGCTCCCTCATGGGCAGCGACACGGGCGTCTACGTCGGGTTCCTGAGCAGTGACTACGGGCGCGTTCCCTTCAACGCGGTGCAGACGCGCGACCTGCCGTACATGGGGACCGGCAACGAGCTGAGCTTCTCCGCGGGGCGCGTGTCCTACGTGCTGGGGCTCCAGGGGCCATCCATGGTGGTGGCGACGGCGTGCTCCTCGGCGCTCGTCTCCGCCCACCTGGCCTGTCAGGCGCTGCGGCAGGGGGAGTGCTCGCTGGCGCTGGCGGGCGGCGTGAATGTGATTCTCCGGCCGGACAACAACATCGTCCTGTCGAAGATGCGGGCGCTGGCGCCGGATGGGCGCTCGAAGACGTTTGATGCCTCCGCCAATGGCTACGGCCGTGGCGAGGGCTGCGGTGTGCTGGTGCTCAAGCGGCTCTCGGATGCGCAGCGGGACAACGACCGCATCCTCGCCGTCATCCGTGGCTCCGCGGTGAACCATGACGGGCTCAGTGGCGGTCTGACGGTCCCCAACGGGCCCGCGCAGGAGAAACTGCTGCGCAAGGCGCTGGAGGCCGCGAACCTCGCGCCCGCGGACGTGAACTACATCGAAGCCCACGGCACGGGCACGCCGCTGGGCGACCCCATCGAGCTGCGGGCCTTGGACGCCGTGCTCGGAGACGGGCGCGCCGCGGAGGCGCCGCTGCTGGTGGGCTCCGCGAAGACAAACCTGGGGCACCTGGAGTCCGCGGCGGGCGCGGCGGGCATGATCAAGGTCGTGCTGTCCCTGGGGCAGAACGAAATCCCTCCGCACCTGCACTTCCGCACGCCCAATCCGACCGTGGACTGGCAGCAGTTGCAGATCGCCATCCCCACCCAGGTGACGCCGTGGCCCAAGGCCGACAAGCCGCGCGTCGCGGGGGTCAGCGGCTTCGGACTCAGCGGCGTCAACGCCCACGTGCTCATCGAGGAAGCCCCGCCCGCGCCATCACGGACGCCGGATGCGGTGCCTCGGCCGCTGCACGTCCTGACGCTGTCGGGCCGGACGCCGCAGGCGCTGAATGAGCTGGCGCAGCGCTACACGCAGGTGCTCGGTGGCCCGGGGCTCGCGTCTCAGTCCCTGGAGGACATCTGCTTCACCGCGAACACCGGCCGTGACGCCTTCCGGCACCGGCTCGCGGTGCTGGGCAGCTCGCAAGAGGGCATGCGGGAGCAACTCACCAGTTTCCTGGCGGGGCAGACATCCCCGGCGGTGCTGAGCGGAAAGGCGGAGGGACAACCCCGCGTCGCCTTCCTGTTCACCGGACAGGGCGCGCAGTGGCTGGGCATGGGCGAGGAGCTGCTCCGGACCGAGCCCATCTTCCGGGACACGCTCCTGCGCTGTGACGAGGCGCTGAAGCCGTTGCTGGGACAGTCGCTCATCGAGCTGCTGCATCCCTCGCAGCGGGATGACGCGGCGCGGTCGCGGCTGGACGAGACGGGCTTCACCCAGCCCGCGTTGTTCGCGCTCGAGTACGCCCTGGCGCAGGTGTGGATGCAGTGGGGCATCCGGCCGGACTTCGTGATGGGGCACTCCGTGGGCGAGTTCGTGGCGGCCTGCGTGGCCGGCATCTTCACCCTGGAGGAAGGGCTGGAGCTCATCGCCACCCGTGCCCGGCTGATGCAGTCGCTGCCCGCGGGCGGGACGATGGCGACCGTGTCCGCGGATGCGGCGGAAGTGGAGTCACTGCTGGCCCGGTACGACGGACAGGTGTCCATCGCGGCGCTCAATGGTCCGCGCAACGTGGTGATCTCCGGACGCGAGTCCGCGGTCGGCGAATGCGTGGCCGAGCTGACCCGCAAGGGCAAGCGCGGCACGATGCTGCGCGTCTCGCACGCGTTCCACTCCGCGTTGATGGACCCCATCCTCGACGCGTTCTCTCGCGCCGTGGCGAAGGTGAAGCTCCAGCCTCCGGCCATCCCGTTGATTTCGAACCTGAGCGGGCGCGAGGCCGGGAAGGAAATCCTGACGCCCCGGTACTGGGTGCAGCACCTGCGTGAGCCGGTGATGTTCGCCCGGGGCATGCAGACGCTGGAGCAGGCCGGCGTGAAGGCCTTCCTGGAGGTCGGTCCCAAGCCGACCCTGGTGACGATGGGCCAGTCCTGCATCACGAAGGAGGACACGCTCTGGGTGGGAAGCCTGCGCCCGGAGCGCTCCGACTGGCAGCAGATGCTGGAAGGGCTCGCGGCCCTGCACGTCGCGGGCGTTCCGGTGGAGTGGCGAGGCCTGGACCAGGGGCGCGAGCGCCACAAGGTCGCGCTGCCCGTCTATCCCTTCCAGCGGCGCCACCACTGGATGGACCTCAATGGGTCGACGTGGGACATCCCAGGCGTCAGCGTGGCGCCGGAGCCGGGGGCGGTGCGTGGCCATCCCCTCCTGGGACGTCCGCACACGTCGCCTTCGCAGGTGAAGCAGTTCGAGTCCTCCGTGGGCGCGGCCAGGCCCGCCTTCTTGAAGGACCATGGCGTCTACGGGCAGATCCTGATGCCGGGCGCGGCCTACGTGGAGATGGGGCTCGCGGCGGGGGCCTCGCTCTTCGGCGCGGCGGGTGGGACGGTGGATGAACTCACCTTCTCGCAGGCCCTCTTCCTTCCGGAGGAGGGGGAGCGCCGGGTGCACCTGCTCTACTCACCGGAGGGCGAGCGCGCGGGGCGCTTTGAAATCTACAGCCAGGAGGAGCACACGGGCGAAGGCGAGCCCGGGTGGATTCTCCATGCCCACGGCAAGCTCTCCGCGGCGGCGGCTGTGCCGGGTGAGCGAGTCGACGTGGCGCGTCTGCGTGCCTCGCTGGCGCGTGAGGTGCCCGTGGAGGGCTACTACGCGAAGCTGGGCCAGGCGGGGCTCGCGTACGGCCCCAGCTTCCGAGGCATCCAGGGCCTCTGGCGAGGTGAGAACGAGGTGATGGGGCGTCTGGCCCTGTCGGGCAGCGCGGCGGCGGATGCCGGGCAGTACCTGCTCCAGCCCGCGCTCCTGGATGCGTGCTTCCAGATGGTGGGCGCGGTGCTCGACGAGGAGGGCGATGCCGCGTACCTCCCCGTGGGCGTGGGCAAGGTGCAGGTGCAGCGAGGCGGCCTGGGAGAGGTGTGGGCCCACGCGACGCTGGCGCGGAGTGATGACCCGAAGGGCCCCGGCTTCGTGTGCGACATCCAGTTGCTCACCGAGGACGGCGAGCGCGTGGCCACCGTGGAGCGTCTGTTGCTCCGGCGCATCAGCCGGGAAGGGCTCCTGGGCGCGAAGAGCAAGCGCTACCAGAACTGGCTGTACGAGCTGGAGTGGCAGCCCCGGCCCGTGGAGGCGCCAGCGGCGGGCGACGCTGGAACACAGTGCCTCATCCTCGCTGACACGGCGGGGGTGGGCGCGCGCCTCGCCGAGCGCCTGAAAGGAAACGGCTGGCACGTGGTGACGGTGCCTGCCGACGCACATGCGCCGTCCAACGGCCGCGACGCGGCGCTCGCCCTCCTGGGGCGGCTGCCCGCGGACGCGACGCAAGGGCCACTGCATGTCGTGGACCTGTGGAGCTTGGACGGTGGCGGGGAGGACGTGCCCGCGCAGGCCTTGGAGCATGGCTCGCGCGTGCTCGCGCTCGCCCAGGCACTCGTCGAGGCCAAGGGAACGAAGACCTCGCTCTGGCTCGTGACGCGCGGCGCCCAGGCGACGTCGGAGAAGGAGCACATCACCCGCCTGGGAAGCTCCGTCCTCTGGGGCCTGGGCAAGTCCATCACCCGAGAGCATCCGGACCTGCACTGCCGGCGCGTGGACCTGGACGCCAGCGCGCCCGAGCACGAGGTGGCCCAGCTTCACGCCGAGCTGCTCGGCGCGAGTGGCGAGGACGAAGTCGCCCTGCGTGGCACGACACGCCGTGTGCCCCGGCTGGTGCGGAGCCGGAAGCTGCGGAAGGCCACTGGCGACACCGCCCTGAATCCGGACGCGAGCTACCTGGTCACCGGTGGTCTCGGAGGGCTGGGGCTCGTCGTCGCGGAGCGTCTGGCGGAGCGTGGGGCCCGTCACCTCGTCTTGATGGGCCGGCGTGAGCCCGGGCCTGAAGCGCGTGCCCGTCTGGATTCGCTGGAGCAGCGTGGCGTCTCCATCCACTGCGTGCAGGGAGACGTGGCGGTGGCCTCCGACGTCGAGCGTGTCCTCGCCGGACTCAACGGACGGGTGCCGCCCCTGCGTGGCGTCATCCACTCCGCGGGTGTCATCGACGATGGTCTCTTCGTGCAGATGACGCCGGAGCGGCTGGCCAACGCCTTCGCCCCCAAGGTCTCCGGCGGGTGGAATCTCCACCGTGCGCTGCAAGGCACGACGCTGGACTTCTTCGTCGTGTTCTCCTCGGCGGCGTCGCTCATCGGATCGGCGGGACAGGCCAACTACGTGGCCGCCAATGCCTTCCTGGATGCGCTGGCCCGCTACCGTCAGGCCGAAGGACTGCCCGCCCTGAGCCTCAACTGGGGCGCTTGGGCGGAGGTGGGCGCGGCCGCGGAGGAGCAGATTCGCCGCCGCATGGAGCAACTGGGCTTCGGCGTGATTCCTCCCGAGGACGGGCTCCAGGTCTTCGAGCAGTCCCTGGGGCTGAGCGGTCAGCTTGGCATCCTCCCGGTGGATTGGGCGGTGCTCGGGCGGCGCGGACGCTCGCCGCTGTTCGAGGCCTTCATCGAGAAGGCCAGCCCCGAGGCGAGCGGGGGGATTCGTCAGCGGTTGGAGCGGCTTTCGCCCAAGGAGCGGCGCGGTGCCTTGCGCGCGCACGTGGGAGAGCTGGTCAACGGCGTGCTGGGACGGCCCGTCACGGAGCCGTTGGATCCGAACCAGGGCTTCTTCGAGTTCGGCATGGACTCGTTGATGTCCGTGGAGCTGCGCAACGTCCTTCAGCGGAGCCTGGGCACCTCGTTGCCCGCGACGGTGGCCTTCGACAACCCGACCGTCAACGGGCTGGTGGACTACCTGGCCGCCGAGGTGTTGGGGCTGAAGGAAGAGGCGGCCGCGCCCGTGCAGGAGGCCCCCGAGGATGCGGAGCTGGAGGCCCTCCTGGCGGACGTGGGAAGCCTGGACGACGACGCCGTCCAGGCCATGCTGCGAAAGAGCCGCTGAGCGGCTACGGCTGCTGCCGGGACCTCGCGTCGATGACGAGGTCCGTGATGGCGGAGAGCGTCTGGAGGTTCTCCACCTTCAGCGACTCCGAGGGCACGGTGATGCCGTACTTCTTCTGGACGAAGCCCATCATCCGGGCGGTCTCCAGCGAGTTCAGCACACCGAGCTCGAGCAGGGGCGTGGAGGAGTCCAACTCCTCCGCGTCTCCGTCCAGGAGTTCCTCCGCCACGTAGCGGGTCAGGTCGTCGAGCAAATCGTCTCTGTTCATGGCGTTTGGGGTGCTCCGACTGCGAGTTCGGTGTGGACGGCCTGGACCACCTGGGCCGTCAGCTCGTTGAGAAAGAAGTGGCCGCCCGGGAACATCTTCATCGAGAAGGCCGCTTGGGTTTGCTGCCGCCACGCTTCGAGCGCGGCTTCGGAGACGCGAGGATCCCGAGTGCCCCCAAAGGCACACAGGCGCATCGGAAGCGGCGCTTCCTCCTGGTAGGTGTAGCTCTCCGAAATCTTCAGGTCGGCCCGGAGGATGGGCAGGATGAGGTCCAGAATCTCCGGCTGGGCCAGCACCTGCTGGGGAATGCCGTCGTAGCGGGCGGACAGCTCGCGGATGAAGTCGTCGCGACGCAGGCCACTGAGCGGCGGCAGGCCACTGCGACGTGACGGCGCCTCGGAACCCGAGACGAGCAGGGTTCCTGGCAATGGCAGGCCTCTGCGACGGAGCTCGCGCGTCAGCTCGAAGGCGATGAGCGCGCCCAGGCTGTGGCCGAAGAAGGCGAAGGGCACGTCGAAGTGCGGTGACAGCTCGCGCACGAGTGAATCCAGCAGCCGCGGCAGCTCCTCCACGGAGGGCTCATGGAGGCGGTTCTCCCGGCCGGGAGGTTGGATGGCGCACACCTCAATGTCCGCCTCGGGAAGCAGGTCGGGCCAGCGGAAGTAGGGAAGGCTGCCCGCTCCCGCATAGGGGAAGCAGAACAGCCGGAGTCGAGGAGACGAAGTGGGCTTGCGGCGGACGAGCCAGGGAGTCTCGGCCGCCGCGGTGCTGGATTCAGGAGTCATTGAGTCGTGCAGGTGTTGGGGGCAGAAGGGCTACTTCCGGCAGCCGTCGCGAACCTCGCGGGCCGTCGCCGCGAGGGCCTCGATGCCCAACGCGATCCAGTCCGCGCCGTCGCGGGAGAACCGCTCGGCCAGCTCGGCGTCCACCACGGGGGCCCGGCGCGAGCCTGGACGAAGCTGCTGGAGGAAGTTCTCGCGGGCCGTGAAGGAGTTCCGCGCGCTGCGCTCCGCGAGCTTGCCGTAGCTGGCGAACACCTCCGCCAGGCCGGGCTCCCGCAGGTTGGACGGCGAGCCCTCGGTCGATTCTCGGCAGTACCGCGCGAAGTCCGCCGCCGTGTGCTTCGAGGGCGAAGCCAGCAGCGCGCGCTCCAGCGCGGTGGCCTCCGCGCCGGGCGCGTCGAAGGACGCCGCGTCTCCCTCCGCCTCAAGCGCACCGATGGTCTCCAATGCCACCGCGGGGGCCAGCGCCTTGGGGCAGCCTCCCAGGAGTTCGAGCTCCCGCCGGCAGGAGTCCACATTCACGGGAGGCAGGGGCAGGGCGGAGAGGAGAGAGAACACCGAACGCAGCACGGGGAGCTTCGCCGTCTCCGAGCCGGGCAGGGCCTTGAGGACACGCTGCACGGTGTCCCAGGGCCTGGGCTCCCCGGCGGCGTAGAGCTTGAGGTAGCCCTGCTGGATGAAGTTCAGCCAGCCCTCCGCGAAGGACCTGGCCCGCTTGCGGCTCTCCGGCGAGGTGATGCGCGAGGCCTCGTCATACACGGCGAGGAAGTACTCGAGGCAGATGGCCTTGCGCTGCTGGACGATGCGTTCGCCCGCCACGGTGGGCAGCTCGGCGGGCGGCGTCGAGGACAGGCCCAGCAGTTCCAGCTCCTCGGCGCTCAGCCACAAGCGGCCCCTCGCGAGGTCCGACTGCAGGTCCACCAGGTCATCGAACATCTGGAGGCCCACGGCGGAGAGCGTCGCGATGCGCCGCACCGTGGCCTCGTCCACGTCCGTCAGCTGAAGGCGCTGCGCCATGTAGGCGCCGGGGAGGGCCTTCAGGTACCAGAGGGTGAACAGCTCCTGGGCACTCAGGGGACGGCCCAGGGCCAGCGCGTCCTGTTCCGCGGAGAAGGCGCGGACCTGCTCCACCAGCCTGCGGCGGCCGTTGATGAGCGGGGGCGCCGCGGCGATGAACTCACGCAGCGCGACGATGGCGTCGAGGTCCTCGGGGAAGGCGGAGGCGTCTTCGAGGACCTGGGGCCCGCGCACCCGGACGAGCGCTTCGAGGCGGCGGATGCCGAACCCGAAGTAGGTCCAGAGCCGGCCCTCGGACTCCGTGGCGGCAATCTGCGGCAGGTAACCCAGCACATCGGCTTCGAGGAGCCAGCGCCTCATCGCAGCGAGGGCGAGGTCACTCAGTGGGTTGCCTTGGAGGTCGACGGCACTGGTCATGTCACGGCTCCTTGGAGGGATTCAGGAGGGTGACAGGATAGTGAGGGAGGTGGTGTGCTCCAGAATGCCTTACATCGGTTCCGCGAGGCACACTGCGCAGGTTGGGAAGTGGGCCGCTGGGACGCTTCCCAACGGCCCGGAGGCATCAGTAGGGGAAGCAGTAGATGCGCATACACGTGCCCGCAACGGCCTTCGTGGCAGCGGGAACCGTGGCCTTCTCCATCACGTTCATCAGCTTCACGAGCTTCTGCTTGGCCTGCTTGGACGACCGGGGGGCCTTCGACTTCGTCTTGGTCATGACTCTCCTCCGTCGGTGATTGAGAACTGCCGCCCTAGCGTGAGTGCTGATGGATGAAGCGTCAAGCGCTGAGAGTGATGACACGAAATGAATGTAGTTTTTGCAGGAGTCCGCGCATTCCTTCACGCGTTGCGGCAATGACATCTGAATCAAGTGTCGCCGTGCGTCGTGTTTTGAATGGGCGCAGCAGCTCCTTCACGATCAGTTCGGTTCCTGAGTTCAGCTTCCGGAAGAATATTTCAATGGCGCGTCCGCCTCCCACGCCGTGCAGTGCATGGCCATTGGCGGAACAGAGCCATCGCGTGGCGCTGTTTCGTTCAAAGACGACGGGGAAGCTCGGGTCCAGTTGCACGCGATGTGCATCATTCAATCGCCGTGCGCGGGTGGGCGGCGGCACGGGTTCGAAGCCGCCCGAGGTGAGGCGTTTGAGCCAGGTGGCCTGGATGTGTCGCTGAGCCTCCTTCGGGTGGCTCACGTCGCGGAACGCGCGCACGGCTTCGGTGAGGGCCGCGGGCAGCTCCGACTTCAGCACGCCGTCCTTCGTGAGGACGCCGCGAGCCAGGGGCGGCGCTGAGACGGACGCGAGCCGCGTCTGCTTCCATTCCTGGTCGGCGAGCGACGTCTCGTCGAGCATCCCCCGCAGCAGGTCATCCACGGAATAGATCGTGTGATGCTCGGTGATGGGGATGCCGACGTTCACGCTGCTGGCCACGCCGGCTCCGGCGCTCTCGCCCACGTGGTAGTAGGTGGAGGGCCAGTAGAGGATGTCGCCGGGCTCCACCTCCGCGACGAAGGACGACGCCAGGTAGGGCTGGTAGTCCAGGATGGTGGAGACGTCCTCGCGCCAGGGGCGCTTGCGCCAGAAGCGCATCCGCTTGTGTCCGCGCAACGCGAACAGGAACGTGGTGAAGCGGTCCAGGTGGACGCCCACGGGGCTGTGTTCATAGGTCCCGTGGAACAGCGTGGTGATGCCGCCTGTCACGGGCATCCCGACGCGCTGCCACAGGCCGGAGAAGAAGGCGCGCTGCCGCGACCAGAGCGGGAAGCCGGAGGCATGCAGGGTGGCGATGATGAGGGCGTAGCGGCGCTCGCCCAGTTGGGATGCAATCCGGGCGTCGTAGCCGTCCAGGGAGCCATCCGAGGCCTGGGGGAGCCATGGTCGGGCGCGGAGCTGGCGCAGCCGGTCGATGGTGAAGGTGACGTCTGGCCGTGACGTCGGCGCGTAACTGCGGGACAGGTAGCGCTGGGTGGCGCCGGCCGCCGCGTCGAAGACGTCCTCCACGGTGAAGGGCGAGGCCTGCGTTCCCTTGAAGAGGACGGGGCGCTGGTTCCAGTAGCGCCTGACGAAGGTGTCCCAGTCGAAACGGGTTGCGATTTCCAGGGCAGGCATTCGTCAGACCTCCGCTCCGGTGATGACGTGAATCCCGCGCAGGCGAAGGAGCGCCGTCAGCGTGGCGCGGAGGGCCTCACGGCGGGGGCCCGTGCGAGCCAGGTTGCACAGCGCACCGACGCGAGGCGGCTCCTCCGAGGACAGGGCGTCGATGAGGCGCTGGCCCAGCGTCGCGTCGGGCCCCGGAAAGGCGTGGCCGTTGACGGCCCAGATCCAGAGTCCCGATGGGTCCTTCATCCGGATGATGTCGGTGCCAGGCGTCCTCCGCACCCGGTCCGTGTCGGTCAGAGGAGGCGCCTGCTCCGGCGGTGGGACGGGCTCCAGCGCACAGGCACTGACCCGCCGGGCCCAGATGAGGCGCAGGACCTGCTGGACGTCTTCTTCCCGCGTCAGCGTGTGGAGGGTGTCCGCGGCCTGCTCGACGGACGGAATGGTGGCCTGTGCGCCCTTGCGTGGCTTGCGCCAGGGGTAGGGGTGGTAGGGCACCAGCTCCTCGTGAGCGTGCTGCGCTTCGAGGAGCCCCACGAGCACGTCCTTGACCGCGTCCGTGGGCCGGCTCCCCTTGACGGGGATCCACACCCGGACGGCCATGCAGTCCCCCAAAGCTTCTTCGAGTTGCCAGTAGCGAGAGGGGACGTAGAGCAGCTCGCCCGCGCTGGCCTCCAGCGTGGTGGCCTTTTCCAGGTGCCGGTCGAAGTCCTCGGTCTCATTGGCGGCGGTGCCCCAGAGCTTCTTCCAGAGCCGGACCCGCAGCCGCCCCTGGAGCACGAGCGTCACCAGGGCGTGATGGGGCCGCTTCGCGACGCCCAGGGGACCGCGCGAGAATCGCCCTAGCAGCAGGTCGGTGGTCAGCGGCAGCACCGGCACGCCCACGCGCTCCAGCAGCCCTCGGAGGAAGTCGCGCAAGGCGCTCCAGAGGGCGAAGTCGAACATGAAGGGTTGTTCGATGTGGAGCTGGACGGACGCGCCGCCCAGGTGCTCGGAGGCTCTGCGGGCGAAGTCCTCCAGGGACGCGTCGTCATCACCGGGGAGCAGTGTGCCAGGTGCGGCGAGTCTGGCGGCCTCCACGAAGAAACGGGCGTCGGGGAGGGCACGGAAGCGCGTGCCGTGGCGGAAGGGGGCACAGGCGGAGATCGCGGCCTGGAAGGCCTGCTCGGCGGGCAGGATGGGACCGGGCAGGGGCAGGCGCGCGGGGGTCTTCTCCCAGTGCTTCGTCACGAAGGGCTGCCAGTCGAAGGCGCGTTGCACGGCGGCTCCCGTCAGGAGGGTTGGAAGGCGCGGCGGAGCTTCTGAGCGTAGGCCTCCAATGAGGGCAGGTTCATCTGCTTCCTGCGCTCGTCGACCGAGGCCTCCTTCTCGATGGGGTAGGGGACGAGCTGGCCCTTCACCTTGCGGAACTTCGTCCCATAGAGTTGCTTCTTGCCCTCGCGCATGCGCACGACGTCGGTGAGGTAGGCCACCTGCTGGATGGGAACGTCACCGCGATTGGCCGCGTTCCGCAGCAAGCTCAAGCAGCGCTTCTGAAACGCCAGGGAGCACTCAGCATGCTGGATCAGGCGCCAGGCAGCGGCGGCCGCGCTTCGTCCCACGAGGCCGTGTCCGGGCCAGCCGTGGGCCTTGATGGTGTCTCGCAGCCACTCAATGCCCGCGTCCGTGAGGGCCTGGAGCTTGTGTTCAAGGTCGCGGTCCTTGAATTCCGTTGCCACCCACTGCGAACGCAACGTGCTGTCGATGCGGTCCAGCCGCAGCAGTTGCCCACGGAGTCCACGATTGACGGCGGGTCGAGGAGCGGAGCCTGAGCCCTGAGCGGCTCGTGGAGTCTTCTGTGAGAGCCGCCCTGCTCGTTGCTTCGTCGAGGCTGTGCGCGTCTTCGTCATGGCGACACCTTCCCGGAGGACTGCGCGGCCGCAGCGTCAACCATGAAAAGCATGCGCGTGAGGAACCGGAACCCCGCCCGTTCGTAAAGGCGTCCCGCCTCTTCGGTGACGGTGCTGAGGAAGAGCACGTCGACGCCATGGGCGAAGGCTTCCTGGGCCGCGCGAGAGACCAGCGCCGCGCCGATGCCCCGGCCACGCCATGCTTGGAGCGTCGCAACGCCAGCGAGCTCGGAGGTACCCTGGTAGGGCGGGGTGACCAGTCCGCCAGCGACAGGCACGCCATTCCACTTCGCCAGCAGCGCGCGGCCGTCCTTGAGGTCCGCCAGCGTCTTGGTGACCTCCGCGTCACTCACCTGGACGGGCGCTCCCGGGGTGAAGCCTTCCTGGGTCGTGGAGCAGAAGGTCCGTATCTCCTCGAGTGGTGCGTCCGAGGTGAGTGCCGAAATGGTGAGTTCGGACGGGCATGAAAGCGGCGTGTAACTGTCAGGCGTGCAGACCATCAGCCGGGCTTCCGCCTCCACGGCGTAGCCTGCGCCTCGAAGCACGTCGGCGAGTTGCGGTGCCAGGCTGTCGACGTATTCGAACCGAGGGACGCGCGCACGCTGTTCGAACGCTGTCCTGAGCTGCCGGAGTGACTCGCTCGCGTCACCAGAGACCGGCCCGTCCGGAATGGCGTAGTTCAGGTAGACCAGTGCGTCTGACGGATGGAAGTAAGCCGTGAAGGGCGGGATGTTGACTGACTCGTAACGCGCTCTTGCGGCATGACGCATTGAGTCTTGCAGTCGTTCGGCGAGGCTCATAGCCGCCTACGTTAGCAGCCTGGCCCGTCTGCGAGGGCGTCATGTTGGGCGGACATGGATGCTGCAGCAACGAGGGTCTCTGCCTATGGCGCAGTCAACTCACATGTACCAAAAGAGATGATGCCGCGGCCCATGTCCTCAATGAAGCTCAGGTCCGGGAAGATTTGCACATTGAACTGAGAGCGAAATACGTACATCTTCTTGATTTTTACATGTGGGTCGATGTCGACGCGGTCAACTGGGTAACGGTCACATGTGATCTCGTTCTTGATCATGGACAATCCACACCGCGAGACGAAAACGCCTTCCTTCGTTTCTTCAATGAGCGTGTGAGGTTTCCACTTCGCAAGTTCTGCCGGAGTGGACTCGTTATCTCGCGTGACTTTGCGTTTGACAGTGCAGCGATACTCAGCAGCGTTGACTGCTGCGGGGAGAAGCAATGTCGTCAATATGAGGTAGGCTTGCATGTGGAGCTCAGGATTTGAAGTTTGGGAACTTATCTCCGCAGGGCGGCATGGTTTCAGACGACCCCTCAAACTCTCCGTGCTCGGCATCAACCCAGCGGCTCGGCGTTCAGGACGGTCTTCTTGAGGCTCTTTGTCGCTACGGCACTGGTTGCGGTTGGTATGATTCATCGCTTGCCGCTTGCCGGTGTCGTTGGCCGAGGTCAGCTCTTGTCGCTGTATGGGGCCGACATCTCCGACCCCAATCTGCTCATCCTGATGCGACACCGAGCCGTCCTCTTTGGCGTCCTGGGCGCGTTCATGGTCTTCGCGGCGTTTGCGCGACAGTATCATTCGGTCGCGCTCATCCTCGGGACGGTGTCCGTGGTGTCGTTCCTATGGGTGGCTTACACGACGGGGGCCTGCAACCCACAGGTGGGACGCGTCGTCACGGTCGACCTGGTTGCGCTCGCGTTCCTTGTTGTTGCGGCCGTTGCTCACGTGAAGGTGCGCTGGAATGCGTAGTCCGCGGGCTCGAGAATTCGCAACGTTGAGCTGAAACACTCTCTCCGTAAACGGGGTGGTTTACTCCTCGATGTCCGCCTTCTTCCACGTCTGGTGGTTGAACCGAGGATCGCGGTTGGGGTCGTAGTTCGGATTGTTCGACGGGACGTACTGGCCGTCGCCGTTCATCCAGTAGTGCTGGGCACCGGTCTGCACCTGGTAGCGCCTGCCGTCACCTGGGTTCCGCACCGTCTCTGCATCCTTCACGTAGTTCATGAAGCGGTGGTGCATGCGGTCCGATGTGGCGCTGCCATGCGCATAGGCCGAGGAAATGGACTGGTTGATGGCGTCGTTCTTCTCGTGAAACGTGCGCTGCTGCGCCTCGAAGGCGGCCCGGTTGGCCTGCATGCGCTGTTGATGGATGGCGTTGAACCCTGCCTGCGCACGCGCCATCTCCCCCTGGTTGTAGGCGCGGACGTATTCGGGGTTGTACTGTACGCCAGCCAGTGCGTTCAGGAGGATGCCCCGGCTCTCCTCGTAGCGCTCCTTCGGCGCGTCCAGGGCATGGCAGTGGTAGTTCCAGCTCACCATGTTTCCCATGTCCGTCGCGCTGAGATGGATGACGATGACATAGGGTTGCCCCTTCGCGTCAATCCACTCCGTCACCCGCGCCAGGAAGAGCTGTCGCACAGGCCCCACCTTGTAGAGCAGGTCGGAGAAGCCCTTGTCCGCCATGGCGATGGGCGGAGCGTCGAACTGGTTCACCAGCCGCGCGCCGTCCCGTCCCGCACCCGGGAGCAGGTCTTCGTGGACGACCTGGTCCATGGAATAGAAGGGGCGCATCGGCGCGCCGTTGCGGCGTGACAGCTCCTGCAACATCGGGTCGTGGGAGAACATGAACGACCGGAGCGGCAACGCGTAGACGTTGACGTTGCCCGGGCCGCTCATGGCGGCTTTCCCGTTGTTCAGGATCCAGTTGTCCGGCAAGGGCAGACGCCCCATCTCCATGAACTGGGCGTCCAGCATCTTGTGCAGGACGAGCGGACCATTTGGCTCAGGACGCGCCGAGGCCGCTGGCTGCTCGAGTTTGCCGCTGCTCATGTGCCGCTCCTTCGTCGCGCGGCTTCTACATGAGCACATTGCTCGCGCCGGTGTCACGCCACCACCGGCGCGCGCAGAGGTATCAATCACGACAGCTCACTCTTGTGCGTTTTCCAATGGGTGCGTATTCCCGCTGCGGCCTTCGCTCCAATGCGAGGGCTGTGGAGTCAGCGAGACCTTGGGAACGCGCGGGAAGGAACGGGACATGGTTGACGCAAGGGAGCGGCCCGAATGGCAGACGCGGCTGCGGGCCTCCGGCCAGCGACGGGCGCTGTTTGGCGTGCTCTTGCTCGTCTGGAGTGCCATCGGCGTCGCGGGAGCGAAGGTGGCCTTGCAGGTGCTCGTCGCGGTGCTTCAGGTGCTCCTCGACCCCGTGCCCATGGATGCCCGCGATTCAATGCGGAATGTCCCGGCCGTGGGGCTCGTGCTGGGCGCGCTGGCGCTGGTCGCCATCCTGTCGGGGTGGACGTGGCTGGGCCTGCGCGTCGCGAAGTACCTGCTCCGCTCGGTCATTGGCGAGGACCAGCTCGAGATGGACTCAAAAGGCGTGACGTGGCGACGGTGGTGGCGGCTGGGGAGTCCGGTCCACTACCTGCCGTACTCCGATGTGGCGGCCTTTCCCGCTCAGTTGTTGTCGGAGGTGACGGCACTCTTGAAGTCCGGGGGGACCGTGACGCTGGCGACGCTCGGAACCATGGCGGAGCACGAGGCGCTGTGGAAGCGCCTGTGCGCGCTGTCCAAGCGTGGCGCCGTGCCCGAGTCACTCTCAGCCTGTGTTCCCGAAGGCTATGAATCGGCACCGCTTCCTGGGGGCGCGGTCATGCTTCGACGCATGCGGGACGGCGGCCGTGGTCACATCTGGGTGCTGTGTGGCGCGGCGCTGCTGTTCGTGGCGTCGGCGGTCGCCATCACATGGCGCCAGGGCATTGACGGGATGAGCGTGGAGGGGCCATCGCTGGCTGTGGTCCTGGTGGGGCTCGCGGGCCTGGCGGGGTTTCTCGCCTGGCCGCCCGTCCATTCTCGGCTGGAGTGGGAGGTCCGCCCCGGCGTCCTCGATTCGGTGTGGTACGAGATGGGGCGTCCCAAGCGAACGAGCCACCGCGCGGAGTCGCTCGAGGCGCGGCGGGATGAGTTCGAAGAGATCGGAGAGCGGCCGGCTGGGGTGTCCTTCTCCCTGTGGCTGCACACCCCCACGGGCGCCGTGTCACTGACGCGCGACAAGGTCTACCCCGAGTCCGTCGACCACCTGGGACACTGGCTCGGGCATCGGCTCCGGGGCCCGATGGATCGAAGTGCCATCGAGAAGGCCCTGGAGAAGCGCGAGCCCGCGCCTCAGCACCACGTGGGGTGAACTGGGGGCGGGCGCGTTCAGCCCAGCAGCGCGGCCAGGCGGCGGGCACCCGGGAGCAGCGGGTTGCCCGGCGGCACGGCCTCGGGCGCTTTCAGCACGCCCTGCAGGGTTGCGATGAGATGCTGACCATGCCGGGGCAGCGCCACGAGCTCGGGCGCACCTTGCACCAGCTCCTCCAGCAGCGCGCCCATCGCCTCTGGGGCCGGGGGGCCACCAGCAGGCGGCGCTGCGACGGGGAGCAGCAGCGCGCAGGCGAGCGTCAGTTCATCGATACGCGGATTCTCCTGGAGGGAGCGGTCCACGGCCTCCAGGTGGGCGAAGAAGCGGTGTTCCGCCTCGGGCCCACCTTCCAGATGCCTGGCCACGGGCGGCACGAGCGGCGGCAGCCAGCCTTGTGACGACAGCAGCCGGAAGAAGGGCGCGCCGGTACCCGTACCGAGTCCACGCAGGACCTCGCTCAGCACTCGCTTTCTCGAGCATCGCGCCAGCTCGCCGCCCAACTGGTTCATCACCTCGGCGGTTCGCGGCTCGAACGCCATTCCCAGCCGCGTGGCGAAGCGGGCGCCGCGCAACAGGACGCCGGGGTCGTCGCGGATGTACTCCCCGGGCTCACCGACGATGCGGAGCAGGTTCTCCTGGAGGTCGCTCAGACCCTGTCCCACGGGGTCCAGCACCTTGCCGCTGGCGCCATTGCAGTAGAGCGCGTTGACGGTGAAGTCACGCGTCCGGGCGTCCTGTTCGAGCGTTCCCACGTCCTGCGGCAGCTCCGCGAGCACGTCATCCGGGACGACCTGGGCATCCGGTCCGCCCACGTCCTTCGGGCGCCGCACCTTGAAGCTCGCCACCTCGAGGCTCTTTCCGCCCTCCAGACGCACCTGGACGACGAGGAACCGCTGCCCACCAAAGCCCACGCTCTGCGGGAAGAGGGCGCGGACCTGTCGTGAGGACGCGCTCGTCACCACGTCGAAGTCCTTCGGCGTGCGGCCCATGAGCAGGTCCCGGACGCAGCCTCCGACGAGGTAGGCCTGATGCCCGTACTCCTGGAGCCGCTGGACAACGCGCAGCGCGGCCGGGTCGATGCGGGAGACGTCCAGCTCCTGGGGGCGTGCTTCGGTCGATGCGAGCGTCATGAGCGTTCCTGGGAGAAGGTAGGGGAGACGCGCTGCTCCAGGGGCACCGGGGGCGCCTCCGTCGCAGCCTCGACGATGCGGCCATCCTCCAGCCGCACCAGCCGGTCCGCCGTGGCGAAGTACCGGTCGTCGTGGGAGATGACCACCACCGCCTTGCCGGCGCGCTTCAGGTCCGGCAGCAGCTCCCGGTAGAAGACGTCCTTGAACACCGGGTCCTGGTCCGCGGCCCACTCATCGAACAAGTAGATGGGGCGGTCCTCCAGGTAGGCGGTGAGCAGCGCCAGACGCTTGCGCTGCCCGGTGGAGAGGCTCGTGTTGGAAAGCTGCCCCTGCTCCAGCCGGACCTTGCGGTCCAGCCGCAGGCGGGTGAGGAAGCCCTGGGCGCGGCTTTCCAGCGTCGGTGACGTCAGGCCCAGCAGGTTCTCGAAGAGGTGGAACTCCGCGAACACCGTCGAGAAGAGCTGGCGGTAGTGCGCGCGGTCCGCGTCGGTGATGGGCTCGCCGTCCAGCACGATGCCTCCCGCCTCGGGCGCATAGAGGCCGGTCAGCAGCTTGGCCAGCGTGGTCTTCCCGCTGCCGTTGCCACCCACGATGAAGACCACCTCGCCCGGCGCGAGCGTCAGGTGGATGGGGCCGAGCGTGAAGCGGGTGTCCTCATTCTCACGCTGGTACGAATGCGTGACGCCCACCAGCTCCAGCCGCCGGAACTCGCGGGGCTCAGGGCGCTCGGCGGGGCTGGACGGGGTGCCCTCGTGCTCGGCGCCTTCCGCCAGTTCCAGCCCCATCTTCCCCACGTTCCGCAGCGCGACGTCCGCGCGCAGCAGCGCCTGCGTCAGGCTGAGCATGGAGTCCAGCGGCTGCTGGAGGTACAGCACCACCAGTGTGTAGCCCACCACGGTGGAGCGGTCCAACGTGCCGAAGGCGGGGAACGCGAACAGCAGCATCCCGATGATGGCGAAGACAAGCAGTGAGGCCAGCGCCGCGCTCACCGCGTTGACATCCGAGGTGCGGACGAACCGGTCCCGGATGAACGCGGCGGTGGGCTCCAACTGCTGGGAGATGAACGCCCGGCCTCGGCGCCGGTGCAGCTTCAGCTCCTTCATGCCCGTCCACAGCGAGCGGAAGTGGTGGAACAACTGGTCAATCCGGCTGCGCGCCTGCATCAGGCTGTCACGCGAGCGCGCCTGGAGGACCGTCAGCACCGCCAGCCCCAACCCCAGCCCCAGGGCGAAGGCCAGGAACGCCCGGCCGGACATCCACGCCAGGTACGTGAGGCAGCCCACGATGAGCGCCCCGTTGACGAACATGGTGGGAACCAGCGCCAGCGCCTGGGAGATGGTGAAGGCATCCTCCTTCAGGGCGCTCATCAGCCGGTGTTCGCCCAACTGCTCCAGCTTGCGCAGCGGCGTGTTCAGCGTCTGCTGGCTCAGCTCCACCCGCAGGTGGTGCAGCGCCCCGTGGTTCAGCCGGCCCAGCACCATCTGCGAGGCCACCCGCGTCATCACGGTCGCCACCACCATCCCCGAGAACAGGAGTCCGCTCGGGGACGCGGCGTCTCCCAGGGCTTCGTTGATGAGGGCGATGAGCCTCGCGTTGGCGAAGCCTGAAATCAGACCGAGCGCCACCGCCACGAGGAAGAGCTTCCGGGAGGTGCGCAGCAGCAGGGTGAAGACTGTCATCCGTCGTCCAGGGTCAGTCGAACAAGCCGGGTTGGGTGCGGATGCGCTCGTCGACGGCCGCGGAGAACTTCGCGACCACGTCCTGGAGCCGGTCCAGCCGGGCGGCCCAGTCGCTGGTGGGCAGCACGTCGAGCTTCTCGAAGAAGTGCGCCAGCCGCTCCAGGTGGGGTTGCTGGAGCGCTTCCGGCGCGTCGTTCAACAGCACCAACCACGCCTGGTAGCAGTAGCCGATGATCCAGTAGATGGCCTCACGGTGCCGGCCCTCCTGGAGCATCTCCCGCGTGCCATCCACGTAGTAGGGCCGCAGATGCCCCTGGAACTTGAAGTCGTAGTGGATGGGCTTGCGCTTCACGCGGATGGCCAGCTCGAAGGCCTCGTCGAAGTGGGTCAGGAACTGCTCCACCTCTTCGCCCGACAGATGCGCGGAGCCCAGTAGCGCCAGCGCCTCCTCGTGCAGGTCCGCACGTCCCCAGGACTCCAACAGCTCGCCGGAGAGCACGAAGCCTCGACGCAGCGTGAGGGGCTTCGCGTCCGCCTGTGCGGTGAGGCCCACCAGCAGGGACATGGCCACGTAGAAGTGCATGAACACCGCGGGGAAGTTGTCCGCCGCGAGCGCTTCACGCGCCTGCGCCATCCGCCGGCCGATGTATTCCTTGCGGCTGTCGCAGCGCGCTTGCACCCACCGGCGCCGCGCGTACTCCGCGGCCACCTGCGTGTGCAGCTTTCGCAGCGAGCCGGTGGGGTCCGCCAGGATGACGCCCGCGGCCAGGTTGTCCGCGTGCTCCGCGGAGCTGAGGATGCCTTCCGGAGAACGGAACGGTTCGTCGCTCAGCACGCCGCACTCGAAGATGATGCCGTCGAGGGACAGCTCCAGCCGGTCGCCTTGAACGGACCCTGGGTCCGTTGTCACCACCACCACGTCCACGTCCCTCCAGGGCTCCAGCGGGGTGTTGGGGGGCATGCGCGTGAGGCTCCCGGCAAGGAAGGCACCATGAAAGCCGGGGATGTGGGTGGACTGCTGCTCCACCCACGCGCGCGCGCGCTGGATGGCCTGGTTGACGTTCATGGCTGATTTCCCCCTGGCACTTCAGCCGTTCAGCAGCACGCGGAGACGCGAAACGCGGGGCAATGGCTTCTCGGCGTGCATGAAGGATGTCGGTCTTGAGGTGCGGAAACTCGGCCCCCAAAGGGCGTTCACGATGCGCGTGGGAACGTAACACGGGGATATCAAACGGAAAACAGCTAAAGCTGATTATCCGGCGTGGGTTCGTTTGCGCGATGAGTCATCAAAACGGGAGACGTCAAACATGCTCGGCCGTTCACGAGGAGGCGCGCGACAGGGGAGGGCGTCAGACGCGTGCACAGCGCCGTGGCCCAGCCGCGCACCGGCAACGTGGAGCGTGTGATGAGCGATGACCTGGAGACGTCCCCGACCTGCGAGCGCTGTGCGGGAGGCGCCTTGGGACGGCCACCCTTGAGCGCGGCATCGACGCTACGCCATGCCTCCCATGCGAACAGGCCGGGCAGGGGAGCCAACTTTCAATGGCTCCCAACCCACTCAGATGCGCTCTACCTCACGGTGCTGAGGTTCCGGACCTGCGTGTTGATCCACGGGATGTAGTTGGAGACCCGCGTGTAGATGCCGGGCAACCCTGGCCTCGCGCAGCCCACCCCGAAGCTCACGATGCCCTGGAGCACGTAGCCACCATGGGAGTTTCGCGCCACGAGCGGCCCTCCGCTGTCACCCTGGCATGAATCCTTGCCTCCCTCGCGGTACCCCGCCCCGAACATCGCGCGCGAGTCGATGTTGATTCCTTGTGAGCGGTAGCTGTTGGCGACGTCCCGATCGTTGAGGACTGGGACACCCACCTGCAGCAGGATGGAGGACGTGTCGTAGCCTCCTTCTCGTGTCAGGCCCCACCCCGCGACCGTCGCCATCGTGTTGACGGCGACCTGCTCGCCACTGGTTGGAAGACAAACAGGGACGCGTGAATTGCCACCCGCGAGTTGCCCGGCCAGGTTGGGGCGCATGGCCGATGACTGGCCGCAAGAGCCGGCAATGGCCGAGTTGAACTTGATGGGCCGCTCAAGCTTGAGGACGGCGATGTCGTTCATCGTCGTGTCCGGGTTGTACTGCGGGTGGTGGACGGCCCTCAGCACTCGCACTGTTTGCTGGTCAGCCGTGGGGCGGTACAGGTCGTGTGCCCCCGCGGACACCGTGACGCCGGAGTAACCGTCGTAGATGCAGTGGGCCGCGGTGAGAACGATGTCGGTCTCTTCCTTGTGGGAGACCCGGATCAGTGAGCCACCACAGAAATGGCTTGGTCCGGATTGCAAGCTGACAATCCAGGGATGGGAGTGAGGCCGGGCCTCGATGCCTCCTACGATCTCCTGGTCGATACCGCCCACGGCGTCGGTCGGGCCCTGCTCGAGCTCCGCACCACCGCACCCGAGAAGACCCACCGCGACGACCACTCCGCTCATGAAGCGCAAGGCACCCTCCTGTTTGAAATGCGGAGGGCGCGTTAGCAATCCACATGCCGGACTCAGTCGGGTTGCCGTACCAGGCAAGACACGGCTCTATCCGTGCGACAGCATGCCTTGCGTGCGTCGTGACACGTCAGCGGTACCGCATGACGCGTCAGTCGTTCCGCGCTGAGCCCCAGGCGCTTCGAGGCCCAGCAGCGGGGTGCGAGCCACGGATGAATCAAGGCTTCACGAAGCGGCCCAGGAACAGCACGTTCTGCGTCGCCACGTGTTCAATGACGAAGATGAACGGGCGGTTCACGTGGACGGGTTCCGGAACCGACACGGGAACCGAGCCCACGGCGGTCGCGGCGGCGGCCTCCGTTCCAAGCTCGTTCACCGTCACGACGGCCTTGTGGTTCACGGACGCAATCATGAGCGCCGTCGGGGAGATGGCGGAGAAGTCCGCGCGCGGGCTGAACGCGTCTTCCATGCCGAGCGCCTGCAACGCGGGGATGAGCGGGAGCTCGGACGCAATCTGGAAGCGTGGCAGGTGGACGTCGATGTGGCGGTTCTGGAGCCTCGCGCGGACGTCCGCGAGGAACGTTGGAGACAGCCGGGCCTCCACTTCCTCGAAGCGCTCCCATTCCGGGACGATGAGCAGCATCCGGAAGGTGCCACCGGCGTAGCCCAGGCTGATGGCCTCGAAGCCATCCCCCTCCAGGTACTGCCCGAGCCCACCGCCCATGGTGGGAATCTGCTGGCTCGTGCCATCCAGGGCGCGGAACGCCGCGTCCCGCGTTCTCTGCTCCCGGAATGGCCATGACCACGCGCCCTTGAAGTAGACGGCGTTGATGAGCATCAAGCGCGTCGCGTCCGGCAGGGACCGCTCGTCGACCAGGTCCTGGATGCGGTCCGCCGTGCGTGTCTGGACCCAGCGGTTGAGCTGCTCCCGTGCGCCGGCTGCATCGTTTTCGAAGTCCAGCAGGTGCATGCCCGTGCCGTAGTGGCGGGCCAGCGTGTCGAGGAAGCCGTCATGGAAGGTCATGCCTTGCTGACCCCACGCCGAGTTCAGGGCGTGGAAGGTCGGCGGTGTTGCCGTCTCAAGCGGCTGGCTCGGGGGCGCCGCGAGGGCCGCTTCCAGCGCGTTGACCGTGGGGTGGTGCCGCGCCTGGGACAGCGAGAAGCGCAGGGCCTGCGCCATCTGCGCTTCGGTGGTTCCGCGAGCCCCGGCGTAGACGGTGGAGAGGGCCTGGGTGACGCTGTAGGGCGAGAAGAAGAGGTTCTGGTTCTCCTGGACGGCGCGCTGGTACAGGGCCACGCCCAGGTCGGTGTTGCCGGTGACAAGCGCCGCCAGCTCTTCGTCCGTGGCATCGGGAGAGCGCTCCCGCGTGACCGATGCCGTGACGTACTCACCGGGCGCGTTCTCCTGCGCCGGGGGCGGGCAACTGGTGGCGGCGGGGGACGCCGCCCCACTGCACGTTTCGCTCTCGCAGCCAGTGAACAGCAGTGCCGCGGCACAACAGGAGATGAGTCGAAAGAGGGGGGCGGCCATGGGGCCTCCGTGGATGTCAGGAAGAGCGGTGGCAAATAGCAAGACGCGTGCTCAATGCGTGGCCAAGTGAATCCCAGAGGTTGTCATCCTCGCGTTCCCTGGCACGCGTCAGAAAACCGTGGGTTCTCACGAAAGGATGGGAGAAGGCGGTTAGGATGCCGCGCCATGGGAATGGTCCTCTTGGCTGGCTTCATGCTGGCGGTCTTCGGTGGTTGTGTGGTGGGAGGCGGTGCGGCCCTCATTCATCTGTTCGCGATGCGCAAGGGGCTCGGCTCCTGGAAGTACTTCCTGATGATCACCGGGGCCGTCACCGTCGCCATCGCCGTGGGGGCCTTGTCCTGGATGTTCGGAACCCCTGAGTACTCGGGCTCGGGTGCTCCCTCCGGAGACTCCTACGAGCGGTTCATCTTCGGCGCGATGCTGCTGGGAAGCTCACCGGGGTGGGGCGGGCTCGCCGGGCTTCTGGCCCTGCTGCATCGCCACGACCCGGGGGCCTCCTCCGTCCCCACGGGAGGTCGCGCGTGAGCGCCCCGGCCCTGGTCGTCGCGGGACTCGCCGCGCTCCTGGTGGGATGCAGTGAGGACTCACCCGGTCCGTCGCTGGCGCCTGACTCCGGTACGCCGGTGCCCGACGCGGGGGGCATCGCGACGAAGAGCGCGAAGCGAGGGATTGCGTACGACCTGCCATCGCCCGAGGACCTGGCCGCCGTCGCTCCCGGGGTGAGCTGGTGGTACAACTGGAGCCCCACGCCGCATCCCAACGTGCCGGCGGATTTCCAGACGCGTTACGGAATGGACTTCATTCCCATGCTCTGGAACGGGAACTTCGACGCGGCCCGCATCGAGTCCATCCTCCGGGCCAACCCGCGCATCCAGTACCTGCTGCTCCTCAACGAGCCCAACCTCACGGACCAGGCCAACATGTCGCCCCAGGCTGCGGCGGAGCTATGGCCTCGCTATGAGCAGGTCGCGCGGAACACCGGCGTCAAGCTGGTGGGGCCGGCGATGAACTGGGGCACCATGGCGGGGTATGGCGACCCGGTGGTGTGGCTGGATGCCTTCTACGCCGCCTATCGCGCCGCCAACGGGAACCGCGACCCGCACATCGATTACCTCGGGTTCCAATGGGTAACACCACTGGAAATACCCGGGAGAAGTTGGAGCGTGCTGCACGTCTGCTGAGCCAGTCCGTTGAGGAGTTGGCCGGGCAGAGTCCGGAGCTGGCAGAGCAGATTGCTTCTCTTGCTGGTGGCGTCTTTGACGTGTCGTCGTGCGTCCCCGAGCGAAGCGAGGGCCCTTCCGAGGCGGGCTCGGCACATGCGGTTGTGGACCGGCTGCTGGGCGTCGTGTTTCGCGGGGCGCTG
>JBKGHI010000080.1:0-32609 GCA_046520405.1 Myxococcus sp. 1LA
CATCCGGCGTCTTCTCCAGCACGGGCGCCACCAGCGGCTGCACGCGCGTCGGGGTCGGCCGCCGTCCAGCTCGTGCTCGGCCAGCGCCACGCGGGCCTCCGGCATGGCGGGGTCGGCGGCGATCGCGGCTTCCAGGAAGCGGCGGCGCTCGTTCAGGTCATCCCGCTGCGTCTGGGCGGCGAGCAACTGGAGGCTGGCGTCCTTGGGCGCGTTCTCCGCGGCGAGCGCGGCCTCGGCGCTGGCGGTGTGCTCGCGCTCGTCGTAGGCGCGGAAGAAGTTCAGCACCCGGGCGTAGTCGCCGCGCAGCGCGGCGTCATCCGGGTTCTTCTCCACCTGGGCCCGCAGGGCGGAGGTGAGGGTGGGCAGCGGCTGGGGCTGCGGCGCGGCGCCGCGCTCCAGGGCGGGCGCCTTCGCCGGCAGCGTGGCGCGCACGGTGGGCGACTCCTGGCGCAGGTAGAAGCCCAGCGGGCCGGCCTCCTGGCACACCTTCACCAGCACGCGGTTGAGGCCCTTGCGCAGCTTCACGGACACGCGGGACTGGTCCGGGCGCGGCAGGTTGTAGCGGTCCTCCTTCGCGGCGAGCTGCCCGTTCACCCACAGGCGGAACGCGCCGGAGGTGCCCACGCCCAGCGACACGCGCGACTCCTGGGACGCCTCCAGCCAGGTGACGGCGTAGGCCACGGCCTCGCGGTTGGGGCGGATGGCGGAAGCCAGGTCGATGTAGCCATCCGCCGTGTTCGCCGTCAGCTTGCGCCAGGTGGCGTTGCCGCCCTTGGCCGCGGGGTAGGTGGTGGACAGGTCCAGGTTGGCGGCCTCGGGGCCGAAGTCGGTGTCACACCCGGCCTTGCCCTCGTTCTCGAAGCCGCCGGTGACGTAGTAGTCGCCCACATAGCCCAGCCACTGCTTCACCTCGTTGGCGCGCACCAGCCGGCCCCGGGCGCGCTCGGTGTCCAGCAGCAGCATCTGCGCGGTGGCGCGGGCGTTCGGGTCCGAGGTGCGCCGGGAGGCCACATAGGCGTAGGTGCTCAGCAGGGGCGTGAGGTCCTCCACCTCGTCCACCAGCGCGTGCATTCGCAGCAGGCTGGCGGCGCTTCGGGGGGAGGAGGCCTGCTTCATCGCCTCGGCCGCGTAGGCGCGGGCGGTCTCATCCGCGGCCGGCTTCGCCTGCGCCCACAGCGGGCAGGTGAGCACGAAGACTGCGGCCAGCAATGTGAAGCGGGACATCCGTTCTCCTGGGTGGGCGGCTACGGTGAGGGGCGCCAGCCCCGGGCAGGGGGCGTCGACGCGGATGAACAGGCGAACCCTTCAGAGGCTTCCCCTGCAAGGGAATGTACGATGAAGGTCGGGGTGGGGACAGGTGCGTACTACTCGGGGGCGGGGAGGATGACGCCGCAGTGTTCGGCGAGCGCGCGCCGCAGCGCGGCCTCGTCCGCGAGGGGCTGCTCGGTCCGGGCGCCGTTCCGGGTGAGGACGAGCGTGCCTTCCTTGACGGTGACGCGTCCGTCCGGCGTCGCCCGGGTGCACAGCCGCCGCTGGGTGAAGATGGAGTCCGGTGAGGTCTGGTGGTGGCGGCACATGCCCTCGAAGTCCGCGAGCTGGCGGGGCACGAGGGAGAGGCGGTACTCCGGCGCCCAGCCGGAGGGCTTCTCGCTCCAGAGGATGAGGTCATCGCCCTCGGGTGTGAGCCGGTAGGCGCGCCCGGAGCGCACCTGGACGTCCTGGGTGTCCAGGCGGAGGGGCTCGGTGAAGCATTCGCCGAAGCCGACATCCGCCAGCCAGCGCTCCTGGCCGTGCTCGACCTGGAGGGCCAGGTGGTCGAAGTCGGGGCCGAAGGGGGGCTGGCCCGAGTCCGTGGACACGCCCGCGGACAGGAGCGTCACCCGGTAGCCCAGCGCCGTCAGCAGCCGGGCGAAGAGGCCGTTGAGCTCGTAGCAGAAGCCGCCGCGCCGCTGGACGACGACCTTCTCGAAGAAGGCGTCCGTGTCGAGCCGGATGGGCCGCTTCAGGTGGATGTCCAGGTTCTCGAAGGGCACGGCCTCCAGGTGGGCCCGGTGCAGCCCCGGGAGGGACGGCTCCGGCCCCACGCCGATTCGCTCCAGGTAGCGCGCGACGTCGAACATGGAGGCATGTCTAACGCACTCTGGACCGGCGAGGCGATGCGCCGCGGGGGCGCATCGCCCGGCCGTTGAAGCCCTCAGCGCGCGCCAGACAGCGCGGGGGGCTTCTTCAGGAAGTCCCTGACGCTCTGCTCGTTCAGCGTGCGGGACGCGGCGCAGAGGCGGATGGACTCCAGCGCCTCGGTGAGCGCCTGGGGTGCGTTGTCCAGCTTCGCCGCGCGAGGCCCGAGGAACGCCTCTGCTTCGGCGGCGCTCTTGTCGTCGCACAGCGTGCCCACCAGGCCGATGACCCCGGCGACCTCGTCCGAGCGCATCCGGCTGGCGAACGCGTCGAAGTGCTCCTGGAGGAAGGCCCAGGCGAGCGGCTGCGTCCGCGGCATCATGAAGGCGCCTGCGAGGATGGGCCGCGTGTCGCGCACGTCGAATTCGCTGCCGGCCACCAGCGCGAGCGCCTCGCGCATCAGCGCCGGGTCCTGGAAGGAGCCCAGGGTGCTGAAGACGCGGCTGCGCTCGGTCCGGTCCTCGGTGGCGCGGGCGCGTGCGACCAGGGTGTCGAAGAAGGCCTTGTCGCCGTTTCGAGCCGCCACCGTCAGCGCCAGGGGCACGGCCTCCGGATGGACGGACTTCCGGTCCGCCAGCCACGCCTTCACCAGCCGGTTCGCTTCCTGGACCAGGGCCGGTCCTCGCCGCGCAGCGCCGCCAGCGCCAGGAGGCTCGGGCGCTGGGCCTTCACCGCGTCGTCGTCCCCGGGCTTGGGCTCCCAACCGAGTGCGCGAGCCTGCGGGCCATACATCGCGGCCACCCACTTCTGGTAGCGCGCGCGCTCGTCGTTGGACAGCCGCTCCTCGTGCACGAAGTTCAGCAGCCAGGCGCCGCGCTGCCGGATGAGGCGGTGGTCCGACTTCGCCGTGGTGGGGATGTAGCGCAGGACGTCACCCAGGGGCACGTCGCCCCGGCGCACCCCGGCCTCCATGTCCGACAGCAGCGTCAAGCGCTCGCGCACCGTCAGCGCGCTCTCGGGTGCGGCCAGCACGCGGGAGAGTTGCTGGGGCGTGTAGCCGGAGCGGTAGTAGCCGGTGCCGCCCGCGTTGAGCAGCACCCAGGACGGGCAGCTCTTGCCGGGCAGCTCCAGCTCGCTCGTGGCGCCGGTGAGCATCGTGCACGTGCGCTCGGACGTCTTGCCGGAGCCGGCGCGCACACACACCGGGATGGTCCACGTCTGGTCCTTGCTGGCGGCGGAGCCGGCGGGGACGTAGCGCTCCTGGGTGAATTTCAGCTTCGCCGGGGCGCCCGGCTGGCACTGCAGCTCGGCGGCGATGCGCGGCGCTCCGGCCTGGTCGATGAAGCTGCGGAAGGCGCGGGCGACGTCCGGCCCCGCTGCGGCGGACAGCGTGGCGGCGAAGTCCTCCGACGTCGTCACACCCCACTCATTCTTCTTGATGTGGCCGCGGAGCAGGTCACGCATGCGCGCCTCGCCGAGCCACGCCTCGAACATGTCGAGGATGGCCGAGCCCTTGGCGTACGTGGTGCCGTTGTCGAACGAGCCCAGCACCTCGTCATGCGTGGTGGCGGGCTTGCGCACCGGCAGCGTGGCGGCGAGCGTGTCCGTCTCCAGCGCGAAGCTGGCGGACTGGGCGCTCTGCTCCAGGCCGAAGCCCCAGCTCGTGTCGAAGGGGTCCACCGTCTTGCGGTCCAGCCACGAGGTGAGCGACTCGTTGAGCCAGATGTCGTCCCACCAATTGCAGGTGACGATGTTGCCGAACCAGTAGTGCCCCAGCTCGTGGTTGGCGATGTTCACGTACCACTTGCGGCGCGCGAGCGTCTCTTCACCGGGGCGGATGAGCGTCAGCGGCTGCCCGAGGGCCACGAGGCCGGGGTGCTCCATGGTGCCCCAGTAGCGGGGCACCACCGCGACATCGAGCTTCTCGTACGGGTACGACATGTCGAAGTAGTCTTCAATCAGCGAGACGATGCGCGGCGTGACGCTGGCCGCGTAGGCCGTCTCCGCGCCCCGGCCGCGCGGCACGATGAAGCGCAGTGGCGCGGCGTTGCGGCCCGCGGTGCCCGCGTCCACCACGTCGAAGGGGCCCACCACGAACGCGACGAGGTAGCTGGGCATCGGCTTGCTCTCGGCGAACGTGACGCGCGCCAGCCCGTCCGCCAGCTTCTCGCGCGAGACGATGGGGTGGTTGGCGAGCGCGACGTGCTCCTCCTTCGCGGTGATGCGCAGCGTCCAGGGCACCTTGAAGCCCGGCTCGTCGAAGCAGGGGAAGGCGCGGCGCGCGTCGACGGGCTCGAAGAAGGTGTAGAGGTAGGGTTCGCCGCCTTCCTCCACGGCGTAGAGGCCCTGGCTGCGCTCGCGGTCGACCTTGCCGGTGAAGGCGATGTGGATGCGGGCCTTGCCGGGCTCAATCGCCTCGGGCAGCAGCAGGCCGAGCCGCCCTTCGCTGGCGGTGACGGCGCGGGCCTCCAGCGTGCGTCCTCCGGCTTCGACGCGCGCCTGGGAAATCTCCATGTCCTGGCCGTGCAGCCAGATCTGCCGCACCGTCTCGCTCACGTCCACGTCGATGCTGACGCTGCCGGAGAAGGTGGGCTCGGCGGGGAGCAGCTTCAGGTCGAGCGCGTAGCGCGTGGGGCGGACCGACTCGGGCAGCCGCAGCGCGGGAGGTTGGGGTTCGGGCCACTCGGGGGCGGTGGCCACGGGAGCCGCCGGTGGCACTTCGGGCGCATGGGCGCAACGAAGGACGGCGGCCGCGAGAAGAAGCGGGAGGAGCGAGCGCATGGGCTGACGCTAACTCCACTCGGCGTCCGGGCCAGAATCGGTGCGTGTGGTTTCGCGACGATGCGCGCGGCTCTTTCAGGAGAGGCGGAGAGTTCGGCCGTATGTGTCGCGCGTCCGCGTCATGGGATGGCTCATGCGGGGAGTTGCACGCGGCCGTGCGCGGCTTGAGGGCGTTCCCCTCGGAGACGTTCTTCGGTCCGCTACTTCGTCATGTCGTATGGTTTCACCAGCGCGTCGGTTCCCCTGGACGTGTCGGACGCTGGTGCCAGCATCCCCGCGGCTTGCCTTGCCATGAGGCAGGCGTGGGGGTGAGGAATGCGTGCTGGCCTTTGGCTGGTTGGCGTCGCCCTGCTTTTCACGGGCTGCGCGGGGATTGACTCGTCGACTCGCAGGGACACGTTCCATCAGCGCGCGGCGCTTCCGGGGGAGCGGTGGGCTGCTTCGAGCGAGGACTCCGAACGCGGGCAGGAGGCCGAAGCGGCTGATGACTTGTCCAGGCAACCGCTTCACCGCCGCCACCTGTTCGGGGACGGGGTCTTCCTCGGAGGGAAGCGTGGGCAGGCGGATGTGTTCGACGTCCTGCTTCGCAACGCAGGACTCGAAGCGCGTGACACTCCGCCTGACGTGGGCAACTCGCTCACCCCGGTGCACGCGGCGCGACTCCTCCAGACGCTGCTGGGGAGGGACGTGACGTTGGGCCAGTTCCCGGCGCGACTCGCGGTGGGCTTCATGCTGCGGGAAGTGCTGGCCACGGGGGAGGTGTCACGGGCCGAGTTGGGGCGCCGGGTGGAGCGCTTCAAGCATGTGGCGGTGCTCCGGCCTGACGGGCGCCTCGCGTGGGTGCGCAGCGGGCGGACGCAGCAACGGGTGGCGCCCGTCGAGTGGAGGAAGGGTGCCTTCCGGGCCCATGGCTTCGAGTTGGGCCGCTTCTACGAAGGGCGGACGGGCGTCTTCCGGCTGCTGAATGACGAACTGCGGGAGGAGAGCGGTTTCCCACTGGCGGACGTCCACGATGATGCCGACGTCATCAGCCGCACGCTGGATGGGGCAGAGGAAGCCTTCGTCGGGCTCGCCCTCGCGGTAGGGAAGTTCTTCGCGACGTCGCCAGCGGACAACCTCGCGGCGCTGCGGGAGATGCCCGCCGCCGTGGTGGCGCTATTGGAGTCGTCCCCCGAGTACCTGGAGCGCTTCCAGTACATGACGCGGGGCGAGCAGGTGCAGTCCGTCTCCAAGCTGGTGACGAACCTCATCGCCACCTGGGGGACGGTGTCAGCCGCGACGCGCACGTTGGAGGGGACCGCGCTCGCTACGGCGGAAGTGCCAGCCCTCGTATTGTCCGCCCAGGGCACTGTCGCAATGCGACTCGTGGCGGCGCCCGTGGGGCGTGCGGCGGCGGTGCTCAGCGGCGGGCCCGGGGCGGCAATTATTCTTCAGCGGGCGGGCACCGCCGCGAAGGACGGCGCACCGTCGAAGGGGCCCGGCCAGTGGAGGCCGGCGAAGGAGTCCATGTCCCCGCGTGCCCGCCGCTACCAGGAACAAATCACGGGGCATTCAGCGGACGAAGCATACTGGGTCGGAGGAGTCGGCAAGAACGGCGAAGGCGTAAAGTTCGATGGGTTCAAGAAGGGCGTACTTCTGGAGGCGAAGGGGCCGGGCTATGCCAAGTTCTTCGAAGGGCTCGACCCGAAACATTGGTTCAAGAACTCCGGGGCGAAGGCGCTTGTCGAACAGGCTGATAGACAATTTCGAGCTGCCAAAGGAGTAGAAATCCGGTGGCACATTGCAGAAGAGAACGCAGCCAGCGCGATTCGGAGGCTACTGCGGGATAACGAAATTGAAGGTATTGAGGTCGTCTTCACACCTCCACTTCCTTGAAGGTGAGAGCTCGTGAGTGAAACGTATTACGCTGGTGGATATTGGGGACCTCGCAAGGAGTCGCCGGAAGCCTGTGCTCAACGATTGGCGAGCTTCCTGAAGGGGCTCGCTGTCACCGATTCATCCTTTGTGCATTGGTACGAAACGGCAAAGTCGCCCAAAGCGTCATTGAACCGCCCACTTCGGCCCGTTCAGGAAGAGCTGACTCGGTTTGTTCAGAAGAACAAAGACCCTGTGTTCGACGATCTTGGGTTCAGCATTGGCGGATGGAACGGCGCGCCCACGGCACATGACGATTGTGGCTTTCTAATCCGGTGTGGGAGCTACGATGCGCGGACAAACAACCGGTGTGTGTTCAGCTTGCCTGGGCGGGGGGCGAACGCAGACCGTGTTTTGAGTGCATCCGTGTTATCGAATACGCTGCGAGTAACGGCCGCCGCGTGGGAGCCTGATTGGGGCGTGGCCATGTCGCACGCACACCGTGACATGGTCGAGGCTCAGCGCGCCCCGAAATCGCCATACGTAGGATGGGTGACGTACCTCGGACGTCATCGGGGCACGGTGCCGCCTCTGCCCGCTCCGGTTCGAATCGAGCCGATAGAGGACAAGGGCACTCTCATCATCCTCACGCCCGAGCGCTTCATGGCGGGCAACCCGGAGCATGTGGCGCTCGCTGAGCGGGTGCGAGAGTTGCTGGACCGAGCCAGGCTCTTGAAGCCACTCCAGGGCCAACCGTAGGCACCAGGCTGAACTGGAGCGGGTCCGAGCCTCCCGGAAGTCGTCCTCCGGGCGCCGTCCGCTCAGTCCAGGCTGAAGGCTCGCGCCAACGTCAGCATCTCCACCTGGACGGCGCCCGCTTCGCGCAGGGCCGATGCCGCCGCCCTCGCGGTGGCTCCGGTGGTGAACACATCGTCCACCAGCAGCACGCGCTGTCCCGCCACACGGGACGACGCGGCGAACGCACCGGCGACGTTGCTCGCCCGGTCCGTCTCGCTCAGCCCCACCTGCCGCTGTGTCTCTCGGTGCCGCGTCAGCAGGCCCACGGGCGCCGTTCGCCCCGTGGCCTTCGCCAGCGCGCCCGCCAGCAGTTGGGCCTGGTCGTACTTGCGCGTGTGATAGCGGCGCTTGTGCAGGGGCAGGGCCACCACCAGTTCGGGCGCACGGCGGAGGAAGCTGCGCGCCTCGCCCGCCAGCAGCTCCGCGAGGGGGCCCGCGAGGTTGGGGTGGTCCTCGTACTTGAAGCGATGGATGGCGCGCGCCAGGGGCCCCTCGTGCGCGAAGGGCGCCCAGGCGCGGGTGAACGGCGGCGGCGCGGCGCGGCACCGGGGACACGTGTCCCCGGGAAACGCGCCGGGCTCCGCGCAGGTGCGGCAACACGCGGGAGGTAGCCGCTCCAGCGCGGTGTCGCACGTCTCGCAGAAGAAGCCCTCGGGGCCCGGCAGCACCTTCGTGCACGCGAGGCACGAAGGGGGATACAGCAAGTCCAGCAGGGCCTTCAGCACTGGCCGCGCCCCGAGTGAGTCACGGCAGCAGGCCCTGCCGGTTCATCTCCTTCGACTGCGGCAGCCCCATCACCTTGCACAGGGTAGGCGCGATGTCCGCGAGGATGCCGGGGCGCAGCTTCTGCCCCCGGAAGTCCGGGTGGATGAGGTGGAAGGGCACCGGGTTGAGCGTATGCGCGGTGTGGGGCTCGCCCGTCTCCAGGTCCACCATCTGCTCGCAGTTGCCGTGGTCGGCGGAGATGGCCATCACCCAGCCGTTGCGCTCACACGCCTTGCCCAGCGCGCCCAGGCACTCATCCACGGCCTTCACGGCCTTCATCGCCGCGTCCAGCCGGCCGCTGTGGCCCACCATGTCCGGGTTGGCGAAGTTCACCAGCGCGAAGTCGTACTTCCCGGAGTCCAGCCGCCTCACCAGCTCGGCCGTCACCTCGTAGGCGGACATCTCCGGCTTCAAGTCGTACGTCTTCACGTCGCGCGGGCTGGGCACCAGGTGCCGGTCCTCGCCCGCGTAGGTGACCTCGCGGCCGCCGTTGAAGAAGAACGTGACGTGCGCGTACTTCTCCGTCTCCGCCGTGCGGAACTGGCGCAGCCCCTGGCGTGACAGCAGCTCCGGGAAGATGTCCTGCGGCTGGTCCGGCTCGAAGAGCGCCGGCAGCTTGAACGTCTCGTCGTACTGGGTCATGCACAGGTAGCGGCCCAGCCGCAGCCCGCCCCGGTCGAACTCCTTGAACTCCGGGAACGCCAACGCCTGCGTCAGCTCCCGCGCCCGGTCCGCGCGGAAGTTGAAGAAGAGCACCGCGTCACCGTCCTGGAGGCGGCCCACCGGCGTGCCGTCGCCACCGGCCAGCACCGTGGGCTTCACGAACTCGTCCGTGACTTTCTCCGCGTAGGACGCGCGGATGGCGCTCAGCGCGTCCGGTGCCTTGGGGCCACGGCCGAACACCAGCGCCTCGTAGGCCTGGTGCACCCGGTCCCAGCGCTTGTCGCGGTCCATGGCGTAGAAGCGCCCGCTCACGGTGGCGATGCGGCCGGTGTGCGTCTCATGGAGGAAGCGCTCCAGCTCCTCCACATAGCCCAGCGCGCTCTGCGGCGGCGTGTCACGCCCATCCAGGAAGGCATGCACGTAGACATGGGCCACGTTGCGTTCCTTCGCGGCCTTGAGCAGCGCGAACAGGTGGTCCATGGATGAATGGACGCCGCCGGGCGACACCAGCCCCAGCAGGTGCAGGGCCTTGCCGTCTGCCTTCACCCCGTCGAGCGCCGCGCGAAGCACGGGGTTCTGCGCCAGCTCTCCGGACTCCGCGGCGCGGTTGATGCGCACCAGGTCCTGGTAGACGATGCGCCCCGCGCCGATGTTGGTGTGGCCCACCTCGGAGTTGCCCATCTGCCCCTCGGGCAGGCCCACGGCCAGACCCGCCGTCTGCAACTCGGTGAAGGGGTAGGGGCTCGCCAGCTTGTCGAGGTGCGGCGTGCCGGCCAGCAGGATGGCGTTGTTGTCACGCTCCTGGCGGATACCCCAACCATCCAGGATGCAGAGCAGGACCTTGTGCGCGGGCGTCATGCTCCGAACCCTAACCACGCAGGCGCCAGACGGGAGAGGACAAAAAGCGGGCGGGGCTACTGATACTCGCGGAAGGTTCCGCAGGGTACGAACCCCAGCCGGGAATAGACGCCCTGGCCTTGCGCGGACGCCTGGAGGGTGCCCACCCGGTAGCCTGCCTCCCGGGCATCCAGCAGTGGCGCCAGCGTGAGCGCCGCGCCGATGCCTCGTCGCCGCGCGTGCCGCACGGTGGCCACCGAATAGAGGCCCGCGACGCCCCACGCCCGGTGGCATTCGCTGGCGGAAACAGGCTCGCCGTCCAGGTAGCCCACGAAGAAGCGGATGGGGCTGTCCGGTGCGAGCGCCACGTGCGCCGTCCTCGCGTAGAAGTCCAGCACGTGTGGGTCGGCGGGCTCCCAGCTCGCCGCGACGACGCGGGCGAAGTCCGCCAGGGTGTGTTCGTCCTCGGCGCGGCGGATGCGCAACCCCGAGGGGAGCGTGGGTCCGGGCAGCAAGGACAGGTCCATGGACATGCCCAGCTCCTGCTCGGCGTTCACCAGGCCATGGGCTGACAGGCGGGCGTCCAAATCATCGGGCGCGGCGTCCGGTCCCACCCACCACGCGAAGGGAAAGGCCTTGTCCCGAAAGTGAGAGACCGCGGCGGCGATGTGGCTGTCCGCGTCATGGCGCGCCAGGCGGGCACGGCACACCACGTTGAAGGTGTTGCACGGCAGCCCGGAGTCAACGAGCAGCAACCCGGGGCTGTCCTTCACGATGGCGCCGGGAAGACGGCGGGCCAGGTAGGTCATGTGCTCCACCTGGTTGGCTTCCATGGCGGACCGCACTTGCGACGCGTCCGGTGCGAGGAGGGGCTGCATGGGAGAACCCTACTCCGAGCGGGCGCGCGTCTTGTACGTGAGCACCGGCGCCAGGGTGGCCACCACGCGAACCAGCCCTGCTTCCACCAGGTCCGTCACCACGCGGTCGATGGGCTTGTACGCGGGCGGCGCCTCCTCGAAGAGCAGGTCCTTGTTCTCGCACACCACGTGGCTCTTGAAGGCGGTGCGCGTGAGTGACTCCGCCGTGAAGCGCTCGCGCATCCGCTCCCGGGCCGCCGTGCGCGTCCACTTGCGGCCCGCGCCGTGCGCCAGGCTGTGCGCGCTGGTGTGGCTCTCGCCGGTGGGAATCACCAGGTAGCTCAGGGCGCCTCGGCTGCCGGGAATCACCACCGGCCCTTCGTCGGACGGCGCCGCGCCCTTGCGGTGCAGCCACTGCGTCCGTCCCGTGTCACGCCGAGGGGTGACGCTGTTGTGGCACACGTCGAGGACTCGCTGGCCCATCGCGCCGATGCCGCCCAGCATCCTCCGCGCCACCAGGGCCCGATTGGCCCGGCCCCATTCCACCGCGTGGTCATGGCGCGTGAGGTAGGTCCGCGCCTCGGGTGAGTCGTCCGCGAGCCCGCCCGCCGCGTGCCGGTCCACGTGGGCCCGGAGAATCGCCTCGCCGAGGCCTCGCGAACCCGAGTGCACCAGGAGCAGCAAGCGGTCCGCCTCCAGGCCCAGGGCGCCGAAGACCTTCGCATCGTGGACCGCGTCCACCCGCTGCAACTCCGCGAAGTGGTTGCCGCCGCCCACCGTGCCCAGCGCGGCCTCGTAGCCCGAGGACTTCACGCCATGCTCCTGGAGGAAGCCTTCCGCGTCACCCGTCCACGGGCCTTCCAGGTCCAACTTGCCTGCCCAACGCTCGGGCCTGGCTTTACGTGCCAGCAGGTCCAGGTTCCACAGGCCCATGCCACAGCCGATGTCGCTGCCCACCAGATAGGGATAGAGGAAACCTTCGGAGGTGAAGGCCGCGCCCACCGGGGCACCCTTGCCGGGGTGCAGGTCCGGGAGGCCCACCGCCAGCTTCATTCCGGGCAGGCGGGCCATGGCTTCGAGTTGCCGTACCGCCTCGCCTTCCACCCAGGACTGGGCGGAGGCGATGACACGCACGGGCGCCTGCGGCGCGGAAGAGGGGAGGGTTTCAGTCGAGGCGTCAGTGCGCATGGGCCGGATGACGGCACCCGCGCGCCACGCCTGACGGTGGCGCCGGGCCCCGTGCCCGGCCGCCTACTTGTGGTACGGCTCGCCCTTGAGGATGGTGAACGCGCGGTAGAGCTGCTCGATGAGCACCACGCGCGCCAGCCGGTGGGGCAGCGTCATCTTCGACAGGGACAGGGTGAGGTTCGCCGCGTCCCGCACGCTGGCGTCGAGCCCTTCGTCCCCGCCGATGATGAACAGCAAATCCTTGGCGCCCGTCTGCGCCTTGCCGACGTAGCGGCTCAGCTCGACGGAATCGAGCAGCGAGCCGCGCTCGTCCAGGGCCACCAGCCAGTCCTGCGGCTTGCGCCTGGCGAGAATCGCCTCGGCCTCGCTGGCCTTCGCGTCGCCGGGCTTGAGCCGCTTGCCGCTGGCCTCGGACAGCTCCACCAGCTCGAAGCGGGTGTAGTGGCCCAGACGCTTGGCGTACTCCTGGACCGCGGGCTCATACAGGCCCGAGCGGTCCTTGCCGATGGAGAGGAGCCGGACCTTCACCTCAGGCCAGCTTCTCCCGAGACGCGTCGGCCCAGAGGCCCTCGAGGTCGTAGTGCGCGCGCAGGTCGGTGAGGAACAGGTGCGCCACCACCTCGCCGTAATCCAGCAGCACCCACTGGCCCGTCTCGAAGCCCTCGGTGCCGATGGGACGCAGGGGCTCGTCACCCGTCTTGAGCTGCACCTGGACGTTCTCCGCCATGGCGCTCACCTGGCGGTCCGTCTCCGCGGAGGCGATGACGAAGTAGTCCGCATAGGACGTCATCCCGCGCACGTCGAGGATGACGACGTCCTGCGCCTTCTTGTCCAACAGCAGGTTGCCAATGCGGTGCGCCAGCGCCTTGGCGGCCGGGTTCTCCGCGGGGCCCGCCTTCTGGGCCGGGGCAACTGGGAGTTTCGCCTTCTTCTTCGCGGGCGCCTTGGCGGGGGCCTTCGCCGCCGAGGCCTTCTTGGCGACAGGGGCCTTCTTCTTCGCGGGCGTCTTGCCCGATACCGTCTTCTTCCGGGCCGCCGGGGCCCGGGTGGTGGTCTTTTTCGCGGTCGTCGTCTTCTTCGTGGCCATGTGCGGCGCACCCTACCGCACCCTTGGCAACACGGAAGCGGTCCTCTATCTGCTGGTGTCCATGAGCGACGCCCGGCTGGAACAGTTCAAGAAGATGGTGGCGGACTTCCCCGACTCCCCCATGAGCCATTTCTCCCTCGGGAAGCTGTACCTGGAGCGGCGGCAGTACACCGAGGCCGCCCACGCCCTGGAGTCCGCCGTCCGGCTGGACTCCACCTATGCGGCCGCCATGGTCGCCCTGGGGGATGCCTGGGCGGGGGCGGGGGAGGCGGGCAAGGCGCGCGAGGTGCTGGAGCGGGCCAAGGAGCACGCCCTGGCCCAGGGACACCCGGGGCTCGCCGAGGAAATCGACGAGCGCATCGCCGACCTGGCGTAGGCCGCGCCCTCAGTAGCGCCAGGTGAAGCCGACGCTGAAGACCTGGCGCGTGTAGGTGAGGGCGTTGCGGGGGAGCCGGGTGCTCCAGATGCCCCAGGACGCCTCCAGGTCCAGGGACTCCGTCAACGGCCGGGCCAGCTTCGCCGAGAGCGAGTTCTGCCCCTCGTCCTCCTCCACCAGGATGATTTGAGGGGAGAGGTAGATGCCGTCCGGATACTGGGTGATGCCCAGCGAGCCCTGCGCCAGCAGCGTCACCCGCCAGGGCAGCCGGACGCCTGCGTTGGCGGCCACCCGGTGGCGCCGGAGCGTCTCGCCGTAGCTGTTGGAGGAGATTTCCTGGAACGCGTACGTCAGCCCCAGGGCCACCGGGCCCCGGTAGGTGTACGACGCCCCCGCCGTCAGGGCCCCATCCTGACGCCGGCCGGGGAGGAGCCCCGAGCCCCCCCCCCGTCCCCGGAGGCCGCGCCCGGGGGGCGGTGCCGAAGCGCCGGGCGTTCCAGTCACCGAAGACGGACAGGCTGTGCCGGCGGTCGAAGCGGTAGCGGCCCAGCACGCCCACCTCGGGGCCGCCGAAGTTGGCGGTGGGGTCCGGCCGGTACACGAAGCGCCGGGCGCCCGCCCGCACTCGCAGCGCCAGGCGCACGTCCGGAGCGTATTCCAGGAAGGCGGTGGCCCCCAGGTCCGAGTACGAGCGTGAGCCGCCCCGCCGGTCCTTCGCGTGGCCCTCCAGGCCGATACCCAGCGACGTGCCCAGCGCGTGGGAGGCCTCCACCGCGCCCGACTGCACCAGCGTGTCCTCCTCCTGGTAGAGCACGTACTTGCGCGCGCCCAGCTCGTAGCGGCCCACCAGTTGGGCGCGCTCGAAGGAGCCGCGTCCCTCGGCGGCGCCCAGCAGGCTGAGGGCGAAGTCCCGCTCCGCCCCGGGCGTTTCCCGGTCGGCGTAGTCGCGTGGCGCGTTGGTGTCCAGCAGCAGGCGCGCGGTGCCCCTCAGTGAGCCTTCCCACTCGGCGGCAGGCGCACGGCCGGCGGCGAGCAGGGAGAAGACGAGCACGAGCGGTGCGAAGGAGCGGGCCACGGCGCCGCGCACCATACCCCGTCGCAGGAGGGCAGGGGCGGCCGTCCGGTCGCTCCCACCGGTGACGGGGCCCCCAGCAGCCCGTTACATTGAGCCCATGCGCCTTGTGTCCCTACTGGCGGCGGCCAGTCTTGGCCTGTCCGCCTGCGCCTCCTCTTCCTTCATCACCGAGGTGAAAGGGGAGTCGACCGTGCCCGCGGGTCCCCCTGGCGACGTCACGCTCCTCAACGGGCTGCCCGCCATCAGCAGCTTCGCGGGGATGGACTTCGACAAGAACCAGGACTTCAAGAACCAGGGGATTCGCAAGAGCGAGGTGACGTCCGTCAAGGTCGACTCCCTCACGCTCAAGGTCCTCAGCCCCAACGACCAGGACCTCACCTTCCTGGACTCGGTGGAGTTCTACGCCCGCGTCGGGGACCGTGAGGAGCGCATCGCCTCGCGCCTGGACGTGGCCCAGTTGGATTTGCGGCCGCCCAACCCGGTGCTGTCGCTGCGCGTGGACAACGTGGAGCTGCAGCCCTACGTCTCCGCGCCGTCCATGAGCATCATCATCCGGGGCCGGGGCCGCATGCCGGAGCGCGAGGTGCGGCTCCAGGCGGTGGTGAAGCTCCAGGTGGAGACCGGGCTCCTGTAGTCCCGGAGCCAGGGGCTCCGTCCCTCCGCTCAGGGGACGCCCATCTCCTGGGCGCGCCGCTCCAGCTTCGTGGCGCGGCCTTCCAGCTCGCGGGCCAGCGTCTCCAGTCGCGCGGCCTCGGCCTCCATCGCGGACAGGTCCACGGGGCCGCCCGAAGCCAGGTCCTGGGCGCGCTGCGTTTCCACCTGGGGCCGCCGGTCCGTGGCCCGGACCGAGAAGGGCGTTGGGGGCGAAGGCCGGTCCGGACCCGCGCCTTCATCGGGGCGGCCCCCCACGTTGGGCAGGGACGGCGCCGGGCTGTCGTCCTGGAACATGGGCGTGCCGGGCTCGGCGCGCTCCACCCGGATGTTCTGGTCGCTGCCCATGCGCAGGCGCAGCCGACGGTCGTGGTCGTCGAACATCGACTCCTCGCCGAGGAAGTCGTTCATGCGCCGGTCCAGGTCGCGCTCCTCGCGCACCTCGGTGATGCGGCCGCGCAGGGCCTTCAGCCGCTCGCGCACCTTGTCCCCGGTGTCGCGGAGCGTGTCCGCCTGGGCCAGCAAGTCCTCCGGGTCGTCACCGCCCGCCGTGGCCTTGTCCAGCGAGGGCACCTGGGACGCCGGCAGCGCGGCGCGGACGGCCTCGCGCTCGGAGCGCACCGAGCGCACCGACTCCAGCAGCTTCGCCCGCTGGCCCCGGTCCGTGGTGCCTTCCCACGCCGCCAGCAGCCGCGCCAGCTCATCCGACAGCGCCGTGTGCAGGGCCAGGTGGGCGCGCTCCGACTCGCCCTCCGCCGAGACAACGGCCTGCGCCAGGCGGGTGAGCTGACCGCTCAGCTCCTGGGAACGACGCAGCGCGTCCTCCAGCTCCGGCCCCGCCATCAGCCGGCCCTGGCGCTGCGCCTTCAGCGTCTCGATGCGCGCCGCCAGCCCGTTGAGCTCGTCGCGCAGCGTCTGCTGCTGACCCCGCAGGGAGCGCGTCTCCGCGCGAGCCACCTGCGCCCGCCCCCGCACCGCCTCCAGCCCGGACGCGGCCTGGCCGGGCACGGCCAGCAGCAGGCTCAGCAGGAGGGCGAGGGAGCGGAGATTCATCAGGGACAGCCCCAGAGCAAGGTGAGTGCCAGCCTGCCTGCCCAACCCCGGGTTTCGCGGCCGCTCGGACCCCAACAATTCCGGACACCTGGCGCATCCAGGAGGACAGGGGCGGAGGTGGGACACCGGTGAAAAGTCATGGGGGGCGGGGGTGGACGACGGATTTTCGAGGATCAGCCCTCCTCGGGGGGCGTCTCCTTGGGCAGGAACCCGTACTTCTCCAGCTTGTAGTACAGCGCGGACGTCTTGATGCCCAGCAGGCGGGCGGTTTCCGTCTTCACGCCACCGGCCTTCTCGTAGGCCCGGGCGATGAGCTGGCGCTCCAGGTCCTCCAGGATGTCGGGGAGTGGGCGATCCCCCTGGAGCACGGGGAGGCCGGCCTCGACGCGCGGGGTGCCCGTGGCGGTGAGGTGCGAGGGCAGGTCCAGGTCCGTGAGCCGCTCGCCCTCGGCGAAGACGAGCGCCTGTTCGATGACGTTCTCCAGCTCACGCACGTTGCCGGGCCAGGCGTGGCGGGCCAGGGCGCGCAGCGCGCTGTCATCCAACCCCGTGACGCGCCGGTTCACCCGCATCGCGTGCTTGGCCACGAAGTGCCGGGCCAGCAGGGGGATGTCCTCGGGGCGCTCGCGCAGGGGCGGCAGCACCACCGGGACGATGTGCAGCCGGTAGTAGAGGTCCTCGCGGAAGCGGCCGGCCTTCACCTCGGCCTGGAGGTCGCGGTGCGTGGCGCTCACCACGCGCACGTCCACCTTGAGCGTGTCCTCGCCGCCCACGCGCTGGATTTCCTTCTCCTGGAGCACGCGCAGGAGCTTGGTCTGCACGGACGCGGGAATCTCGCCAATCTCGTCCAGGAACAGCGTGCCGCCGTCGGCCAGCTCGAAGCGCCCCAGCTTGCGCTTCACCGCGCCGGTGAAGGCGCCGCGCTCGTGGCCGAACAGCTCGCTCTCCAGCAGCGTCTCCGCCAGCGCCGCGCAGTGCACGACGACGAAGGGCCGTCGCGGCGCGGGGAGCGCTGGTGGAGCATGCGGGCCACCAGCTCCTTGCCGGTGCCGCTCTCGCCGCGCACCAGCACGGTGGCGTCGCTCTGCGCCACCTTGAGCACCTGGGACACCAGCCGCTGCATGGGCTCGCTGTCGCCCACCAGGCTGCCGTGGGTGAGGGCCGCGTCCGTGTCGTGCGCGTCGGTGCGCGCCGTCAGCCGCTCCACCTGCTTGCGCGTGGAGGCCAGCTCCAGCCCCTTGTCCACCTTGGCGCGCAGCACCTCGGGCGGGAAGGGCTTGGTGATGAAGTCGTAGGCGCCTTCCTGCATCGCCTGCACCGCGGTCTCGATGGTGCCGAAGGCCGTCACCACCATGACGACGGCGGCGGCATCCAACGCCTTGAGGGACTTCGTCACCGCGATGCCGTCCATGCCGTCCATCTTCAGGTCGGTGACGACCAGGTCGAAGGGCGCCTTGCGGTAGGCGGCCAACCCGTCCTGGCCACTGCGGACCGCGGACACGGTGTGGCCCGAACGGGTGAGGGTGACCGTCATCCCTTCACGCAGCGTGTCGTGGTCGTCGATGACGAGGATGCGCGCCATGGCGTGAGTCGAATCTCCCAATGTCCCAAGGCCGGCCGCCTGGGGCCGCCGCATGAGAGCACATCCAGCCCGGCCCGCTCCACCGGCGTGCGCGGCGCTCACCCGTTGGGGCACGCGAAGGTGCTGGCGCCGCCTGGCCGGGAGCAGTACGGGGAGGCATGGAATCCGAAGCTTCGTCCGCCACGGCCCTCCAGGCACTCCTCGAGAACCACGTTCCCCAGGACGTGAAGGAACGCGAGGACCTGGAGCGCATGCGCCACTTCGCCCGCACCCTGGCGCAGCCCTTCTCCCGGGTGCAGCGGGAGGCCCACTTCACGGGCAGCGCGGTGGTGGTGGACCCGGCGGGCGGGCGCGTCGTCCTGCTGCATCACCGCAAGCTCCAACGCTGGCTTCAGCCCGGAGGCCACGCGGATGCCACGGACGCGGGCGACATGGCGGCCACCGCGCTGCGTGAGGCGCGCGAGGAGACGGGGTGTCGCGTCTTCCTGCACCCCAGCGCGCCCCAGCCCCTGGACGTGGACATCCACACCATCCCCGCGCGCCGCGATGAGCCGGAGCACCACCACCTGGACGTGCGCTTCCTCGTGGTGGCGGAGAACCCGGACGCCCTGGCGCATGACCCGGCGGAATCGTTCGGCGTGCGGTGGCTCACCTGGGACGAGGCCATGACGCATGCGGACGAAGCGCCGCTGCGCCGCATGTTGGAGAAGGCCCGTCGCGTGGTGTCTGGCGCGCCGTGAAACGGTGGAAAGCGGAAGCGCGCACGGCCTCGCGGTCAGGGGCAGTGTGGCCCCGCGGACCGTGCACGCGCGCCCGCGCCCGGATTTGAAACAAAAAACGGGAAACAGGGCCTGATTGCCTTTGGACCCGTGGTGCCGCCGGAAAGCGATTGCAACCATGCCGCCCTGCTTGGGCGGGTGAGGGAGGCCATACCGGCCTGTCACCCGCCGGGAAGCCAGGAGCAGCACTCATGTCGGTTGTCTCGCGGGAAGTGGCTCATCCGGAAGCCGCACCCCACCGGTACGCGCCCCCTGTCCTCACGCCCACCGCGCATCCCCACTGGCTGGAGTCGATGTTGGAGTCCCTGCGCGAGGATTGGAACGCGGCCTGCTGGCCTCCGTTGTTCCGCGCCACGGCCGACGGCCAGCGTCCTCCGCTGCGTCACTGGCGGCGGGTGTTGTCCCAGTTCTTCCTCATCGTGGAGTCCTTCCCCAAATACATGGGCCTGTCCCTGGCGAAGACGACCTATGGCCAGCGCCCGGGAGACGCGAGCGCGCGCCGCTGGCTGCTCCAGAACCTGGGCGTCGAGGCGAAACACGCCGAGTGGTTCATCGACTGGATGCGTGGCGTGGGTCTGTCGCCGGACGACGTCTTCCGTCAGCGTCCCCTGCCGGAGGTGCGGGCGCTGCACGAGCACCTGCTCGATACCTGCGCGCGCGGGACGCTGGCGGAGGGCGTGGCCGCGTCCAACTGGGCGGTGGAGGGCATCACCGGCGTGTGGACGCGCGAGGTGGTGGAGCCCTTCCGCGCCTATGCCGAGGAGGGCGCGCGCATCGACGCGTATTCGATGATGTGGCTCAAGGTGCACGCGCGCTATGACGACCAGCACCCGGAGGAGGCGCTGGAAATCATCAAGCTGTCCACCGACGCGGGCACTGGAGAGCCCTTCCTCGTCCAGGCCGCCGCCCGGAAGTCGCTGCAGATGTATGCCGCCGCGCTCCACGCGTGCTGCAACGACTGAATCGCGCGACACCTGCGCACAGTCCGCTCGGTGTGTCTCCCGCACACCTGGAGGCCCGCGGTGTGTTCGCGGGCCCCGTGTGTCACGTGCTCTGTCCGGAAGGCGGCAGCTTGGGAGGACCCGCCTGTCCGCTGCGCACGGAGAGTGCCGTACTTGCGGGTGAGGCCTTCCGGCTCCGTCCTCGCGGTGTGAGCCCATGGCCTCGGGGGGCTGCGCCACATGACTGCCGATGACAAGGTCATCCAGGAGTACCGGGGACGTGCGCTCAAGGTGTTCATGTTGTGGGTGCTGCCAGTGGCGCCCATCGCCGCGTATCTCAATGGCATGGCCATGGGCGTGGCGGGCTGGTCGGGCCTGATTGCGGTGGCGTGGGTGCTGCCGCCCATCATCGTGGGCCTGGGCATCGCCTATCCCGCGCTGGTGCTGCACGTGCTGGTGAACAGCGCGCTGCGCGAGCGCCCGGACGATGTGCCCGGCGCTCGGCTGGAGCGAATCCTCCGCCTGCCGTGGCGCGCCGCCGTCGCTTCATCGTGGGGCGCGTGGACGCTGGGCGGCGTCTGGTTCAGCCTCCACGTGTGTCTGCTGTGGCAGAAGGACTTGTCGCAGGTGGTGCTGGGCACGCTCATCGGCGTCTGCTTCGGCGTGGTGCTGGGCTTCCCCATTGGCGTGACGCTGGAGAAGGTGCTGCTGCCGGTGGCCTTGGAGGAGCAGCGCAAGGACCCGACGCTGGCGCTCAAGGGGGGCGGCTTCTTCTGGCCCCGGCAGGCCTGGTACATGCCCGTCACCTTCATTGGCTCCAGCATCTGCGCGCTGGTGCTGAGCGGGTGCGTGGTGTTGGTGAAGCTGCAAGGCGTGCGGGATGAACTGCACCGGTCGCTGGTGGCGGAGGGCGCGCACGGCTCGGCGGCGGCGCTGATGGACATAGGCGGGCTGCTGGCGGCGGAGCTGGCCTTCGGGCTCGCCTGGGTGGGCGGGCTGCTGGCGATTCCCGCTGTCACCACGTGGATGCTGGCGCGCCGTCAGGCGAGCGCGGCGGGCGCGGTGGGCGTGGCCATCGAGTCCTTATCCGCCGGACGCGTCGTCTCGCCCGCCTGGGTGTCCACGGATGAGATGGGCGACCTGTCCGCCGGCATGAACACGGTGCTGGTCCGGCTGCGGCAGTTGCCCCTGTCGTTGAATGCCTCCGCCACGCGGCTGAGCGGCGCGGGACGCCACCTGCGGGACTCACACAACGAACACCAGCAGAGCCTGGTCCGTCAGGCGTCGGCGCTTCACGAGGCGCAGATGACGTCGGAGGAGATTCGGCGCACGTCGCTGATGGCCGTCGAGCGGGCGGAGGAGGTGCTCCAGGTGGCCCGCCGCTCGGAGGCCCTGGGCCAGCAGGGCGAGGCCGCCGTGGAGCGGAGCCTCACCGGACTGTCGGACATCCGCCGCGTGGTGGACGGCATCCAGGAGCGGCTGACGCGGCTGGCGCAGAGCACCTCGCAGATTGGCGAAATCATCGAGTCAGTGAAGGACCTGGCGGACCAGTCCCACCTGCTGGCCGTGAACGCGGCCATCGAGGCGGCGCGCTCGGGGGAGCAGGGGCGGGGCTTCGCGGTGGTGGCTCGCGAGATTCGCGGCCTGTCGGACCAATCCATCCAGGCCACGCGGCGCATCCGCGGCATCCTGCAGGAGATCAGCACCGGCATCCGTGACGCGGCGAAGATGGGCGAGGCCGGCGTGCAGACCATTGGCTCCGGGCTGGACCAGATGCGGGCGTCGGGGGACTCGCTGCGGGAGCTTTCGCGCATCGCCCAGGAGAACTCCGCGGCGGCCCGGCAGATTGCGGCCGCGGTGACGCAGCAGGATGCCGGCTTCGCGCAAATCTTCGACGCCATCGCGGACCTGTCGCAGCTCATGGACGCCACGCTGAAGCGGCTGGAGTCCACGCAGGAGGCCACCGACACGCTGGCCGTCGTCTCCGACGAGGTGTCGCGGATGGCGCGCCAGTTCAACGCGACGGGGTGATGGCGGCGCCGTCGCCGGGCGTGTCACCCAGTGGCAGCGTGAGGATGAAGCGCGTGTCTCCGGGCGCGGAGTCCAGGCGCAGCGCGCCGCCGTGCGCGAGCGCGATTTTACGAGCCAGCGGCAGGCCCAGGCCGGTGCCCTTCTCCCGCGTGGTGAAGAAGGGCTCGAAGATGCGCTCCCGCTCCGCGCCGGGCACGCCGGGGCCGGTGTCGCGGACCTGGATGGTGTAGTGCCCGCCATTGGACGCGCCGGACACCTGCACGCGGCCACCAGGAGGCGAGGCCTGCACCGCGTTCTTCACCAGGTTCACCAGGGCCGCGGTCAGCAGGCTGCCGTCGGCTTCCAGCACCGCGGGCGCGGCGTCGATGTCCACCGCGACGTCGCGGGCGCTGGCCTCGGCGGCCATCAGCTCGCAGGCGACGGAGAGCAGGGCGGGGGCCTCCACATGGGCGCGCGCCAGGGGCTGCTCGCGCGCGAAGGCGAGGAAGTCCTCGACGATGCGCTGGAGGTACGCCACCTCGCGCTGGATGCGCTCCACGTGCGCGCCGGCCTCCGCGTGGGCGCCGGCCTGAAGATCCTCTTTCAAGATGCCGGAGAAGAGGGCAATGCCGCCAATGGGATTGCGCACCTCGTGGGCCACGCCCGCGAGCATCATCTTCAGTTGCCGGTCCCGGCTCTCCAAGGCTCCGCGCATGTCCTCCAGCTCGCGCGCGAGGACGCCAATCTCCAGCGTGGGTTCCGGCGGCACGGGTGTCGTCAGGTCGCCCCGGCCGATGCGCAGCGCGGACGTCATCAGCCGCCGCAGGGGACGGGCCAGCCCTCGCGCCGTCACCACGGCGATGACCGCGAGCGCCGTCAGGGCCACCGCGCCCATGGTGGCGAAGGTGCGCGACAGTTGCTGGAGGGGACCGAAGAAGGCGGCGCTGCCTTCCACGCCCACGGCGCCCACCACGCGGCCCTCGTGCAGGATGGGGGCGTAGCCCGTCTTGTAGAGGCGCCCGTCCGAGCCGGTGAAGAGCACCTGACTGGCGCCGCGCGTCCCCTCGAAGACACGGGTGAGCTCCAGCCGGTCGCGCGCCAGCTCCGGCATCTCCGCGCCCACCGGCAAGCCGCCGCCCACGTCCACGCGCACCCGGCCTTGGGTGTCCACGGCGTAGATGCGGCGCACGCCACTGGCCGCGGCGATGCTTTCAAAGGTCCGGACGAAATTGCGCCACGTGCGGGTGCTGGCCACGTCGTCGCCGGGTTCGACGGTGAGCAGCCGCTCGCCGTGGACCTGGGTGGCGGTGGCGGCGGCGATGGCGCTGAGGCTGGTCCCCAGCTCCTCTTCCAGGATGACGCGCGCGAGCTGGTACACGGCGGTGCCCGCCACCGCGACGAAGAGCAGCGTGGGGACGAGGAACGCCACCAGCAGCCGCGCGGAGAGCGAGCCCAACGCGTCACGCCATCGCGAAGTGTGTGGGGCAGCGTGGGCCATGTCCGGGGCGGACTCTAACCGAGCCTCGTTCGACTCGCGGGGATGGGCCTTCGCTCCGCTGCCTGCCTGGATGGGGGTTGCCGGGGGCGCCTTCGTGTGCGTAGTTTGCAGGTGGCGCCTCACGGCGCTGTCCCATGACCTTCGCTCGCTAACCCAGGCTTCCGTGACTGCCCTTGCCGCTCCGGCCGATGTGCCGTGGCGTTGACGTGGGCTGCTGTCCGGATGCGTGGGGCCCCGCTGTGTCTCTCAGTCGTTTCCTGAACCCGAATGACCGGCGCCTTTGCGCGCGCGGCATGGAGAACACGTATGCGAAAGCTCAAGTACCACGTTGCCACCAGCGTCGACGGTTTCATCGCCCACGAGGACGATACGTACGGCGCCTTCATGCAGGACCGCCTCATCAAGGGCAGCGAGCACGTCGCGGACTACGTCGCGTCGCTGGCGACCTATTCCACGGCGCTCATGGGCCGCCGCACCTATGAGGTCGGCCTCAAGGTGGGCGTGACGGACCCGTACTCGAACATGGAGACCTACGTCTTCAGCCGGACGATGAAAGAGAGCCCGAATCCGCGGGTGAAGCTGGTGTCGGAGGACGCGGTGGGCGAGGTCCGGCGCCTCAAGGCCCAGGAGGGTGGTGACATCTACCTCTCCGGTGGTGGCGCGTTCGCCGGGGTGCTGTTCGCCGAGGGACTGATTGACGAGGTCCTGCTCAAGATGAACCCGCTGATTCTAGGCGCGGGCATCCCGCTGGTGTCGTCGCTGCGGCAGGTGGTGGACCTGGAGTTGAAGTCCACCAAGGTCTACAGCAACGGCGTGGTGTTGATGCACTACGCCGTGATGCCTCAGCAAAAGGCGTAGCTTGCGTCACCCGGGAGGGAGCGTGTCCGTGTTGCCTGGACGCGCTCCCTCCGTGGTTGCTCGTCTGGGATTACTGGAGGAAGGCGCTCTTCACCGCGTCCAGCAGCGGGTTGGCGCCCGTGGTGGCGTTGGTGCAGCCCTGGTTGATGGTCCAGATGATGGTGCCGCCAAAGCCGTTGTCCTTCGCGTAGGCGCCCTTGGCGGCGATGGCCTGCGGGCTGTCATAGGAAATCCACCGCACGGTGCCGTCCTCCACCGGCGTGTTGAACGTGACGTAGCTGGCCGCCGCCACCGCGTCCCATCGGTACGTGCCCGACGCGGAGAGCTGCTGAATCTTCTTGTAGGTGAAGGCGTTGTCGCTGCCTACGTAGTCGGACCCGTTGGTGAAGTTCTGGTAGGGGCCGGTGATGTTTCGCCACGCCATGCCGTAGAAAGGGATGCCCATGCCCAGCTTCGCCTTGGGGATGCCGCGCGGGCCCAGCCCTGGAGGCTGGAGGAGACGGAGGTCGGCCGGTTGCCGGACTCGCCGTAGAGCGCGGACGTGTGCCAGGACTGCCAGCCGTCCCACGGGCCAATCATCTCGTAGGACATGATGTTGATCTGGTCCAGGTAGGGCGCGAGGTTGGCGAACCACGGGTCCGCGTCGCTGGCGACGTTGCTGTTGATCCACCCGATGGGGAAGGTGAGCAGCAGGTTCGGCCGCGCCGCGCGGAGCTCCTTCACCAGCGCGAGCAGGTTCGGCTTGTCGGCCGCTTCCACCGGCTCCCAGTCGATGTCGAGCCCGTCGTAGCCGAAGGTGTCCATGGCGTTGAGCAGGTTCTGCACGAACTTCGCCCGGTTCGCGTTGGAGGCCGCGGCCACCCAGCCCGCGTGCTCACCTGCGCCGCCCACCATGATGATGGCCTTGCGTCCGGCGGCGTGGGCCCGCTGCGCGAGCGTCTTCGCGATTTGCGGGCCGTTGGTGTTGTCGAAGGCCGTGTTCAGCGTGCCATCCGGCCGGGGCGTCACGCGGCCGACGATGATGTGCGTCAGCGCGCTGAAGTCCACCTTCTCCGGGGGATACAGGTCCGCGTTCCAGCCGGTGTAGTAGCCGGACACCCACTTGCCGCTCCCGGGCTGCGTCGCCGCCACGGTGACGGTGGCCGTGGCCTTCTTCGTGGTGTCCGCCTGGCTGGTGGCGATGACGTGGTAGGTGCCCGTCGTCCGCGGCGCGGTGTACTGACCGGCGTTGGTGATGGTGCCTCCCGCGCTGCCCTGCTGGATGGACCACGTCACCGCGGTGTTCGTGCTGCCCGTCACCGTGGCGGTGAAGCTCCGCGAGGCCCCTGGGGCGAGTGACGCGCTGGTGGGCGTCACGGAGATGGCGACCTGCTGCTGCGGCGACTGCACGGTGGCGGAGACGGGCGTGGAGCGGAGGCCTTCGCCGCTCGCGCTGACCGCCGTCACCGCGTACCAGTACGTGGCGCCCGCGGTGACGCTGGTGTCGCGGTACGCGGTGTTCGTCAGTGGCGTCGTGGTGCGCTTCGAGTAGGTGCCCGTCTGCGAGGTGGCGCGGTGGACGTGATAGCCGGTGGCGCCGCTGACGCTGTTCCATGTCAGGGAGACGTCGGTCGCGGAGGCGACGGCCTTGAGGCCGCTCGGGGCTGACAGGGTGGCCGTGCCCAGGCGGACGCTGTCGAAGGCCATCACCGGCAGGTTGCGGCCCGCGCCCTCCTGGATGGCGATGCCGTCCATCGTGGCGTTGGCGACGTTGAGCGCCGTGAGGGGGACGCGGCAGCGCGTCCACGCGCCGGCCTTGATGGCGCCGCCGTCGCAGTAGCGGTTGATGGCGATGGTGGGGCGCGCCTGATTGCCCACGGTGGCGTAGGTGGTGAGCGCGGGGTTGGACGTGGCGCCGCCGTGGACCTGGAACTCCAAGAACTCGAGCCCGCTGGTGGAGACGCCGGAATGGTGGAAGTAGAGGCCCGTCCACGGGCCGAACGTCACGGAGACGGCACGTGAGCCGGAGGCCACGGGCGACGTCGCCGCGAGGTTGCGGGTGGCCCACGACCAATCCACCCAGCCCGGGCCGAGCGCGTCTTCGTACAGCGTAGTCGCGCCGTCATCCACGGCTTCGGCTTGGACGGTGGCGGTGTCATCGAGGGCGGGGGCTTCGGGAAGCTGGGCGTCCGCGATGGACTCAGTGCCACATGCGCTGAGCTGTACGCCCACTGCCAACATGAACCACGTGAGTTGCCTTTTCATGTCGCTCCAGTGGCCAGGGAGCGAGAGCTGGCATGGGGTGCGCGTCACCACGTCTCACGTGGCGGAAGCGCCCAGCGCCCTCTCGCAGGCGCCCACCGGGAGTGGCGGGCGCTCAGAGACCTGGCTGTCTGGGCGCAGAGACACCGCGTGCAGGCGTCGGCTTTCAAGCCACGGGGTATGGCGTTTCAATACTTCGCTCGCCGCCCAGGCCGGGAAGCAGCCAGTGAGACATGCGGATGCGTCACGGGGGAACAGGGCCTGCATGCCTCACAACGCGCCAGCCGTCACAGGCGCGCATCGTGATGCGGGAGGTGAGCAGTGGCACGGCTGGCGGGACGCCGTGCCTGTGTGTGAAATCATCCAGAGCCACCGTCGCGAAGGGCGGCCGGTGTTTCGTCACATCCGGCCGCACCTCGCGATGCGCACGCTCCACTCAGTCGAACATCGCGACCAGCGCATCGCCGAGCGTCTCCACGCCCACCACCTTCAGCTTGGGCCCCGCGTCCTCCAGGCGCCGCGCGCTGCCAGCGGGCATCACCACGCGTTGGAAGCCCATCTTCGCGGCCTCCGCCAACCGGGGCTCCACCTGGCCCACCGCGCGCACCTCTCCGGCGAGGCCCACTTCACCCAGCACCAGCGTCTTTGGATCCAACGGCCGGTTCTGGAGGCTGCTCACCAGCGCCGCGCACACCGCGAGGTCACACGCCGGCTCCGTGAGCTGCATGCCGCCCGCTACGTTGACGAAGAGGTCGCAGCCCACCAGCGGAATCTCCTCCTTCTTCTCCAGCACCGCCGCCAGCAGCGCCACGCGGTTGCCGTCCACGCCAATCGCCGTGCGCCGCGCGGTGCCGTAGCCCGTGGGCGCCACCAGCGCCTGCACCTCCACCAGCAGCGGGCGCGTGCCGTTGAGCGTGCTCGTGACGACGCTGCCCGACTTGCCCACCGGCCGCTCCGACAGGAAGAGCGCGGACGGGTCGGGCACCTCGACGAGCCCCGCGCCCTTCATCTCGAAGACGCCAATCTCGTTCGTGGAGCCGAAGCGGTTCTTGTGCGCGCGGAGAATCCGGAACGGATGGCCGCGCTCGCCCTCGAAGTAGAGGACCGTGTCCACCATGTGCTCCAGCACGCGCGGGCCCGCGATGGAGCCTTCCTTCGTCACGTGGCCCACCAGGAACGTGGGCACACCCGTGCGCTTCGCGTAGGCCATCAGCCGGCCCGCCACCTCGCGCACCTGGGTGATGCTGCCGGGCGCGTTGCCCAGCTCCGGCAGGTACATGGTCTGGATGGAGTCCACCACCAGCGCCTGTGGCTTCAAGGCCTCCGTCGCCGTCAGCACCCGCTCCGCGTCCGTCTCCGCGAACAGGTGGATGGACTCACCCTCCACCTTCAGCCGCTCGGCGCGCATCTTCGTCTGCCGCAAGCTCTCTTCACCGGAGACGTAGAGCACCGGTCCGTGACGCGCCAACCGGTCCAACGCGGCCAGCAGCAGCGTGGACTTGCCGATGCCCGGGTCGCCGCCGAGCAGCACGATGGAGCCACTCACCACGCCGCCGCCCAGCACGCGGTCGAACTCCGCGATGCCGGTGCGCCTGCGCGTCTCCGTCTCGCCGCTCACCTCCTTGAGCAGCATGGGCCGCGCCGCGCCGCCCGAAGCGCCCCAGGCCGGACGCCGCTCCTCCGCCTTCGGGTCCGTCTCCTCCAGAAGGGAACTCCACGCGCCACAGTCCGGGCACTTCCCGAGCCACTTCGCCGTTTTGTACCCACACGCCTGACAGGTGTAGTGCGTCTTCGCCTTCGCCATGGGTTGGGTGAATAGCGCGGAACCCTGACGTTTTTGCGGCCTTACAGGCAGGCATGACCGCAGAGCAGGCAGGCACCATGTCAAGCCCCCCAGCGCCAAGTTGTCCGAAGGGGATGGGCAACCCAGGTTTGCTCCCAGGTGGGCGCCGCACCCTGCGTCGCTAAACAAGCAAGGGAGGTAGTCATGGGGATTATCGCGTTTCTGGTCATTGGCCTTCTCGCGGGTCTGATTGCCCGCGCGCTCATGCCGGGCAACCAGTCGATGGGGCTTATCGCCACCACGCTGCTGGGTATCGCCGGCTCCTTCGTGGGCGGCTTCATCGCCTCGCTCTTCCGGAGTGACGGCAACGTCTTCGACCTGCACCCGACCGGACTCCTGTTCTCCGTCCTGGGCGCACTCCTGGTCCTGTTCCTGGTGGGCCTGGCCGGCAGGGGGCGCCGCGTCCACGTCTAGGCGCCGCGCGTCCGCTGACGCGCTGAGCACCTCTTGAGCGGAAATGGACCCTGGAAAGTCGTCAACCCTCCTGCTCGGAGACGTTGACAACTTTCCGGGGTCCGCGCACGTTCGGGCCCTCATTTGTCCGTCGAGGAGCCCATGCCCGATACCGCCACCGTCGCCAGCGAGTTCTCCGGTCACGCCCATGTCGCCGCGCCGCCTCCGCCGGGCGTGGCCGTGCGTCACGACTGGTCGCTGGCCGAGGTGAAGGCCCTCTACGAGCTCCCCCTGCTGGACCTGGTGCACAAGGCCCAGACGGTCCACCGGGCCGTGTTCGTGGACAACAAGGTCCAGCTCTGTTCACTGCTGTCCATCAAGACGGGCGGCTGCCCGGAGGACTGCTCGTACTGCCCGCAGGCGGCTCGCTACAAGACGGGCGTCAAGGCGGAGAAGCTGATGGCCGTGCCGGACGTGCTGGACGCCGCGTCCAAGGCCCGCGCCGCCGGAGCCACGCGCTTCTGCATGGGCGCCGCGTGGCGCGAGGTGAAGGACGGCCCCCAGTTCGACAGCGTGCTGGAGATGGTGCGCGGCGTGCGCGCGCTGGGCATGGAGGCGTGCGCCACGCTGGGCATGCTCTCCGAGAGCCAGGCCAAGCGCCTGCGCGAGGCCGGCCTGTCCGCGTACAACCACAACCTGGATACGTCGCCCGAGCACTACGGCGACATCATCTCCACCCGCACCTATGAAGACCGTCTGCGCACGCTCAACCGCGTGCGCGACGCCGGCATCTCCGTGTGCTGCGGCGGCATCATCGGCATGGGCGAGTCGGTGGCGGACCGCTGCAACCTGCTGCGCACCCTGGCCAACCAGGAGCACCACCCGGAGTCGGTGCCCATCAACGCGCTGGTGGCCGTGGAGGGCACGCCGCTGCAGGAGCAGCAGCGGGTGGAGACGGTGGACATGGTGCGCACCATCGCCACCGCGCGCATCCTGATGCCCCAGTCCATGGTGCGCCTGTCCGCGGGCCGGCAGCAGATGAACGAGGAGGCGCAGTTGTTGTGCATGATGGCGGGCGCCAACTCGCTCTTCTTCGGTGAGAAGCTGCTCACCACCGGCAACCCCGAGTACACCCAGGACATGGCCCTGCTGGAGAAGGCGGGCATCCGCCCCCTGGAGCCGCGTCAGGAAGGTTGATGCACCGTGAGTGATGAAGCCGTCGCGGCGGCGTGGGCCCGGGAGGACCTGGAGGCCCTGTCCGAGCGCGGCCTGCGCCGGTACCTGGAGCCCCTGGATTCACCCCAGGGGCCCGTGGTGCGCGTGGGGGGCGAGACGCTCGTCAACTTCTCGTCCAATGACTACCTGGGGCTGGCCTCGTCGCCCACGGTGCGCGCCGCCGCGTTGGCCGCCGTGGAGCGCTACGGCGTGGGCACCGGCGCCAGCCGGCTGGTGGTGGGGGACACCGCCGCGCATCACCGGCTGGAGGCGCGGCTGGCCGCCTTCGAGCGCGCCGAGGCCGTGCGCCTGTTCAACAGCGGCTACGCGGCCAACACCGGCATCATCCCCGCGCTGGTGGGGCCTGGTGACGCCGTGTTCTCCGACGCGCTCAACCACGCCTCGCTGGTGGATGGCTGCCGCCTGTCCCGCGCCCGCGTCTGCGTCTATCCGCACGCGGACGTGGAGGCGCTGGAGCGCGCCCTGGCGGAGACGCCCGCGCGCCGCAAGCTGGTGGTGACGGACACCGTGTTCTCCATGGACGGAGACGTGGCGCCCTTGCGCGACATCGTCGCCGCGTGCCGGACCCATGGCGCCGCGCTGATGGTGGACGAGGCGCACGCCACCGGCGTGCTGGGCGGCCGCGGCGCGGGCCTCTGCGACGAGCTGGGACTGGAAGACGCGGTGGACCTGCGCATGGGCACGCTGAGCAAGGCGCTGGGCGTCATGGGCGCGTACGTGGCCACCTCGCGCGCGGTGGCGGACCTGCTGGTGTCTCGCGCGCGGCCCTTCGTCTATTCCACCGCGCTGCCCGCGCATCTGTGCGCCGCCGCCGAATCCGCGGTGGACGCGGTGGAGGGCGACCCGGACCTGCGCGCGCGGCTGTGGCGCAACATCCGCCGCTTCGCGGACGGCCTGCGCATGTTGGGCGTGCGTGCCGAGCCGCGCAGCGCCGTGTTCCCCATCATCCTCGGCGAGCCCGAGCGGGCACTGGACGCCGCGCGCCGCCTGCGCGAAGCGGGCGTGCTGGTGAAGGCCATCCGCCCGCCCACCGTCCCCGAGGGCACCAGCCGGCTGCGCTTCTGCCTGTCCGCCGCCCACACCGTGGGCCACGTGGACCTGGCGCTGGAGGCGCTGCGCACCGTGGGAGTCCGCCGTGGCCCAGACTGAGAAGCCGTTCCAGATTTTCGTCACCGGCACCGACACCGGCGTGGGGAAGACGCAGGCGTCGTGCGCGCTCCTGTCGCTGCTGGCGGACGCGGGGCTGCGGCCCCAGGGCTTCAAGCCCTACGAGAGCGGCTGCGCGTCCCTGCGCGCGCCGTCGGACGCGCTGTCCCTGCGCGCGGCGGCGGGCAGCTCGCTGAGCGTGGACGACGTGTGTCCCCACCGCTTCCGCCTGCCGGTGGCGCCGGGCGTGGCCGCCAGCCGCCTGGGCCGGGAGCCCGACTGGAACGTCACCCTGGCCGCGTGGCGGCGGCTGCGTGGCGGCAACGCGGTGGTGGAGGGGGCAGGGGGCCTGTTCGTGCCGTTGGATTCGAAGCACGACGTCATCGACCTCATCGCCACCTTGCGCCTGCCCGTGCTGCTGGTGGCGCGCGCGGGGCTGGGCACGCTCAACCACACCGCGCTGTCGCTCCAGGCCCTGGCCGCGCGCCGCATTCCGGTGCGGGCCGTGCTGCTGTCGCGTGGCACGTCCGCGAAGGACGTTTCGGAGCGCGACAACCGGCGCCTCTTGGAGGCGCGCCACGGCGTCCCGGTGTTGGGACCGGTGCCCTACCTGCCCGATGCGCGCAAGCGCCACGCCGCGTTCCGTCGCGCGCTGCGGCCGCTGATGCCCTGAGCGCGCGGAGGCCGGAAAATCGGCCTCCGGCGCGTTTCCGTTCCAGGGGCAGTGCTACAGGTCGCGCAAGTTTTCGGGACATGCGGCCGTGAAATGGACGTGCCGTTTTTTCCGCGCGAGAACGCCTCACGAATGGCGGACATCATCGATCTCACGTTCCTCGCGGACGTCCGGCGGCTCTACAAGAAGCTCATCGACCAGAGGGGGCTTTCTTACTTCCTGCAAAAGGAAGGGCCCCGGCTCTTCCACATCGAGCCCTCCAAGGTAGAGCTCGTGCTCCGGACCGCGCTCCGCGCGCGCGACCCTCAACTTCCCCGGCCCCATGACAAGGCCATCGAGCACTGCCGCAAGGAGGTTCGCCGCGACCTGATTCGTCGTGTCGCGAACGCCATGCTGCAAACGGGCCTGTGAGCCGCTTCTCCGCGCGGACGGACTTCGCACGGACACCCAACCCGCTGGCGCTGGCGCTCGAGCGGCACCGCGCCAGCGGCCGCCCCCTGCTGGACCTCACGGAATCCAACCCCACGCGTGTGGGGCTCCCCCTTCCGGACCCGGCGCTCCTGACCCCCGAGGACGCCTTCACCTACGAGCCCGCGCCCCTGGGGCTCGACTCCGCGCGACAGGCGCTGGTGGCCGACTTCGCCGCGCGGGGCGCGCACGTGTCGGCGGCGCACCTGCTGCTGACGGCCAGCACCAGTGAAGCCTACGGCTGGCTCTTCAAGCTCCTGTGCGAGCCCGGGGACAACGTTCTGGTCCCCGCCCCCTGCTACCCCCTCTTCGAGCACCTGGCGCGCCTGGAGGGCGTCCAGACGCGTTCCTACGCCTTGCCGCGGGCGCATGGCTTCGGCCTGGACGCGCGGGAGGTGGCGGCGGCCTGCGACGCGCGCACCGCGCGGTGCTGGTGGTGAACCCCGGCAACCCCACCGGCCACTTCCTGCACGAAGGCGAGCTGGCGGCGCTGGCGGACGTGTGCGCGGACCAGGGGCTGGCCCTGGTCTGCGACGAGGTCTTCGCCCCCTTCGCCTGGGACGCGGCGGCGCCTGACCGCGTGGCCACCGTGGCGGGCGCGCGCTGCCGATGCTCACCTTCGCCCTGGGCGGACTCTCCAAGTCCGTGGGGCTCCCCGGCCTCAAGCTGGCGTGGACGCACGTGGGCGGGCCCGGGCACCTGCGTGACGAGGCGCTGGCCCGGCTGGAGTGGGTGGGGGACACGTACCTGCCGGTGGGCACGCCCGTGCAGCGGGCCCTGCCGGCGCTGCTGGCCCACGCGCCGCGCTTCCAGGCGGCGGTGCTGGAGCGGGTGAGGG
>JBKGHI010000081.1:0-32389 GCA_046520405.1 Myxococcus sp. 1LA
CACGCGCCCGAGGCCGCCGCCGCGCCCGCGACCTTGTGCACCAGCACCGTGCCGGCGATGCCCCGCCGCCGCGCGGGCTCCACCGTGTCGTGCAGGGACACGTCGTCCGCCACCACCACCGTCTCCACGGGGATGCCCTCGGCGCGCGCCAGCTCGGCGGCGAGCCCGAAGTTGAGCCGGTCCCCAGTGTAGTTCTTCACGACGAGCAGCGCGCCGGCGGGCCCCGCGACGGCGCGGATGGCGGCCAGGACTGCGTCCGTGCTGGGCGAGGTGAAGACGTCGCCGGCCACCGCCGCGTCCAGCATGCCCGCGCCCACGTAGCCCGCGTGCGCCGGCTCATGGCCACTGCCCCCGCCGGAGATGACGGCCACCTTGCGCGCGTGGACGTCGGACGGCGTGTCGGCGCGCATCACCACGGACTCGCCTTCCAGCAGCACCTGTCCGGGGGAGAGCGAAACGAGCCCTTCGAGCATCTCCCGCACCACCGCGCGGGGCGCGTTGACCAGCTTCTTCATGGACGTTTCCTCTCCTCAGACGCCGTCGAAGAAGTCGACCGCGCCGGTCTCCAGCGAGTACTCGGCGCCGACGATGAGCATCCCTTCCTCCTGGCACAGCTTCTCCAGCAGGCGGCTGCCGTGCCGGAGGTGGTCGCAGGAGTTGCGGATGTTGGCGCGGACGGCCTGCTTCATCAGGAACTCCGGGTCCGCGGCCGGCCCGGCGGCGTGCACCACCGTCGTCACCGGCTCACGGCAGCGCTCCACGATGTCGCGGATGTTGTCGGACGCCGCGCCCGTGCCGTCACGCACGTAGTCCAGCGTGGCCTGAATGGCGCCGCAGTGCGAATGCCCCATCACCACCGCCAGGCGCGTGCCGAACTTCGCCGCCGCGAACTCCACGCTGCCCACCAGCGACGGCGCGACGACGTTGCCCGCCACGCGGATGACGAACAAGTCACCCAGGCCCTGGTCGAAGATGTACTCCGACGGCGCGCGCGAGTCCGAGCACGAGAGGATGATGGCGAAGGGGCTCTGCCCCGCCACCAGCGCCTGCCGCGCGGAGCGGCCGAGCGGGTTCTCCGCGCTGCGCACGTTCAGGACGAATCGCTGATTGCCCTCTCGAAGCTGAGCGAGGGCGTCCTGGGCGGACATCGGTGGCGTCGGAGAAGGCATGGCGCGAGTCCTCGAGTCGGAAGGAGAAGAGAGGAAAGGTGGCAACCCAGCAAAGCGCTATACACCAGCCAGGCAGCCAGGGGGTGGGCCGGCGGCCTGATTCAGACGCCGAGCCCTTCACGAATGCGCTTCACGATTTCCGCGGGCGGCGGCGTCACGTCCACGCTGATGGCGCGCGAGGGCACCTCCATGGTGGCCATCTGACTCTCCAGCAGCGACGCCGGCATGAAGTGCCCCTGGCGCTGGGAGATGCGGCGGGCGAGCACCTCATGCGGCGCGTGCAGGAAGACCCACTTCACGTGCGCGGGGTCCAGCGCCTCCAGCAGCGTGCGGTAGGCCTGCTTGAGGCCGGAGAACGCCATCACCACGTCCTCGTCCTGAGACAGCGCCCGCGCCACCTCGTCCCTCAGCTTGAGCAGCCAGGGCGCGCGGTCCTCGTCCGTCAGCGGCGCGCCCGCGGCCATCTTCATCACGTTGGAGCGCGGGTGCAGGTCATCCGCGTCGACGAAGCGCCAGCCCAGCTCGGCCGCCAGGGTGCGCCCCACCGTCGTCTTCCCCGCTCCGGACACCCCCATGACGATGACGACCATTGACGCGACTCCTCCTGGCCTCCGGGGCTCACTCCACATCGTGGGGCGCCCGGCGGCCTCGCGCCACCCCTTCCAGAGCGGAATGCCCACCGCATCACGTCCCGGGACGTCGGACCCCGGGGGTATGCTTCATCCCATCGCCGCCTGGAATGCGGCAGGGAGTGTCGGTCATGGCGGACATCGCGGACGGGGAGCAGGTCTCGGTGAAGGGCTCGGGCGCCAAGCCCTACATCCTCAAGAACACCGGCGGGGTGTACTCGTGCTCGTGCCCCGCCTGGCGCAACCAGTCGGTGGCCATCGAGCGGCGCACCTGCAAGCACCTGCGCCGCGTGCGCGGTGACGCGGCGGAGGACGCGCGCATCGGCGGTGACGCCACCACGGCGCCCGCGCGCCCGGCCAGGACGCCCTCCGCCAGCGACGACACCAAGGCCCCGCCCCTGCTGCTGGCCCAGTCGTGGGAGAACGACGTGGACCTCACCGGCTGGTGGATGAGCGAGAAGCTGGACGGCGTGCGCGCGTACTGGGACGGCAAGCAGTTCTGGTCGCGCCTGGGCAACGCGTTCCTCGCGCCGGAGTGGTTCACCGCCGGGCTGCCGGACTTCCCGCTCGACGGCGAGCTGTTCGGCGGCCGCAAGCGCTTCCAGCGCACGGTGAGCATCGTCCGCCGGCAGGACCGCAGCGACGACTGGAAGGAGCTGGCCTTCGTCGCCTTCGACGCGCCCGGCGTGGACGGCGACTTCGAGGCGCGGCTGGAGCGCTGCCGCCAGTGGATGGAGGAGGCGAAGCCCGCGTATGCCCAGTGGCACGCACATGTGCGCTGCGACGGCACGCCGCACCTGCGCGCGGAGCTGGAGCGCGTGGAGGGCCTGGGTGGAGAAGGCCTCATGCTGCGCCAGCCCGGCTCGCGCTACGAGGCGGGCCGCTCGCACACGCTGCTGAAGGTGAAGAGCTTCAAGGATGACGAGGCGCGCGTGGTGGGCCACGTCCCCGGCGCGGGCCGCCACAAGGGCCGCCTGGGCGCGCTGGAGGTGGAGTTGCGCAACGGCACGCGCTTCAGCGTGGGCACCGGCCTGTCGGACGCGGAGCGCGCTGCGCCGCCTCCCGTGGGTGCCATCATCACCTTCCGCTACCAGGAGCTGTCCAACGACGGCGTGCCGCGCTTCCCGTCGTACGTGGGTGTGCGCGTCGACGCCGCGCCCTTCGCCGCGAGCTGAGGCCAGCCGTCCCACGGCAGGAGTCACCGGTCCGCTGGTCGACGGAGCGGCGGCGCATTGCCACCTGACAGACGGTGCGTGCCCGGGGTGATGCGCGCTCGGGCGCCGCCCTGGTGTCTGCTTCAGGGAACCATGCACTGCGAGCTCTGTCTGACCGAGCATCCCCTCGAGGTGGCGTGTGGCGGCGAGCCCTGGACGCAGGTGTACCTGTCCACCGGCGACGCGGAGGCCCCTCCCGTGGACCTCACGGGCCAGACGTTGGGGAGCTACCGGCTGGTCCGCCGGCTGGGCGCTGGCGGAATGGGCACCGTCTACCTGGGCGAGCAGACGCGCATTGGCGCACGGGTGGCGGTGAAGGTGCTGCACCCTCACCTGGGCCGGGACGAAAGCCTGCGCGCGCGGTTCTACGCGGAAGCACGCACGGTCAACGTGGTGGGCCATCCCAACATCGTCCACATCTTCGACATCAACGAAGCGCCGGGCGGCCTCCACTACTTCGTCATGGAGTACCTGGAGGGCGTGCCCATGTCGCACCTGCCCCGGCCCATGGCGCCGGGGCCGCTGGTGACGCTGCTGGCGCAGGCGTGTGACGCGCTGGACGCGGCGCACCGGTGCGGCGTGGTGCACCGGGACTTGAAGCCGGACAACCTCTTCGTGGTGCGGCACGCGGGGGAGCCGCCCACCTTGCGCGTGTTGGACTTCGGCGTGGCCAAGGCGCGCCGGCCCCACCCGGGAGAAGACGAGACGGCGGCGGGCATCGTCCTGGGCACGCCGGCGTACATGGCGCCCGAGCAGTCCGCGGGGCAGCCGGTGGACGGGCGCGCGGACATCTACGCGCTGGCGGTGACGGCGTACTACCTGTCCACCGGGCAGGCTCCCCTTCGAGCGGGGGCAGATGGTGGAGCTGGCGCTGGGCACGGGGCCGGTGGGCGCGCCGCCGCCGCACCTGCTGGTGCCCGGGGTGCCGCCGGCCTTGTCGGAGGTGCTGCTGCGCGCGCTGTCTCGCCGCTGCGAGGACCGCTACGCCACGGCGCTGGAGTTCAAGGAGGCCCTGCTGCTGGCCGCCGCCCAGCCGCTGGCGGATACCCTGTCCTCCGAGACGCCGCCGCCGCGGAGCCACACGCCCGTGCCGTCCCTGGCGTGGCTGGACACGGAAGGGCCCGTGACGGAGCCCAACGCGCTCACCCCGCCGCTGACGTGGGTGGCGCGGGTGCGGCGCCGCTCGGGCGCGGGGGACGTGGAGGTGCTGTGCACCGAGCTGAGCCGGGGCGGGCTCTTCATGTGCTGCGCGGACCCCTTCCCGCGCCTGTTCAACCGGCTGGAGTTCACCCTGCTGCTGGCCGGGGAGGTGGTGGAGTGCGCGGGCGAGGTGGTGCGGCACGTGGACGCGGCGCAGGCCCAGTCGTGGGGCATGTTGTCCACGGGCGTGGGCGTGCAGTTCATCAACCCGTCCGCCCGGCTGTGCGAGCTCATCCGCCGCGTGCAGCCCCACCGGCTGACCACGCCCGCGTCCACGTTGATGCGCGCGGAGGTGGTGCTGTGAGGCGCGCCGCGAGCGTCACTTCACGGTGAAGGTCCGCGACGCACCGGAGTAGGGCCGCACGTTGCCGTCCCAGCCCGACTTCCAGTTGCCGTCGTGGACCAGCCGGTAGGTCCCCGGCACGGTGTCCGTGGGGATGTCCCACGTCACGGTGACGTGCGAGCACGCCAGCGTGGGCACGCAGTTCTCACGCCGCCACTGGTAGCGCGTGGCCGGGTGCGCGTCGGTGGCCACGTCCGTCCAGGCACCATCCGGCTCGCGCCGCTGCACCTTCAGGAAGGTGCCCTCCTGGTGCAAATCGTTCTTCGGGTGGCCGCCCCAGAAGGTGACGCTCGCCGTGTCGCCGCGCGTGTACGCGGGCTGGGCATCGGTGACGACCTCGCCGAAGTCCACCCACAGGAGCTTGTCGTCGAACACCACGCCGGGCTGGAGGCTGAGCTGCTCGTGGCGCAAATCCCGGGGCGTGGGGCCGGGCGGCACACCCGCGCCGTCGCGCAGCGACGTGGCCAGCAGGTGGAAGTGCTGCTGGAGGCCGCGAGCGTCCACGGGCCGAAGTGCGTGGAGGCGCCTTCATAGTCCTGGCGCGCGTACTCCTCGCGCGTGGCCACGTAGCCGGAGTAGGCGTTGGACAGGCCGGCGATGACGACATCCGTCACCCCCGTGGGCGCCAGCGCCGTCTCCACGGTGTCGCGCAGGCGGCGGCCGGCCATGGTCGTCAATTCGAAGGGCACCGCCACCAGCGCCAGGTTGCCGATGGTGACCAGTTGGAGCGGCAGCACCTCCGGCGTCCACGGGAAGGGCGTCATGCTGCCCGTCTCCAGGACGATGGGCTTCTCCGCCTGGCACGGCGTGGTGGTGAGCGAGCAACTGAACTGTCCCCACGCATTCTGGCCCGCGGCGCAGGTGACGCCCTCCTCGCCCACGCCCGGCCCGTCCTCCGCGCCCGCCAGCATCGACACGCCGATGGCCGCCGGACAGGTGCTTCGCGGTGTGCCGTCCGCGAAGGTCGGCGCCACGTCCACCGCGTCCATCTTCACGTAGGTGTGCCGGTAGTCCACGCCGCCCGTGAGGGGCGACCTCGCCTCCGCCCACAGCTTCGCGGCGAAGTCGTGCTGCTTGCGGCCGGAAATCGCCGTGTCCTCGAAGTCGTCGGCGCCGCCGCCATGGGTGCCTCCCAGGATGTTGGGCGTCACGTCGCCCTCGTTGGCGTTGGCGAAGGCGGCGACGAAGGCGTCCCCGTCACCCCGCGCCTGCTCGGCGAGAAACGAGGCCAGCCCCTTGTTGTCACCGCTGATGAGGGTGTTGCCGTTGCCCATGGAGGTGGCGTGCACGGCGAACCAGTTGATGAGCCCCACGTCAGCGCCGTCCGCGCGGGTGAGGCGCAACAGCGTCATCCGCGTGTCCACGTCGTGCGCGTAGCGGGCGCGCTCCTCGGCCGGGTTGAGCAGGTAGGCATCCGGGGAGCGGTTGCGGCTGGCGCCCAACAACTCCCCCGAGGCCACGCGCACGGTGCCCTCGGCGAGCCGCTCATGCGCCCGGACGATGGAGGCGACGATGCCGGAGACGATGACCTCGAAGTTCTGCGGCGAGAAGCCCAGCGTGGTGAGGTTGTAGAAGGTGTAGTGCGAATAGCCCCCGGGCCCGGAGTGGGTGTGGGTGGCGCTCAGCAGCACGTTGTCATCGGTGTAGAGGTCGCCGTAGCGCGCGCGCAGCCGCTCCACCACCTGCCGCTTCACCGCCTGGAACACCATGCCCAGGTCCGCGCTGACGAAGGCCACCCGCTTGCCGTTGCAGGGCGAGGCGATGACGAACGCGCGCGAGCGCAGCCGCTGGTGGATGCCGGAGGTCTGCTGCTCCACCATGCCATAGCCCATCATCCCCACCTCCGCGGCGGGTCCGGTGATGTCGGCGCTGCCCGCGCCCAGCAGGAAGCCGCGAGCGTCCTCACATGCGCCCGACAGGCCGGAGGCCGTGGACTCAGGGTGCGGGGAGGCCCGCCACGGGAGGTTGGCCGCCTGAGCCCCCGTCCCGAGCACGAGCAAGAGCGCCAGCAGGTGCCGGACGAAGTGGGTGCGCATGCCTGCCTCCAAGGCGCCAGGGGACATCTCCCCGAGGTGGAAGTGGATAACGCTTCAGGGCGGGCGCGCAGTACCGGAAGAACGAGCCGTCGAGAGGGCCACAGTCCGCGTGAGGGCCGGAGGTGACGGCGGCCCTCGTGGCGCTCACCCGCCCGGCCGCCTCACCGGGGCCTTGGGCGGCGCGGCGTTGAGCGCCACGCGGAAGGTGGTGCCCGAGCCCACCGACGACTCCACGGAGATGTGGCCGCCCAGCGCCGTCACGATGGTGTCGCAGATGGACAATCCCAGGCCGGTGCCCAGGCCCGAGGACTTGGTGGTGAAGAAGGGGTCGAAGATGCGGCGCAGGTGCTCGGGGGGGATGCCCTGGCCGGTGTCGCTCACCACCACCAGCACCCGGCCGCCCACCTCCACCTGGGTGGTGAGGCGGATTTCGTTCGTCTCCGAGTTGCCCTCTTCGATGGCGTGCGCGGCGTTGATGAGGAGGTTGAGGAACACCTGGAACAGCTTGCCCTCGTTGCCGCGCACGAGTGGCACCTCCCCGTAGTCCTTCACCAGCCGGGCACGGGCCCGCACCACGCTGGCGGCCATCTGCGACACGGACTCGAGCACCGCGTGGACGTCCACCGACTCTTCCTTGCCGTCCTCCACGCGGGAGAAGACGCGGAGCTGGCGGACGATTTGCCGCATGCGCTCGGCGCCCTCCCGGGCGTCGTCGAGCACCTGCCGCAGCTCCACCATGTCCTCCGGGGAGAGCATGCGCGGGCGCACGCCGCCCACGGCGCTGTGCAGGAAGTCCAGGTTGGACAGCACGTAGGCCAGGGGGTTGTTGAGCTCGTGGGCGATGCCCGCGGCCAAGAGGCCCATGGAGGCCATGCGGTCGGTCAGCATGAGCTGCGCCTGGGTGCGCTTGCGCTCGGTGAAGTCGCGCGCCACGGTGATGCGCGCGGGCGAGCCGTCCAGCACCACGGCCAGCGTCACCAGGTCCGCCACCACCACCTCGCCGTCGCTGCGCACCAGCGGCATCTCCACCACGCGCGCGGCGCTCTTGCCCTCCAGCGCCTGGCCCAGGTGGAGCTGCGCCGCCCCGCGGTCCTCGGGGCGGACCAGGTCCAGCATGTGCCGGCCCACCAGCTCCGACGCGTCGCGGAAGCCCAGGTACTGCACCAGCGCCGGGTTGACGGAGAGCAGCACGCCGTCGCCCACGTGCACCAGCACCGGGTCCGGGAAGGCCTCAATCAGCAAGTGGACGCCGGCCTCGGTGCGCCGCAGCGTCGTCTCCGTGCGCATGCGCAGCGCGTTGGCCGTGCGCTGCTCCAGCGCCAGGGACAGCGCGCCCGCCGCGCCCGACAGCAGGTTCACCTCGATGGGCCCCAGCGCTGTGGCTCGCGGCAGTTGTCGAAGCCGATGACGCCGAAGAGCTGCCCGTGGACATGCATGGGCAAGAGCAGCACGGAGCGCACGCCCTGCGCCTCCAGCATGGGCGCCAGCATCTCCGTGAAGTCGCGCGGCTGGCCCTGGATGGGCTCGCCGCGCAGCAACTGTTCGGACTGATGGGGCCGCAGGGCCTCGTTGAAGGGCAGGCCGTGCATGTTGGGGTCCTCCAGATTGGGAGGAACCCCCGGCGCGCACCACTCCGCGCGTTGTGACGCCAGCAGCGCGCCGTCCTCGGCGACGTGCATCTCGAAGACGTAGACGCGGCTGGCCTCGGAGACGTGGCCCAGCGGCTCCACGACGGCGCCGTACAGGTCGTCCGGCAGCTCGTGCCCCATCATCCGCCGCTGCACCTGCACCATGGCTTCCAGGTAGCGCTCGCGGGTGGTGACGGCCTCCTCGGCGGAGCGCCGCGGCGTCACGTCCAGGAGCGTCCCCATCACCTCGCCCGGCACCGAGGCCAGGGCGCGGGCGGACAGCGCCACCCAGCGGACACCCCGGCCGCCGCTCGCGTCCAGGCGCACCTCTTCACGCGGCGCGTGCGTTCCAGGCGTGTAGGCCAGCAGCGCCTGCGCGCGCTCGCGGTCCTCCGGGTGGATGGCCTCCAGCAGCGCGCGCCCTGCCAGTCCGCCACCGGCGTCCCGGTGAGCCGCTCCCAGGCGCCGCTCAGCACGGTGAGCCGCCCCTGCGCGTCGAGCTGGAACACCACCTCGTGGAGCAGCTCGGACAGGTGCTGGAAGCGCTCCGACTCCACCGGGCTCCCGGCGTGCGCGGTCCGTGGCTTCATGGGAGGAAGCAGCTCACACGCCCCGTCGGCGGAAACCGCTCCTGAAGCCTTCCCGGGAGCGTCCATGACCGCCGCCGCGTCCCGCTGCTCGTCTGCCACGTGCCTGGCCTCCCTTGGCGCCTCATCGGAGAGGGGCCGGAAAAGCCCTGACAGCACCAACGGCTGCCGGGAGCGAATCCAGACCCTGCGGTTCCCCTCCCGTGGCGACGTCGACCCGAAGCATATTGGGTCTCAATATCTGGAAGTCAATGAAGGCGGGAGAAGTTCACGCTCCGTCTTCGGGCTCCCACCCACCCGGAGCACCTGAACGGGGCCGCTGGCGGCGGTCCCCTACGACGCGGGCCGGCACGCCCGCGACAATGGCCCAGGCCGGGACGTCCCGGGTGACGACGGCGCCCATGGCCACCACGGCGTGGTCCCCCACCGTGACGCCGTCGGTGATACCGGCGTTGGCCCCCACCCACACGTCCGCGCCAATGACGACCCCTCGAGACGTGACGGGCTGCTCGCGCACGGGCCGGTCCGGCGCAATCCCGTGGTCGAAGGCGTAGACGGTGGCGCCGGTGGCGATGCGGGTGCCCTCGCCGATGCGGATGCCCGCGGACCCGCCGTCCAGGCTCGCCCGGGAATTGAGGCTCACCCGGGGGCCCAAGGTCACGGGGCCGTGAACGAAGACGTCCGCGGCGATGCTGCACCCGGGGCCAATGACGACGGTGCGCCCGGGCTCGGCGAAGATGCGCGCCTCCGGGGCGATGAAGCACCCCTCCGCGATTTCCACCGTCTCCAGTTCGCGCAGCAGTGCCTGCACCTCGCGCTGCCAGGCCTCCGCCCATTCGCGGTGGCGGGGCTTGAGGACGAAGTAGAGCCACGGCATCCAGGAGAGCCGGCGCTTGTGCTGCTCACGGCGAAGCGCGTACAGGTCCACGCCCCGCTCCCTATCATGCTCCGGTGGCCAGCCGGGCGGGTTCCCAGGTGAAGCGGCAGCGCTCGCGCTCCCGGGCAACGGCCTCCACGTCGCCGGCCGCGGGCTCCAGGCGCGACACCATGTCGCTCGCCTCCCACGCGTAGGGCTGGCCATCGAGGAGGACCTGGCCGTCCACCACCGCCTGGGAGACGTCCAGGAGGGGCAGGTGGCCCCAATCACGCAGCAGCGCCTCGAAGCGCCCCTGCCGCGCCGGGTCCAGGAAGCGGAAGCGCGCGCGTGCCAGCGCCGCCAGGTGGAACCACATGGGCCGGAAGGCCACGCCCGCCAGGACGAGGCGCCGCGCCATCACGAGCAGCATCTCCGTCGCCTCGCGCGCCAGGCCCAGCCCGGGCACGTCCTGACCGGGGAGCCGCGAGCGGCCCTCGCTGAAGCGCGCGCGCGGGTGGCGCAGGCTGAGCCAGTTGACGAAGAGGAAGGGCTCACCGGCCAGCACGCGGCGCTCCACGACGCAGTCCACCAGCAGGTGCTCCTGGCCCGCCGCGCAGCCATGCACCTCCAGCCGGTCCCCCTCCCCCACGGAGCCCACCGCCACGCGCAGCCGGCTGTAGCCGAGCCGCTCCACGTACGAGAGGATGCCGTAGCGGAAGAAGGCGTACTCCAGCGCCTGCGCCGTGTAGTAGCCGAGGATGCGCGGCTGGCGCTGGCCGCTGCTCAGGCCGAGGGAGCCTTCCAGGTCCTCCTGGGTGATGGGCTCGTCCAGCGGCGTCACGCCTTCGCGCGTCAGGGAGCGGGCGATGCGTTGATAGCGCGCGCTCAGCGGGTCGTAGCGCGCCTTGATGCGGCGGCCGCCCTGCCCCGCCAGGACGAGCACGGTGCCCGCGAACACCTTCCACGCGTCGCGGTGGTAGCCCCCGCCCGGAAGCCAGACACTGGGGATGCCCCGTAGCGCGCGCGCCAGCGCCCTGTCCCGGCGGCGCGCGCCCTCCAACGACAGGCCCACGCGGCCGAAGCGGTCCCCCTCCAGCACGTCGCTGCCCGCGATGACGAAGGCCACGTCCGGCCGGGGCATGCGCTCCATGAGGCTGTCGAGCAGGGCCAGGTAGGTCCGGTCGTCGGTGCCCTCGGGGACACGCGTCTCGTCCACCTCGGGCGCCAGCGCGCCCCAGTCGCTGCCGGACAGCGAACCCATCCAGGCGCGCTTCTGCCCCGCCAGACACTCCGCCGTGCCGTCCGGTGGGTGGGCATCCAAATCCAACACCACGGCCTGCCCGTCGAAGCCATCCGCGTGGAGGGCGGCGAGCGCCACCGCGATGTCGTTCACCGCGCAGAAGCCCCCGCCGCGCGCGGGTGCGGCGTGATGGAAACCGCCCGCCATGTTCACCACCGGGCCCTTGCGCGCCACCGCGAGCCGCGCCGCGCCCAACGTGCCGCCGCACACCCGGCGCAGGTTGGACAGCAGCGCGTCCACCGGCACGTCGGCGGGGTCGGTGGCGAAGATGCGCGCCAGCGTCTCCGGCTGGCCGAGCGACTCCAGATAGGCCGTGTCATGCACGCGCGTGAGCTCGGCCAGGCTCACCGGCTGCGGGTGGTGCACGTCCTGGGAGCGCAGCGCGCGGGCCTCCAGGAGGTACCAGGTGGTGAAGTCCACGCCGCGCGGCTCGATGCCCACCGAGGACTCGATGCCAGTGAGCGGCAGCCTGTAGGACTCGTCGTAGAAGGCGGGCACCGGCGTGCCGCCCCAGCTCCATCGCGACAGCCAGTCCCACGGGCTCATGGCCGCATGTCTCTCATGGCGGTAGGCCTGGGACCAGTGTCCAACGGGGCGCCTGGGCACGGCGGCGCGGAGGAGCTTCGCGCAGTGAACGGCGGGGTGAGGCGCGGACCGTCATGACGCGGGACGCCAGAGGCCTTGGCGTGGCCTGGATGCGGGGACGCACGGCGGGGTCATCCGGCGACGGGCCGTTCCGCGGAAGACGCGCCACCGCGCCCCAAGGAGCCGCGTACTGCGCCGAGGCGCACCGCGCCTTCCCGTGGCCCTGCACCGCTGAGACGCACCGCGCATGTGCCCCAGGTGTCGCGGAGGCGCACCGCGCATGGCCCGGAGCGCTTCAACTCACTCCACCGGGCGACGGGCCTCCGCGCGCAGGGCGGGGCTGCGCCGCCGGAGCGTTCGCGCGCAGACGGCCATGAGCAGCGCCCACGCCAGGCCGGCCACCCAGCCGCCGAGCACATCCGTGGGGTAATGCACGCCCAGGTAGACGCGCGTCAGCCCCACCAGGAAGGGCAGCAGCACCGCCACGGCGAGGAGATAGATTTTGAGCCGCTTGCGCTCGGCGAGCTGGGCCAGCAGCGCGCCGAGCGTGAGGTACACCGTGGCCGACAGCATGGCGTGGCCGCTGGGGAAGCTCTGGCTGACGACCTCGGTGAGGTGCGGCACCACGGAAGGCCGGGGCCGGGCGAAGAACTGCTTGAGTAGGACATTGAGGCCCGCGCCGCCCAGCGTCGCGCCCAGCACGAGCACCAGCGTGCGGTAGCGCCGCACCAGCAGGAGAAAGCCACACACCGCCATGGTGACGAGCGTCAGCACGGGGACACCGCCCAGCGCCGTCACGTCCTCCGCCGTGCGCCGCAGCCACCAGGGCCCCCGAGGCCGCGCCGGGTCCTCGGGGTCGCGCAGTGCCAGCAGCATGCGCTCATCGAGCTGTTGCGTCTCGCCCTCGGCCACCTCGTCCGACAAGGCGATGAAGCCCAGGCAGCAGACCAGCAGGAGCAAGAGCAGCCCCAACGGCCGCGTCACCGCCACGTCCCATCCCGACATCCATTGCCAGAGCCTCCGCCACATGGCGGTGACTCTATGCACTCCAGCGCTTGTCGGAACGCCCGCCGCGCGGAACGTCGGCTGCCGCGCGCTTCAACCAGGGGCCCTTGAGGGCCTCCACGCGCGCCAGGACTAACCGGGGAGCCGGATGCGGTCCGAGCCCGCGCTGCCGAAGGCCGCGCCGAGCACGCAGAAGAAGTGCAGCACGATGCCCGGGAAGACGAAGAACCAGTAGCCGGCGCCCACCATCAGGAACCACAGGACGGCGCGAATGAACTGGCCCTTGTAGAGCTGCCCCAGGCCGGGAATGAAAAAGGACAGCACCCCGGCGATGAGGAAGTTGAAGCGGCGCTCGCGGATGATGTCGGCCATGGCAGTCTCCAGTCTTGCCCCCCATATAAAGGAGGGGCCGGGGCCACGAAAGCCCTGGAGTGAACGGCTGGACGCTCGGGCCACGAGCGGCACGGTCTCCCCGCGCCCGGCTGCTATCACAGGGCCCCAAGGAGGCACTTCCATGGCCATTTCCACCATTGACCCGGCGACCGGCAAGACGCTGCGCACCTTCACGCCCCTCTCCGCCGAGGAGCTGGAGGCGAAGCTGCAGACGGCCGCCGACACGTTCCGCGCCTACCGCCAGACGACCTTCGCCGACCGCGTCACCTGGCTGCGGCGCGCGGCCGACCTGCTGGAGGCGGAGGCCGACCGCTATGGCCGCATCATGACGCAGGAGATGGGCAAGCCCTTCGACGCCGCCAAGGCCGAGGCGAAGAAGTGCGCCACCGCCTGCCGCTACTACGTGGACAAGGGCGAGGCCCTGCTGCGGGACAAGCTCATCGACATGGGCAGCGGCCGCGCCTACGTGCGCTACCAGCCCCTGGGGCCCGTGCTGGCCATCATGCCGTGGAACTTCCCCTTCTGGCAGGTGGTCCGCTTCGCCGCGCCCGCGTTGATGGCGGGGAACGTGGGCCTGCTCAAACACGCGCACAACGTGCCCCAGTGCGCGCTCGCCCTGGAGGAGCTGTTCCTCCAGGCGGGCTTCCCGCGCGGCGCCTTCCAGACGCTGCTCATCGAGACGGCCGACGTCAATCGCGTCATCGAGGACCGCCGCGTGCGCGCGGTGACGCTCACCGGCAGCGAGGGCGCGGGCCGCGCGGTGGGCGCCGCCGCGGGCAAGGCCATCAAGAAGGTGGTGCTGGAGCTGGGCGGCAGCGACCCGTTCATCGTCATGCCCAGCGCGGACCTGGAGAAGGCGGTGGAGACGGCGGTGTCGGCGCGCCTCATCAACAACGGCCAGTCCTGCATCGCCGCCAAGCGCTTCATCGTCGCCGATTCCATCTACCCCGAGTTCGAGCGCCGCTTCGTGGAGCGCATGAAGCGCGTCACCGTGGGCGACCCCATGGACGCGAAGACGGACCTGGGGCCGCTGGCGACGCGCGGCATCCTCGACGGACTCCACGCGCAGGTGGAGGCGAGCGTGAAGGCCGGCGCGAGGCTGCTCCTGGGCGGCAAGCCCCTGGAGCGCCCCGGGAACTTCTACCCAGCCACCGTCCTGGCCGAGCCTCCGCCCCAGGCCCCCGCCTTCCACGACGAGCTGTTCGGGCCGGTGGCCACGCTGCTGCGCGCGCGTGACGTGGACCATGCGGTGGAGCTGGCCAACGCGACGCCCTTCGGCCTGGGCGCCAGCGTGTGGACGAAGGACGAAGCCGAGCAGCGGCGCTTCATCGACGGCATCGAGGCGGGCATGGTGTTCATCAACGCGCTGGTGGCGTCGGACGCCCGGCTGCCGTTCGGCGGCGTGAAGCACTCCGGCCACGGGCGCGAACTGGCGGACGTGGGCATCCACGAGTTCGTCAACATCAAGTCCGTCCGCATCGCCGCGTCGGAGGACACGGCCCAGCAGCCTCCGCCTCGCGGCGCCATCAGCGAATAGGCCCCGCGACGGAACGCCCCGACCGCCTCGCGAACCTTCGAGGCGGTCGAGTCGCCTTGCGGCTCAGCTCCCCGCGCACTCCACGCGGCACGCCGCCTTGCACTGATTGACCTGCGTCGTCGTGCCCTGACAGGACGGATAGCAGTTCGCCAGACAGGGCGTGAGGTTCTGCTCGACAGAGGAAGGCTCGAAGCCCGGGCCTTCCTCCGCCGGACCACAGCCAGACATCATCAAGCCCGCCACTGCCAGCATCGCGAAGACTCGCTTCATGCCACACGACTCCTTGCAGGAGGTGAAGCAAGGATTCTCCATTCCAGACATGCGCCGGACAAGAGGCCGCCGCGTGGCGCGCGCCTGCATCACATTGCGCGACACGTCATGAAGGAGGACAGGCATTGTCAGCCGGGCGGTTAAAATGCGGTACAGCAATTTCTCGCAGCCCCCTGGAGCGTGCCCATGAAGAAGGTGTTCCTCGCTGTGCTGTCGCTGTCCCTGCCTGCGTTCGCCGCGCCTGAATTCGACGAAGACGCCGTGTACGAAGATGCCGAGGCGCTCGTGAGCCAGGAGTCCTCCGACGAGGCCAGCCGGCCGCCCCTGCTGCAGTTCTGCTGGAACCTCCACTACACCACCTGCCCCCGTCCGGGCGCGACGCAGCAATGTACGGATGGCATCTGGTCCGACTACGTGTGCACCTGCAAGGCCTTCAACGGTCGCAACGTCTGGGACTGCCCCGAGGTCCGCTGAGCGCCGGCCCCATGGGCACAAGGGGGGCGGGCCTGACATTCCCGCCACCCCGCTCATGACATGAAAGTCACGGCTTCCCCTCAACCGGCGAGGTCGCTCCCTCGGAGCGGCCTCGGCACGGCGGTTGCTCTATTGCATCAGCAACTACTTGGAGGGGTACCGTGCATTTCTCGCAGTCCATCTTCACACCCGGCTCTCGCATTCGAAACGGGTCCATCCGCGCGGCATTGCTCATGGCCTGTGTCGCCACCGTGGCGACCTCGGAGGACAACAGCGTCAATGTCACCCAGGCCGGGGCGCCTTTCGCCCTCACGACCGAACAGACAAGGACGACGCGCCACATCACGGTGCGCATCGCGCCCCAAAGTTACGGATACGCCACCAACCTCTCCGTGACGACAGGCATCAGGGCCCGCTGGGTACCAGACACGCCCGTCCCGGGTGAGGCGCCTCCGCTTCGGGTGTGGTGGCCCGGCGCGGACTCCACCAGCTACATCGAACGCGAATACATCCCGCTCTCGGAGAACAACTCTGTCGCTACCGCGGGAAGCGTCTATTCACATCACGACCTCCGTTGCGAAGCCGAGCAGGAGTGCGTGTGGGAACGAGCGCTGGAGTTCAGCATCAACAACGAAAACCCGGGCACCGTCGACGTGGAATCATGGAGCCTGTCGGTCTCGTTCGACCCCAACAACGGCAAGAAGCTGCCTGAGCGAGACGTCGCCATCACGATTTCGGAGAACTGAAGCGTGAACACCGTCAGGCCCCCCACGCCGGGCAGCGCGATGCTGCATCCCGTCACCCTCGCGGCGGTGGCACTGCTCATCCTCAACGACCATGTGTTCAAGGCACAGTGGCCGTCCTGGTGGACAGGGAAGCTGTCCGACCTGGCGGGGCTCGCCATGTTCCCCCTGCTGCTCCAAGGGCTGTGGGAACACCTCACCGCGCGCGATGGCACGGGCTTCCAGCCGTCCCGCGTGGTGCTCCACGTCTGCGTCCTGATGACGGGGCTGTGCTTCTCCGCCATCCAGGTCTCCGAGCTCGCGGGGGATGGCTGGCGCTGGGGATTGGGCCTGCTTCAATGGCCCGTGCGAGCGGCGTGGGCCTCGCTCATGGACATCCCCTGGCATCCGCGCGTCCTCCCCGTCGCGCACGTCGCGGATGCCGAGGACCTCCTCGCGCTGCCCGCGCTGTGGGTGGCCTTGAAGGTGGGCGGGGAGCGGCGCGCACCACGCGCCGCTTCCAACATGGGCGACCCGAGCAGCGCGCCAGCGTGACACACGCCCCCGGCGTCTACCGCGTCCGCGTCCGGCCCCCAGCGCCGGGCGCCGCGTGGACCTCCTCCAGCGCCTGCGTCACCGCCTCCACCTCCGCGCCGAGCTGCTCCACGCTCTGCCGCAGTCCCAGCCCGGCGACGTCCTCTCCCGAGGCGTCCGCCGAGCGCGCGCGCAGCACCTGCGCGTAGAGCCCCTCCAGCGTGTAGTAGAGGCGCATGTGCTCGGCCTCCAGCCTCGCCGCCGCGGTCGCCAGCTCCGCGCGCTGCTGCCGCTGCGCGTCCAGCGCCTCCAACGCTCCGGCCAGCCGCTCCTTCACCACCGCGTCCGCTTCCGAGGCCACCCGCGCGGCCAGCGCGTCCCGCTCGGTGTCCAACCGCCGCGCCTCGTCCGGTGGCACCAGCGCTCGCAGCTCCCGCTCACGGCGCGCCAGCACATGACACGCCTGTCGCAGGGACTCCACCGTGCGCTCCGGCTCATGCACCAGCTCGCGCAGCACCGCGGGCCCTTCGCGCAGGGCCTCCGTCAGCCGGGCGCAGAGGGCATCCACCTTCGCCACCCGGGGGTCCTCTTCCTCGCCGGGTGCCCGCTCCGGCGTCCCGGTGCCACGCGCGCGGGCCTCGTCGCGCCGGGGGCGCTCCAGGTGCTTGGCCGCCATCAGGAAGAGGCCCAGCGCCACGAAGGCCAACCACCACAGCCGCCGGGGCTGCCCCAGCGCCATCAACACGCACGTCACCGCCACCGCGATGTAGGCGGCGCCCTTCCCCGGGTTGCGTGAGCGGCTGGACCTCACTCCCCGCTCCGCGCGCCGGGCCTCGCGCTTCGCCTCCCGCCGCCACTGCTTCTCCCACTTCCGGCGAATCTTCCGGGGCGGAAGCTTGCCGGTCCGGCGCACCCAGGCCTCCACGGCCGCCTCCTCGCGCGCCTGCGCCTCCGCCAGGGCGTCATCCAACCTGAATAGGCGTTCATGTTGGAGACGGTCAGGTGTGGAAACCGGAGGCTGAGGAGGACGTCCGCGAGGCACGGAAGTGACGATAACGACGAGACTTCCTCCCAGGGAGGCCATGCGTTCCATTCGTCGCCTGCTGCATATGCAGCTGGTAAGAAATGGAAATGCCCAACCGTTTGCATTCCCCCAGGGAAACTCCGTAGAGAATGGTGTTTGGCGGGGGGTGCAAAAGGGGGCAGGTGCCGTGGAGTTACCGGAGGAAAAGGGGGAGAGCGCCGGGTGGGAACCCGAAACCATCCGCGCCCTGCGAGGTGAGCAGAGCCGCGCGGCTTTTGCTCGCCTGCTGGGCGTCACCCCTCTCACCGTCTACCGCTGGGAGCTGCCGAGCGAAGCCCCTCAGGCCCGCCGTCCGCGAGGCCGCGTGGCCGTGGCGCTGCGTCAGCTCGCCGCGCGAGGTGGTGCCCCCACGCCCGCCCTCTTCGCCTCCCGTCGCCCGGAGCTGCACCCCGAGGAGCTGGCGCGCATCCTCCCCTGTGTCACCCACCTCACGCGGGCCGAGTGGCGGGCCGCGGAGGAGGACTTGCTGTCCCTGCTGGCCTCGGGCCAGCTGCGCACCCCAGGCGCGCGGGCCATGGCGGCGGTGGGCCTGGCCTACCTCCAGCGCTGGGGCCGCGAGGACAGCCGAGGCGCCTTCACCACGCTGCTGCCTCACCTTGGTCCCGCGGAGGCCGGCGTCCTCCCGGAAGAGGTGGAGCTGCGCGTCCTCGCCATGGCGGCCAACCTCTACGCGTCACCGGACGGGAAGCTGTTCGACGCGAACAAGTCCGCCGCGTACGTGGCGCGCGCGGAGGCGCTGCTGGCCAACCATGATGACCCGGAGGTGCGCTGCCAGTTGCGCATGGCCGAGGTGGCCTGCGGCTTCTACCTGGGCGAGGCGGAGCGCATCACCCACGGCTCCGGACGGCTGGCCGAATCACTGGCGGGAGTGAAGGACCCGGCGCTGCGGCTGCTCGCCGAGGACGCCTGCGCCCACGAGTCCGCCCTGCGCGGCGAGGCCACCCTGGCCACGCGCCGCTTCCGCGAGGTGGCGCAGGGCGCGGCGCGGATGGGGTACGCGTTCCTGGAAGCGCGCAACCTGGCCTTCCTCGCCCAGCGCCGGTTGGACGAGGCCTGTGAGCCGTCCGAGGCGCTCCAACTGGTCCGCCGCGCGCGAGAGGCCGCGTACGGCGGGCGCATGGCGCGTGGCTTCTCCTTCATCTTCGCCGCGCGCGCGGAGGCCGAGGCCCTGCTGCGGCTGGCGCGCTTCGCGGAAGCCGAGGCCGTGCTGGAGGAAGCGGACGCGGTGGTGGAGGAGCTGCGCTGGACGCCGCTGTACCTGACGGTGACGCGCGCGCGGCTGTACCTGCTCACCGGCCGGTACTCGGGCCTGCGCCGGCTGTCCCGGCACCTGACGGCCTACGAGGGCACCATCCAGCGGGCCCTCACCGGGGCCTATGCCCAGTTCGCGGAGTCCCTGGCGGACCTCGCGGAGGGCAAGGCCGTCCACGCCGCGGAGGGCTTCGCCGCCGCCGGCCAGCGCGCCGTGGAGCTGGGCGGCTGGCCCTACCTGCGCCGCGAGTGCCTGCTGTACGAGACGTATGCCCGCGTCTACGCGTGCCAGCGGGACGAGGGGCTCGTGCTGCTGCGGCGGGCGCGCGCCTTCCTGGAGCGCATGCCGTCCGCGTGGCACTCCGCCCTGCTCCACCGCTTCGAGGCGCTGCTGCACGTGCTGGACGGCCGGACGGCCGAGGCGCGCTCACTGCTGGAGGCCGCGCTGGGCACCTTCAGCCTCACCGGCGACCTGTGCATGGCCGTCTACACGCGCCACCTGCTGGCGCTGCTGGCGCGCATGGAGGGGGACCCCGCCGCCGGCGAGCTGCTGGCCGCCAGCGAGGCGGAGCTGCACCGCGTGGGCATGGTGGTGCACCAGCAGCACTTCGTGCACTACGTGGCCCGCGAGCCCCGCTCCGCCAACGCGGCCGCCGAAGCCGAGCGCGACGCGCGGCTGGGCGCGGAGTCCCTGGTGGTGCCCTTCGAGCGGCTGTCGGTGCGCGGCATGGGCGCGCCCCTCATCCAGCGGGAGCTGCTGGCCGTGGTGGAGGGCCTCTTCCCTCACGGCGCGCCCCGGCTGGAGGAGCTGGACTCCCAGGGCCACGCCACGCTCCTGGGCGGCGTCGCCTCCGCGCCGGCCACGGAGGCGGTGGAATTCGGTGACGGCTGTGGCCGCAGGCTCCGCCTGGGCGTCGCGGGGCACCTGCCTCCGGATGGCCGCGCGCTCCTGACGGCGCTCTCCCGGCTGGGCGGCTTCGCGCTGGAGGTGGCCACGCTGCGGGGCTTCGCCCAGGTGGACGTGCCCGCGCACGCCGGTGACGTGGACCCGCGGGACACGGACGTGCCGGGCTTCATCGCCGCGTCGTCCGCCATGCGGCGGCTGCGCTCGGAGCTGGCGAGCCTGTCCTCCAGCCGGGCCACCGTCATCGTCACCGGCGAGTCCGGCTCCGGCAAGGAGGTGGTGGCGCGGGCGCTGCACACCCTGTCCACGCGCGCGCAGCGGCCCTACGTGGCCTTCAACTGCGCCGCCGTGCCCAGGGACCTCTTCGAGGGGCAGCTCTTCGGCCACCGGCGCGGCGCGTACACCGGCGCGGCCACGGACCACCCGGGCGTCATCCGCGCCGCGCACGGCGGCACCGTGTTCCTGGACGAGATTGGCGAGCTCCCCCTGGAGGTGCAGCCCAAGCTGCTGCGCTTCCTGGAGAACGGCGAGGTGTTCCCCCTGGGGGAGATGCGCCCGGTGGAGGTGGACGTGCGGGTGGTGGCGGCCACGCACCGGGATTTGAGCCAACTGGTGCGAGAGGGCCGCTTCCGCGAGGACCTCTACTACCGCCTCCAGGTGGTGCCGGTGCGCGTGCCCCCGCTGCGCGAGCGGCGCGAGGACGTGGTGGCGCTGGCGAAGCACTTCGTCCGCCAGCTCACGCCCGAGGGCATGGAGCCCCCGCAGTTGGGGCCGGACGCCATCGCCGCGCTCCTGGCACACCCGTGGCCGGGCAACGTGCGCGAGCTGCGGAACGTGATTGAGCGGTCCATGGCCTACGGGCCATTCCCCGCGGTGCTGGGCGCGGAGCAGATGCGCATCGCGGGCTGAAGTCAGAGGAGTGCCCCAGCCCGCGATGCGCTCCGCCCTGTTTCCCCACACCCCTGTGGGAACCTGCTCCAGAGGACCGTGCGTCCACGCCTCTGGAAGAACACACCCGCGGGTCGGAGAGGGGGGAAACTCCAACCCGGGGTGCCGAGGCCACCGAAGCGGCCTCCATGCGAAATTTGGGTGTCACCGGCGCCCGCCGAGGCGTCGGATGCACTGTGCCGGGTGTTAAGCACCTGGCGTGCCAGTGCCCGGGAGGGCGATTGACTCAAACGGAAATCATCCGCGCGCCCGGCCAGGGGGCGGGCATATCCAATGGGTGCAGCCCGGCATCCATGTGAAGCATTCCGGAAACACTGGATGTGTTCCGGCCCGGTGCCCGGCGGCCGAGCAGCCGCGCTGATGGCCGGGGTGAGCGGCCTGGCGGCATGTGGGACAGCGGCGAGGGTGGAAGTGGGTTAAGGGGGAGCGCGATGACCCACGCTGCCTCGTCCCGCCGGTTCCAGGCCTTCAGCCTGGGGGTGCTCGCCTTCACGCTGGTCGTGATTCTGTGGGGTGCCTTCGTGCGCGCCACGGGCTCCGGCGCCGGCTGTGGAGACCACTGGCCGGTGTGCAACGGCGAGGTCATCCCCCGTGCCCCCACCGTCCAGACGCTCATCGAGTACACGCACCGGCTGACGAGCGGCCTGGTGATGATTCTGGCGCTGGCGCTCTACGTGTGGGCCCGGAAGGGGCACGCCAAGGGGCACCCGGTGCGGAGCGCGGCGGCCTGGGCGCTGTTCTTCATGGTGACGGAGGCGCTCGTCGGCGCGGGCATCGTCCTGCTGAAGTACGTGGCGGACAACGCCTCCGTGGGCCGGGCCCTCTGGATGGGCGTGCACCTGGTGAACACGTTCCTGCTGGTGGGCGCGCAGACGCTGGTCATCTGGTTCTCTCGGAGGCGTGCGCCCTTGAGTCTGCGGGGCCAGGGGGTGCCGGGCGCGCTGATGGGCCTGAGCATCCTGGGCTTGCTGGTGCTGGGCGTGAGCGGCGCCATCGCGGCGCTGGGCGACACCCTGTTCCCGTCCACCACGCTGGCGGAGGGGTTGCGCCAGGACGTGTCGGAGACGGCGCACATTCTCATCAAGCTGCGCGTGCTCCATCCGCTGCTGGCGGTGAGCGTGGGGGCCTTCCTGGTGGTGGCGTCGCGCTGGGTGACGCGGCTGCGGCCGTCGGAGGACGTGCGGCGCGCGGCGTCCGCCATCACCGTGCTGTACGCGGTGCAGCTTGCCGCGGGCGTCACCAACCTGGTGCTGCTGGCGCCGGTGTGGATGCAGCTCGTGCACCTGCTGCTGGCGGACTTCGTGTGGATGTCGGTGGTGGTGCTGTGCGCGGCGGGCCTGGCGGTGGACGCGCCCCGGGTCGTGGCGGAGACCTCGCCTGCGTCGAGCGCCGAGCCGGTTTGAAGGCACCGCGCCCGGCACGCCCCCAGGCGTCAGCGTGAACGCGGCGCCGCGCCCAACCGCAGGCCTCGCGGCACCACGATGCGCTCCACCACGTCGAACAAGCCACTGGCGAGCAGTGCCAGCGCGGCCGCGGGAACCGCTCCCTCCAGGATGAGCCGCACATCATCCAGCCGGATACCCGTGAGAATCGGCTGGCCGTAGCCCCCTGCCCCCACCAGCGCGCCCAACGTGGCGGTGCCCACGTTGATGACCGCGGCCGTCTGGATGCCCGCGAGGATGGACGGCGCCGCCATGGGCAACTCGATGCGCCACAGCCGCGCCCGCGCGGGCAGCCCCAGCGCCTCCGCGGACTCGCGAACCTCGGGCGGAATTCCCGCCAGCCCCGCCGCCGTGTTCCGGACGATGGGCAGCAGGCTGTAGAGGAACAGCGCCGCGATCGCCGGCCGTGAGCCAATCCCCAGCAGCGGAATCATCACCACCAGCAGCGCCAGCGACGGCACCGTCTGGATGACCCCCGTCAGCCCCAGCACCCCGCGCCCCAACCGGGGCCGTCGCGCCGCCAGCACGCCCAGCGGCACCGCGACCGCCAACGCCGCCAGCAGCGACACGCCCACGAGGAACAGATGCTCCCTCGTCCGCTTCCACACGCGCGAAGCCAGCCCGTCCCCACGCACCTCCGTGGTGACTCCCAGCGCGCTGGAGAGGAACCCCGCGGCCACGCGCCCCTCCGACACGCGCTCCAGCCGGGCCTGCGCGTTGAGCTTCACCATGTCCTCTTCGGACACGCGGCCTTCCAGCCGGAGCATCGCGGCCAGGGCCTCGGGCGCACGCGCCCCCAAATCGTCGCGATACAGCAGCACGGCGTCATACGCGGGGAAGTGGCGCAGGTCGTCCTCCAGCACACGCAGCCCGTAGGCCTCAATCTCCGCGTCGGTGGAGTACAGGTCCGTGAGCTGGAGCGCCCCGCTGTCCATGCCCCGGTACGCTAAATCATGGTCCAACCCGCGCACGTCCCGCTGCGGCAGCCGGTAGCTGTCTCGCAAGGCGGGCCAGCCATCCGCGCGGTCGATGAACTCGTTGCTGAAGCCGAAGCGCAGCTCTGGGTGCGCGCGAAGGTCGGAGATGCGGCGGATGCCCAATCGCTCGGCCTCTGCTTCCTTCATGCCCAGGGCGTAGGTGTTGTTGAAGCCCAGCGGCTCGCTCATCCGCAGCCCGGACTCGGCCAGGGCCTCGCGCAGCGCCGCGTCGTCCGGCAGGTGCCGGCCCGACAACAGCTCCTGTCGCAGCGTGCCCGTGTACTCGGGATACACATCGAGTTCGCCCCGGCGCAGCGCTTCCCAGAGCACCGCCGTGCCGCCCAGCTCCCGCCGGTGCGTCACGCGCGCGCCAGTGCTCCGCGCGAGCTGCGTCACCGCTTCCCCCAAGATGACCGACTCAGTGAACTTCTTGGAGCCCACGCGCACCTGGGGCGCGGCGTCCCCGGAAGTGGAGGCCCTTCCACACGCGCACACGAGCAGCGGCACCAGCAGCCATACCGACACCGCCCTCACGCCTCGCCTCCCGTCCCGCCCGGCAACGGACGCTGCGCCTGGATGAAGCGGGTGACGAAGTCCTCCGCCGGCCGCGCCTCCAAGTCCGCGAGCCGCCCCTGCTGCACCACGCGCCCCTCCCGCATCAGAAGGATGCTGTCCCCCAGGTAGCCCGCCTCCGCCAGGTCATGCGTCACCAACACCACCGTCTTGCGCAGGCGGGCGAAGATGGCGCGCAGGTCGCCTTGCAGCTCGTGCCGGACCAGCGGATCCAACGCGCCCAGGGGCTCGTCCAGCAGCAACACATCCGGGTCCAGCATCAACGCACGCATCAACGCCACCCGTTGACGCTGCCCCCCGGAGAGCTGCGAGGGGTAGCGCGCCAGCGCGTCCGTGGGAAAGCGCGTCAGCGCCACCAGGGACGAAAGCCGCTCGCGCATCTTCTCCGCGGACCAGCGCAGATGCCGCGCCATCAGGGTGACGTTCTCCTCGCCCGTGAGATGTGGAAAGAGGCCGCCGCCCTGGAGGGCATAGCCCACGCGATGGCGCACCGAGAGCAGCGCCTCGCCGCCCGTGGGCAGGGGCTTGCCATCAAACAGGACGCGCCCGGTGTCACACGGCAGCAACCCGTTGAGCAGCCGCAGCAGCGTCGACTTGCCACAGCCACTGGGCCCCAGCAGCACCGTGGTGCGTCCCGTGGGCAGACGCAGGCTCAGCGGATGCAAGGCCTGCGTGGGCCCGTAGCGTTTGGAGACATCCTGAAGCTCGTACACGCGGTGCCGTCCTCCGCCCGTCTCAAGGCAGGGTGAATGCGCCGTTGCAGACGGCGGGGTACGGGGATTCGGAGGCCAGGTGACTGCACGCGGCGAAGAGCGCGCGGTCCTCCCAGGTCACGGCGGCGGCCCACACGAGCAACGCACCCTCCGGCGACGGCACCGTGAAGCGAGCACAGCGCGTGTCCAGGTTCTCCAGCCGGCACGGCACCTCCTCCACCGGCCCCGCGCCCGGCAGCGCGTCCACCAACTCCGCCACGCTCCGCGAACGCCAGCGCTCCGTCACATCGGACCGGGCCGGCTGGTAGAGGCTCCACAACAGGGAGGCACCCTCGCAGCGGATGCGTCCCGCGCGCGCCGTGGACGCCGCCAACTGACAGCCGTCCGGCACGGCCATCGCCCGCCACGGCAGCCGCGGTGGGATGAGCAGCGCGTCGGCGCCCAGCGTCTCTCCCTCCGGACTGCCATTCGACGCGAGGGACTCGAGCAACTCCAGGCAGCGCGCCAGCAGGGGCCGCGCGTTGTCCCGCGCCACACACCCGAGCTGCCGCACCCGGCCCAGCGTCCCGCTGACCGCGGAGGCATAACCACCCGCGCGGCAGTCCCCCGCCTCGCACACCTCGACGCGGACCGACGGCCACGGGCTCCCCGCGAGCGGCAGCGCCTCCTCCACCACCGTGGCCCCCGGCCCCAGGCGCTCGGTGACGCGGGCCTGGGCCTCCGCGAGTGCCCGCTCACGCGTCAGTTCCTCCGGCTCGGCCAGCCACACCGTCAAACCGTCGCAGCGGTACAGCCGGGAGTCAGCGCGGTCCGGCACCGGCGTGCAGCCGTCGAACAGGGCCCGAGCCTCCGGCAGGAACGGCCCCACGGGTGTCGCGCCCTCGGGAGCCACGGGCGGCACACGGGGCGCGGGCGTGGCGCAGGCGCACAGGGCCCCGGCCAGGTACACCCACAGCAGCCACGCGGCGGTCCTCATGCGGGCGGAGTTAGGCGCCACCTCCACGGCACGTCAACCCGGCTGGCCCCACGAACGGCCGACACGTTCACTCGCGTGACTCTTCCAACGCCTGGGCTCGCTGCAGATGACGGTCCGCCAGGTTGCCCGTCCTGTCGAGCATGAGCGCGAAGGCCCTGTCGCCCTGGTACTTCTCCGCGTTGTCCTTCACGAGCTTCAGGCCGTTCTCCTGGTCCTCCACCACGCGCTTCAGGAAGGCCTTGTCGAAGTCCTGGCCCTGCGCCTTGCGGAGCACGTCCAGGTGCTGCTGGGCCTCGCCCACCGAGCGCTCCAGACGCGCATCCGCCCGCTGCATGGCCATCGGTTGCTCGGCACCACTTCCCGCGCTCCCCGAGCCGCCAATGCCCGCGGTGGTCCGAGGCGCCGCGAGGTCCGCCACCACGATGTCCATGGACGGCGAGCCGCCCCACGCCTTCAAGTCTTGAAGGTGCCGGCGGTGGTCCTCCACCAATTGCTTCGCGAACTGACGCACCTGAGGGTTGGCCGACTTCTCCAACGCCAGGTTGCCCGCCGCGATGGACTGCGCATCGAAGAGGGCGAGCTGCCCCAGCAGCAGGTCACGCTCCGACAGGACGTCGCGCTTCTGATTGCCGTGCGACGCGTCCGCCCGGGCGGGCGACCCCACCAGGGCTCCCGTGCCCAGCAGCGCCGCCAGGAGCGCCGCGCCACCTGCCCTGCCCAGCCTTCCAGCCATGTCCACCTCCCGACGAAGCCATGCCGGAAGGTGGGCTCCACCTGGTGCTCGCGGCAAACACGGCCTGCCCGGCGGGGCCTCCCCAGGGGGCCCCGTGGACACGACGCTCAGTCCTGGCGCTTGGCCGCTGGCACCACCGTGTTCGCGCCCGTGGCGCCGCTCAGAGGCACCATGCCCAGCGTGACCGCGGCGCCGTCCTGCACGTTCGCATGCGTCGCCTCGGCACGGAGCAGGGGCAGGCCATGGGGCTGCTTCCGAAGGAACTCGATGAGCTTCTCGCGGACGATGCAGCGCAAGTCCCACGCCTTGCCTGAATCCGGCGCGCTCACCAGCGCGCGCAGCTTCATGGTCCGCTCGGTGCACTCCGTCACCTGGAGCCCCGCCACCTTGCCATCCCAGAGCTTGGCGCCCTCCGTCTCGCAGATGCGCCGCAGCTCGGCGCGCACCGCTGGAACGTCGGTGCGGAAGTCCGCGAAGATTTCCGCGGTGCCCATGATGTCCGGCGACACCTTGCTCCAGTTCTGGAACGGCTTGTCCAGGAAGTGGCTCATCGGCACCACCAGCCGGCGCAGGTCCCACACCTTCACGACGATGTACGTGAGGGTGATTTCCTCCACCCAGCCCCACTCGTTCTCCACGATGACGGTGTCGCCAATGCGGACCGGCTGGGTGATGGAGAGCTGGATGCCCGCCAGCAGCGTGGAGATGGACTTCTGCGCGGCGAGGCCGAGCACCAGGCCCGCGATGCCCGCGGAGGCCAGCAGCGACACACCCACGTTGCGCACCGCCTCGAACTGGAGCAGCAACAGCGAGCCCGCCACCAGCACCACGGCGCACTCGATGACCCGGCGCATGACGGCCAGTTGCGTGCGCAGCCCGCGCACCCGCGCCACGTTCTGGCCCTCCGTGCCCACGCGGTGCTCCATGAAGCCCGCCGCCAGCCGCACGAAGCGCATGAGGAACCACGCCACCGACGCGATGACGAGCGAGCGCGCCCCCAGGTCCACCAGGTGCTGCGCGGGCGGAGGCAACAGCAGCAGGCGCGAACCGGACGCCACCATCACCGCGGCCACCGGGTGGCGCAGCGGCCCCTTCCCCGCCGCCACCAACTGGTCATCCCAGCCTGACTGCGTGATGCCCGTCGCGCGGGCGCCCACGCGCAGCGCCAACGCCTCCACCAGCCGGCCCGCCAGCCACGCCGCCACCAGCAGCATCCCCAGGCCCAGCCACTGCCACAGCTCCAGCACCCAGACCGGACGCACGAAGAGCAGCGGCGGCAGCTTCTCCAGCACGGGCGAGCCGTACACCGTGAAGAGCGAGTCGATGGCGCGCACCGTGTCCTCGCTGACCACCCAGACGGGGCCATCCGGGCTCTCCACGCGCTGCAGGCGGATGTCCACCGAGCCACGCGGCAGCGGAATCTGTCCCAGCGAGTCGTAGACGGGGTCGGCCGGGTCGCCCTCCGGCTTCTGGCTGATGTTCGAGAAGTCCAGCCACAACATCCGGTCCAGCACGAAGACGAGCCGCCGCGCCAGCCGCAGCCCTTCTTCCGCCTGCTGCTCCGGCGGCACGTGGGACAGCGACAGGTAATGGGGCGCGCGCGCCGCGTCCCGCGCATGCGCGGCGTCCAGGAAGCCCGCCGCCGTCGCCATGGGCGTGCGCCGGTCCACATCCGCCGGGGGCTCACCCAACCCTCCATTCAGCGCGAGCCCCGGCAGGGGCAGCAGCAACATCAGGAGCAGGGCGAGGCCACGGTGCATGTCGATTCCTTCTCGGGCGGGCGGGAAAATGGTTTGACGTCCAACAACCACGAACGACACGGACTGTCCAGGGTCCACGTCACGCCGCGTCACGGCGGAGTGCCCGTCGAGCGGACGAGCGGAGCAGCCCGCAGGAAGCATCGCGTCCCACCCCGACGCACTGCGCGTTCACACCGAACGCGGCAGGTGCCGGGCCAGGGGCGCCCTCCGTCTGGAACACGCCCCGAGGGTCCTGGCGTCCGCATTGCAACCACGGCCGGGCATGGGTGCCCCTGCTCGCGAACCATCCTCCGGCATCATCCCCCTGGGTTCCCCATCCCCGCGCACCATTCCCTCCGGAGGCGTGCTGCACGAGGTGCAACAGGGGGAGAACGTGGAGAGCATCGCCTTCCTCTACGGGCACCTGCCGGACCCGCTCTGGAAGCACGAGCGCAACGCCGCGCTGCGCGCACAGCGAGACAGCCGGGGGGTGCTCCATCCCGGTGACACGCTGTTCATCCCGCCGCTGAAGCACCGCACCGTCACCGTGCGGACGGGCGCCACGCACCGCTTCGTCGTCCGAGGCGTCCGCTCCCGGCTTCGCTTCCGTGCGCGCATCAACGGCCTGCCCCTGGCGGAGCAGCCCTACGTGCTGGAGGTGGGCAGCCTCACCACGGAGGGCCTCACCGACTCGGATGGCGGCGTGGACTGCCCGCTGCGTCCGGATGCACCGCGGGCCCTGCTGCGCATCGGCCATGCGCCCTTCGTGCACACGTATGAGCTGGACCTGCGGGCGCTGGACCCGGTGGCGGAGCCCTCGGGCCTGCGGCAGCGGCTGTCCAACCTGGGCTACCTGTCCGTGGGCGAAGCGGTGACGGACGAGGCCCTCCAAACGGCGGTGCGAGGCTTCCAGGCCGGTCACGGACTGGAACCCACGGGCACGGCCGACACGCGAACCCGGGAACTGCTGCGCCAGGCGCACGGAAGCTGAGGGAGGCGAAACGTGATTCCCATCATCAAGGGCCCTGAACCGGAGAGCCTCACGAAGGCCCGCCAGGAGACGAAGAAGAACCTCGCCATCCACAAGAAGCATCAGAACAAGACGGAGGTGCGGTCCTCCAAGAAGAAGGGCCAGAGCAAGTCGAGCCACGTCATCTACATCACCTCCGCCTATCGCGAGGACGGCGTGAAGGTGGCGCTGGTGGACTCCCACTTCGGCAAATGCGCCTACTGCGAGACGTACATCCTCCACACCAGCCACGGCGACGTGGAGCACTTCCGCCCGAAGTCCGAGTACTCGGGTGACCCGGGCGAGGAAACGGCGCGGGGCTACTTCTGGCTCGCCTACGACTGGAACAACCTCTTCCTCGCCTGTCCCATCTGCAACGAGACCTTCAAGCACACCTACTTCGCGCTCATGCCGGAGGTGGAAGGACTGCTGGATGGCTCGGACCGGATGAGCCCGGGTGACTCCGTGGATGGCACCACCGAGAAGCCGGTGCTCATCGACCCGGAGCGGGAGAACCCTCGCGCCCTGCTCGAGTTCGACCCGTTCACGACGCAGCTCCGCGCCATCGAGTCATTGGATGGCGTCCCTTCGACGACGTTCGCCGTCGACGCCGCGCGCGCCGGGAAGAACATCCTGCACCTGGGCCTCAATCGCGGCGACCTCGTGGCGGCGCGGCACCGCCACCGCGCCTTCCTGCGAGGCATGTTCGCCCTGGTCGCCCAGGCCGCGCCCATGGACCCCGTCCTCCAGGAACAGCTCGTCACCCTCTGCAAGGCCGTGGTCGCGCTCAAGAAGACCTACGACGGCGGCCAGGCGCGAGACATCCATCAGCAACTGCAATCCTGGTGTGAGCCGCGCTACCGCGCACCCTACCAAGCCTCGGGCCTGGGCCCGCTCGTGGACAACGCCCGTGAGGCGATGAAGTGGCTGCTGTTCTGCACCACCGCGCGGGCCGAGTATTCCGCCTTGAGCCAGGACCTGCTCGTTGCCTGGACCCAGGAGCTCGTCCAGGCGGTGACGACACGCAACCAGGTGCCCTCCTCCACGTTTCCAGGGACCTCCCAGACGCCACCGACGCAGGGAACGAACACCGTGAGCACGTCCCTGCCCGTGCTGTGGGTCCCCAGTGTCCTGGAGCACCTCGACGCCCTGGAACGCGCGCGCCTCGCCTATGCGAAGCGCCGGGAAGACATGGCGCAGGACCTCCTGGAGGCCCTCCGCCAGGAGAGCGCCAATGAGTTCAATGCGCTCATCACCGAGTTCAACGCCTTCCAGAAGCCGAAAGCCTTCGACGCAACGAAGGCCTTCGACGTCTATGACACCTGGGCGGTGGACCTGGAGCACATCAACGAGGCCTTCGAGCTGCTCGGCAGCGAGAAGAAGCTCGAGGGCCGTGAGGAGTTCCTCCAGTTCCTCCAGAGCCATCTGGAGGCCCATACATTCGCCAGCCTGTACGCATTGGACCAGCGGCTGAAGCATCTCTGGAGCCACTACGAGACGTCCGTGGTCACCCATGGAATCCAGGCCAACGAGGCCTGGCGTTTGGAGAAGCAGGTGCTCCTGCGAGGCACCGAACTGCTCCAGGCGCTGAGTGAGGCGATCCCCAAGTGCCCGCCCACGGTCTTGCAGTCCTCGGGCAGCATGGACACCGCCCATGATGCCTTCCCCATGCCGCAGGAGCTGGCGTGGCTGAAGCAACGGGCCGTGGACATCGCCGGCATCAGTCCGCGAGCGATGCAGGAGCTCTACGCACGCCTCCTCCAGCAGCATGAGGCGGTGGCGCGCACCTACTCCCAGCTCGACACCGACCGGCGGCGGACGGCGGACACCCTGACGCGCGACACGGGGCTCCAGACCGCGTTGGAACACCTGGCGCGAGACCTCCGTGCGCTGAAGAACCTTCCGGACGTCAAGGTCCTCCTCCTCCTGGTGCGCGATGGGTTGAACGAGTGCGACTCGCTGCTCTCCGCGTACCTGGACCTTCACGTCTCCCGGAGCACCTGGCGCTGCATCGCGCTCGATGCGATGCGCAATGACCTCCTCGATATTGAGGCCAAGAGCCTCCACCAGGAGGACTGGGTCATCTCCGTCCTGGGCACACGGGCCACGCCGCCTCAGCCCACCTTCGAGGACCCCTACCAGGACACGCCCACGCCGCATACCTTCACGAGGCAGCGCCCGGTCAAGCTGCGCATCACCACCGCGTACAGCCAGTTGGAGGACTACCAGGAGCAGCTCCGGACTGGGAAGCGGGCGAAGCCCACCAAGCCGCAGCAAGCGAAGCTCGAGCGGCTCGTGCAGGCGGAGACACGCGTGCGCGAACTGGTCGCCACGTGGCGGAAGAACGAGGAAACCCGTCTGCACATCGAAGCGTGAGCGCGGGCGCGGCGCCTCGGTCCCCGGATGTTAGGCTGCCCCCATGGCGAGGATTCTCATGGCGGCCCATCCGACGGCGGGGCACACCAACGCGCTGCGGGCCATTGGCGGGCGCCTGAGAGAGCTCGGCCATGAGGTGGCCATCGCCACCGTCGTCGCGCCGGCAGCCTTCCCTGGCCTGTTGCCAGAGCCGCTGCGCTTCGCCACCCAGCTTCCGGAAGCGCTGCGCCAGGACGGGCTCCGGCTGGTGCCGCTGCGCCCCTCTCCGGCCTCGCTCTGGTACGGCGCGCGCATCACCCGCGCCCGGGGACTCGACGAGCTGGGATGGGCGCTGCGGCTGTTCACCACGGGCATGGAGGGGCACGCGCGGCGCATCGCCGAGGACATCGAAGCCTCTGGAGTCGACCTCGTGCTGGCGGACTACCTCATGCCCGCGGCGCTGCTCGCGGCGCGGATGACCCGGCGCCCCTACGTGGCGCTGTACCACTCCGCGCTGCCCTTCCCCGTGGAGGGCGCGGCGCCTTTCGGCAGCGGGCTCGAAGACGATGCCCCGCGCGACGCCGCGTGGCTCCAGGCCGAGCAACGCGGACTCGCGCTGCTGCGCTGGTTCGATGCGCGCGTCACCCGGGCCGTGAAGACACTGCGCGTCCCCTTGAAGACGGACGGGCTGCTCGCGGCGCCCATCTCCAAGGACCTCAACCTGATGGCGACCACGCCGGCGCTGGAGCCCGGCCTGAAGCCATTGCACGGCCCGGTGGAGATGACGGGCCCGTGCCTGCCCCGGCCCGCCCCCGCCAGCATGGACGACGCCGCCGCGCTCGCCGCCGTGCGGCCCGGCCACAAGCACGTCTACGTGTCGCTGGGCACGGTGTTCAACGCCCAGCCCAACGTCTTCCACGCCATCCTGGACGGGCTGGCGCGGCACGACGTGGACGTGGTGGTCAGCGCGGGCGCCAGCTTCGAGCGGCTCCAGGCCCGCGCGGGCCCGCGCACGCACGTGTTCCGCCGCGTGCCCCAGGTGCCGCTGCTCCAGAAGGTGGACCTGGTGGTGACGCACGGCGGGAACAACACCGTGCAGGAATCGCTCGCGGCCGGGCGCCCCATGGTCGTCGTGCCCTTCGGCGGCGACCAGCTCGCGAACGGCGCGGCGCGTGGAGGCGGCTCGGCGTGGGCCGCGCCGTG
>JBKGHI010000082.1:0-32047 GCA_046520405.1 Myxococcus sp. 1LA
CGGAGTGGGCCACCGCCGAGACCGAAAGCGCGCAGTCGGTGTGGGCCACCACACCGCCGAGGCCGCGCAGCCGGAGTGGGCCACCGCCGAGGCCGAGGAAGTCCAGGCCGAGTGGGCGGAGCCCGTCGAGGAAGCCGCTCCCGCCGCCGAATGGGCCTCCACGAGCGCGCCCGCCGCCTCGGAATGGAACACGCCCGCGAGCAACGCTCCCGCCGCGCAGGAGTGGAGCGCGACCACGAATGGCGCTCCGGCCAGCGAGTGGGCAGAGCCCGCCACGGAGACGCCTCCCGCGATGAGCGAGGGGTGGTCCGCCTCCAGCCACGACTCCGCCCAGACTTGGGGCGCCTCCAACACGGAGGCGTCGCACTGGAACGAAGCATCCACGGCCGCGCCCGTCACGGCGGAGTGGAACGACGCCTCCGTGGACATGGAGCCGGTCGAAGAGGCCTCCACCTGGGAAGCCGAGCCCATCCAGGACACCACGCCCGCCGAGACGTCGCCGTGGGCCGCCCCCGCGAGACCCTTCGCCGCCCAGGCGCAGGACTTCGCCGAGGCCACGCCCATCGAGGAAGAAGACGTCTCGATGGAGCTCGAGCAGGAGGTCACGGACATCGACGTCGAGGAAGCGCCCGTGGCGCCGCCGCCCGCGCCCATCGCGGCCATGCCCGTCGTCACCTCCGCGCCCGCGCCGTTCGCCCAGGCGGCGGCACTGGGTTCCGCCGCCACGGCCAGCCAGCGCACCGCCGTCGTCGTGCCGCCGGCCGCGCCCGCCAACCGCATCGCCGTGGAGCGCGAGCCGCTCTTCGACGACACGGCCATCGTCGGGGGCACCGCCCTCACCTCCTTCGTGGAGGGCGAGCACCGCGTCATCATCCACACCGTCGAAGGCCAGGTGAAGCGCGGCACCATCCGCGACGCGGACCTGCTCGACGACGTCATCTCCCTGGAGCAGCAGAGTGGCTTCGCCGCCGAGCAGATTCCGGGCAAGCGGGTGAAGGCCATCTTCTTCATGCTCGCCGCCGGTGCGCGTCAGCCGCAGGCGGAGGGACAGAAGATTCGCGTCACCTTCAACGACGGGCGTCAGGTCGCCGGCTTCTCCCAGGACTTCCAGGGCAGCACGCCGGGCTTCTTCGTCATCCCCGCCGACCAGCGCACCAACACCGCGCGCATCTTCATCTACCGCTCCAGCGTGCAGGCGGTGGCCGAGGGCTGAGCGGGCACCCCGCGCGAAGGACGGGCGGGGCCACCGTGCCCCGCAAATGAAAGAGGGGCCCCCACCACCGTGGGAGCCCCTTTCTCATTTCAGCCCGGCGCGAGCCGGGAGAAACAATGACTACTTCTTGTCCGTCGCGGCCGGGGCGGCGGCGTCCGCCTGCTTCACCAGCGACAGGTCCAGATTCACCGTGACTTCCTCACCCACCGCGACGCCGCCCGTCTCCAGCGCCTGGTTGTAGGCCAGGCCGAAGTCCTTGCGGTTCAGCTTGGTGGTCGCCGTCACGCCCGTGCGAGTGTTGCCCCAGGGGTCCTTGGACTCCTTCGTCGGGCCCGTGACATCCAGCACGACAGGCTTGGTGACGCCGTGCATGGTCAGGTCGCCGGTGACCTTCAGCTTGCCCGCGCCCGCCTTCTGGACCTTGGTGGACTTGAAGGTGATCTCCGGGAACTTGGCCGTGTCGAAGAAGTCAGGGGCCTTCAGGTGCTCGTCGCGCTTCGCGTTGCCCGTGTTGACGGAGGACGCGTCCAGCACGGCCTCGACCTTGGACTTGGTGACGTCCTTGTCGTCCAGGTCCACCGTGCCGCTCTTCACGTTGAAGGAGCCGGTGACGTTCGACACCATCATGTGGCGGACGGAAAAGCCGGCGCTGGAGTGCGAGTCATCCACCTTCCAGGTGGAGGCCAGCGCGATGGACGGGAGGGCGAAAAACAGGGCAACGGCGCTCTTCATGGACGTCTTCATAGGGGGTGTGCTCCTTGGAGTGACAGCGAAGTCAGGCGCGCAGCGCGAAGCTGCGCATGGACAAGGTTCCGTGATGGAAGCCCTCGAATACGGGGGTGAGACGGTCCTCGGGGAGGGCAGCTCCGAGGACGAAATAGAGCGGCAACAAATGTTCGGCCCTTGGATGCGCGAGCCGCGCGTTCGGTGCATCCAACCACGCTTGAGCGCCGGTGAACTCCCGCGCCTCCAGCTTCTGCGCAATCCACGCGTCGAAGGCCGCGGCCCATGGCTCGACGGACGCCGCCTTCTCCTGGAAATTCAGCCGGCGCAGGTTGTGGACGATGCCGCCGCTGCCCATCAGCAGCACGCCCTGCGCGCGCAGCGGCCGCAGCAGCTCGCCCATCCGCGCGATGTCCGCGGGGCCACCACCGAGCGGCATGGACACCTGCACCACGGGGAGCTTCGCCTGCGGGAAGGCATGCAGCAGCGGCACCCACGTGCCGTGGTCCCAGCCCCGCTCCGCGTCGGATACCGCAGGCAGGCCGCCCGCCTTCAGCCGGGACACCACGTCCTCGGCCAGTGACGGCGCACCGGGCGCGCCGTAGCGCAGGCGGTAGAGCGGCTCGGGAAAGCCGTAGAAGTCATGGATGAGCGGCGGCTGCGCGCTGGTGGTGACGCGAATCTCGCCGGGCGTCTCCCAGTGGGCGGACACCACCACCAGGGCCTTGGCCTGGGCACCCTCACCGAAGCGCCGGAGCGCCTGCGGATACGCATCCGAGTCCAGGGCCACCATGGGGGAGCCATGGGAGATGAACGCCGCGGGCGACACGGACTGGGCGCCGCCCGGGCCATTCGCCCCCAGCACGCCCGCTACCCCGGCCGCCGCCGCGCCTTGCAGGACCACGCGTCTGTCGAGTTCGTCTCCCATGACGGGCGCCTTCTAATGCAACCGGAAGACCAGGACACTCAAAACTCCAACCTATTGGATTTGCTCCACTCCATAAACCTTCTGTGCAGCGAGACTCTCAAAACGATAGAGACTCAACTCATTCTGGAAGGAGTCGTACAGCGTGGGTGGCCGTTTCGAGCTGGACTTGAGTGAGCTGCTGTCCTTCGAGCCGGGGGGCGGGCTCATCCACTTCGGGGGCCAGCGCGTGATGCTGATGGACCCGGTGGCCATGGGGATGCTTCGCAAGGAGCTCGTCGGGCTGATGGGGATGACGGCGGCGCGTGGCACCTTCACGCGCCTGGGTTACGCGCACGGCTGGCGCACGGCCGAGGCCATGAAGGGCGCGGTGCCCTGGAAGGACGAGTCGCTGTGGCGCCGGGCTGGCGGCCGGCTGCACACCCTTCAGGGGCAGGTCCGGGTGGAGCCCGTCCAGCGCCGCGCGGACGAAGGCCCGGAGCCCTTCGCCGAGGCCCAGTGGCGTGACTCCTATGAAGCCGAGCAGCACCTGCTGCACCTGGGCCAGTCCGACCAGCCGGTGTGCTGGAGCCTCACCGGCTTCGCGTCCGGCTACATGAGCTACGTCAACGGCAAGCCCATCTACGGCACGGAGCTGCGCTGCGTGGGCAAGGGCGATGCGACGTGCCACTACGTGGGCCGGCCCGCCGAGGAGTGGAGCACCGAGTGCACGGAGGTGCTGCGCCTCTACGAAACCCAGTGCATGGAGGGCATGCTGGCGCAGGTGACGGAGGCGCTGCGGCAGGCGGAGCGCAAGCTGCGCGCGAAGCGGCAGTCGCTGGCGCGCGCGGGCGTGACGGAGGACCCGGCCGGCATGGTGGCGCGCTCGGAGGCCATGCAGCGGATCATCAACCTCGCCCGGCGGGCGGCGAAGGTGGACTCCACGGTGCTCGTCACCGGTGAGAGCGGCGTGGGCAAGGAGCGCATCGCCCGCCTCATCCACGACGAGTCCGGCCGCGCCCACAAGGCCTTCGTCGCCATCAACTGCGCCGCCGTCACCGAGAGCCTGCTGGAGAGCGAGCTGTTCGGCCACGAGCGCGGCGCCTTCACCGGCGCACCAGCGACAGGGCGGGCCTCTTCGAGGCGGCGCACGGCGGCACCCTCTTCCTGGACGAGGTGGGCGAGGTGCCTCCGTCCATGCAGGCCAAGCTGCTGCGCGTGCTGCAGGAGCGGGAGGTCCGCCGCGTGGGCGAGAATGCCAGCCGCAAGGTGGACGTGCGGCTGGTGGCCGCCACCAACCGGGACCTCGCCGAGGAGGTGCGCCAGGGGCGCTTCCGCCAGGACCTCTACTACCGGCTGCGCGTCATCGAGCTGAAGATTCCGCCGCTGCGTGATCGCCGCGACGACGTGCTGCCCCTGGCGCGGCTGCTGCTCGCCGAGGCCGCGGAACGGCTGGGCCGCAGGGTGTCGGGCCTGTCCCCGGACGCGGCGGACCAACTGCTGCGCTACGCGTGGCCCGGCAACGTGCGCGAGCTGGGCAACGCCGTGGAGCGCGCGGTGGCCCTGTGCGAGGGCACGCGCGTGGAGCGGGAAGACCTGCCCGAGGAGGTCCGCGCCGCGCCCCCCAGCCTGGTGCCCACCGGCAACCCACAGCGGCTGGAGGACATGGAGAAGCACTACATCCTGGCGGTGCTGGCCCAGAATGGCGGCAACCGCGCGCGCACCGCCGAGCAGCTCGACATCGGCGTGGCGACGCTCTACCGCAAGCTCAAGCAGTACGGCCACCCGGAGGCGGCCCACTGAGACGCGGTGGGCCCGGCGTCAGTTGAGGTACTGGTCCCGGTCCGGCCGGTCCTGCCGCACCACCTGCAGGTGCTTGGAGCGGCCCTTCAACTGACGCTGCAGCCGCCAGTGCTGAAAGTGCAGCAACAGCCGGCGCGGGCTCGCGCCGCGCACATAGGCGAACGCCAGGAACAGGCCGAGCAGGTCAGGCACCTGCGTCTGCCAGCCCGCGGTGATGGCGGAGAGGACGACGAAGCCCGCGCCAACCCCCGCCAGCGCGTTGCCCGACAGCGGCAGGCCCCAGAAGTTCGTCTGCCCCCGGCCGATGGTGAGCCCGTAGGAGACCCACAGCACCGACGTCATCACGTTGCCACCCGCATACGCGGACACCGTCGCACCGGGCACCAGCATGGCCAGCAGCGAGGTGATGAGGCCCGCGCTCACCGCGATGCCCAGCGCCACCATCAACAGCCGCCTGCCGCCCCAGACGGACTCCAGGTAGCCGCCAATGGACCAGGTGATGATGGCCCCGAAGATGATGCCAATGGGGCTGGACTCGATGAAGGCGTACGTCAGGGGCTGCCAGAGGTAGAGCTTCCCGAACACCAGGTCCGGGAACAGCAGCAGCAATCCACCAGACTGTGCCTTCGTCAGGTGGAACATCACGGAGCCAGCCACCAGCGCCACCGCCAGCTTGGACGCCGTGGTCTCCAGGCCGGGCAGGCCCATTCCGCCGCCCCCGCCGCCGAAGCTCCGCATCGGTCGCATTCAGTACACCATCCTCTCGTTGCTCCAGAGCCGTCCAAAGGTGGTGGAACACCGCTCGCTTCGCAACCCCAAATGACGAAGGGCGCCCACCCCCGACACCAGGGAGAGCGCCCTCGAACACCCACACTTCTCCAACCGGCTCGCGGCCGCTCAGGCCTTCGGCTTGTAGAAGAGCGTGATGGTCAGGCAGTGGAACTCCTTGTCGGAGGACTGCGTCACCACCCTGTCGACCACCTCGAGGTTGGAGTTCTCCTTGAGCCACTTGGTGATGTTCTCACCCATGTTCTCGCGGTCACGCGCGAGCGTGGTGGAGAACACCTTGACGCCCGTGAAGCTGATAACGCCCATTCCGACCCTCGTCATAAACCAGAGATTCTGGACGTTTACCCCGAGACGATTCCGCCATCAAGAATCGGGCCCGACTATCCAGCCCTTGCGCGTCCTGGAGTCCCCACCCCAGGGGTGGGCTCCCGGGCCTCGCACGGAGCGCGCGGGCCCGGGGGCCGGAATTTCACCGGCTGCTGGCGGCCTTGCGAGACAGGCAGGTGACCTCGTCCTTGCAGGCCGGGCCAATGCCCTCGGGGTGTGCCGTGAGGGGCGTCTTGTCGCTCTCCTCCACACCACACACCACGCACTTGCGCTTGCGGTTGCGACGCTCGGCGCGACGCTGCTCCGCGATGGCCTTGGCCCGCTCACGCGCCGTCTTCGCGTCCACCTCGTTGCTCATCTCGCGTCCTGGTTGGAGGTCGTGTGCCATCAGAGCGCCTCGACGAGCACCGCGATGCCCTGGCCGCCACCGATGCAGGCGGACCCGATACCATAGCGGGCGCCGCGCCGCTTCAGCTCGTACACCAGCGTGGTGGTGATGCGCGCACCGGACGCGCCCAGCGGGTGACCCACGGCGATGGCGCCGCCGTTGACGTTGGTGCGCTCACGCGGCAGGCCCAGCTCCTTCTCCACCGCCAGGTACTGCGGCGCGAAGGCCTCGTTGACCTCGAAGAGGTCGATGTCCGACAGCTGACACTGGGCGCGCGCCAGCAGCTGGCGGATGGCCGGCGCGGGGCCGATGCCCATGATTTTCGGATCGCACCCGGAGATGCCCCAGTTGACGAGCCGGGCAATGGGCTTCAGGTCGTGCTGCTTCACGAAGCTGCCGGTGGCCATCACCATGGAGCCGGCGCCGTCGCAGATGCCGCTGGCCGCGCCCGCGTGCACCACGCCGTCCTTCTTGAAGACCTTGGGCAGCTTGCGCAGGCTCTCCACCGACGTCTCCGGGCGGTTGTGCTCGTCCCGGGACACCACCGTCTCGCCCTTCTTCGTCTTCAGCGTGACGGGGGCGATTTCATCCTGGAAGCGGCCCGCCTCCTGCGCGGCGGCGAAGCGCTTCTGGGTGAGGACGGCGTACTCGTCCACCTGCTCCTGCGTGAGCGAGTAGTCCACCGCGAGCTGCTCGGCGGTGAGCGCCATGGCCTGGCCGGTGTAGCTGTCGGTGAGGGCCGTCCACAGCATGTCCTCCAGGCTGCCCTTGCCCAGCGGCAGGCCCCAGCGGGCGCCGCGGATGACGTGGGGCGCCTGGCTCATGGACTCGGTGCCGCCCGCGAGCACGACGGAGGCCTGCTCGGTGAGCATCAGCTCCGCGGCCGTGATGAAGGCCTGGAAGCCGGAGCCGCACAGCCGGTTGACGCCCAGCGCGGGCACCGGGACGGGCACGCCGGTGCGCAGGCCCACGTGGCGCGGCAGGTAGATGGCGTCCGCGCTGGTCTGCACCACGTTGCCGTAGACGACGTGCTGGACGTCCTCCGGCGACACCTTCGCCTGGGCCAGCGCGGCCTTCGCCGACTCCACGGCGAGGTCGGTGGCGCTGAGGTCCTTCAGGCTTCCCCCGTAGGTACCAAAGGGGGTGCGCTTGCCGGACAGGAAGTAGATTTCCTCGTTCTTGGACACGCTCTTCATGTTGGTCGTCTACCTACTCTCATGGGGCGCGCGGTGCACGCGCGCCGTGACGTCGTGACGTGTGGGACGGGCGGCCCTAGGGCCCGCGCTGCCCGAAAAAGGCGCTGGCGACGATGGCAAGCGCGATGACGGTCCACAACAAACCTTGAAGGTTCTGTTTCCGGATTTCCTTGCGGCCGAGCCCCTGGTACCAGGAACGCCCGGCCGCCACCCTGCCTTCCCAGGTGAACTCCCCGGCGGGCTGCAACCCCTCCAGGCGGCGCAGGTGCGCGCGCAGCAGGCGTTCAGGCGGAGCGTCCTCCAGTGAACCTGACAGGTAGACGCCGGGGACCTCCACCGCCGGGCGCCGGTAGTCCGCGGTGATGACGAAGCCGCCGGAGGCCAGGGGGGTGAGGAGGTACAGGCGGGGCACGTCACCCTGCCCCGCGTGGAGCGTGGCGAAGACGCGCTCCCCCGGGTGGGCCCAGTCATAGGAGCGCGCGGCGCGCTGCAGGCGCGGCTTCTCCTCGTGGCTGCCCAGCGGCACGAAGCCCAAGGCCTGGAGCTGATTGGCGCGCCCCGACAGCTCCAGCGGCAAATCCATCTGGTCCGCGGGGGCCTCCGGCTCCACCCGTACGCTGGAGGGGAAGAGGAAGAGGATGCTGCGCCAGACGTTCATCCACAGCAACACCAACGCCAGCACCAGGCCGGCGACGGCGATGCCCAGCTCGACGAGGATGTTCATACGGAGAGGACCTCCAGGCGCACCAGCCCTCGCGCCGCGTGCGCGAGGGGCCGGATGAAGGAGGTCAACAAGGCGGGCCGACCGGAGACCATGGCTCCGGGACCCTAGCGGAAAGCGGCGCCCGCGTGCGCTGGCTTCAGCGCCGGGACGCGCTGGCCGGCAGGGTGCGCCAGCGCGCGACGGCCTCCGGGGTGAGGGGGTCCTCGCCGCGCAGGAACTGCTCCAGGTGCCCCAGCGAGTCCACGCCGAAGAACAGCTCGTCATCCGCCAGGTAGGTGGGCACGCCAAAGGCCCCCGCGGCCACCGCCGCCTCGGTGTTCTGGCGGACCCGGTCCTTCACCGGCTGTGTCTGCGCCGCCGCGAGCAGCGCCTGGGCATCCAGCCCCGCGGCTTCAATGGCCGCGCCCACGGCCTCGGGCGACTCCGCGCCCTTCCCGCCACCCCAGGCGGAGGCATACAGCGCGCTCACCAGCCGGCTCCGGGCCTCCACGTCCTCCACGGCGGCCGTCACGCGCAGCGCGAGCAGCGGGTTGAAGGGATGCGTCGGCGGCGGCGCGAAGGGCACGCCGAAGTCACGGGCGATGCGAAAGGTCTGCTTGAAGAGGTAGCCGCGCTTGGCGGGGACCTCCGCGGGGCCAATGTTCCCCGTCGCGTTGAGCACCCCCGCCAGCAGCACGGGCACCGGCTCCACGGTGCGGCCATGCCGCGCGGCGAGCGCCGGCAGACGCTGCCAGGCCAGGTAGGCGTACGGTGAGAGGTAGTCCAACAGGAATCGCACGGGGGTGTGGGCCATGGCCCCAGTCTAACGCTCCCCGTCCGAGCCGCGAGGACACAGTCCCGTCGCCTTTCCAGCGGAACAGTGACGCGGACTCAGGCGCTCTGACGGAGCGCCCCGGCACGGCGCTGGAGCGCGCCCCGCAGGGAGCTGGCCAACGCCAGCAGGCTGGAGGCCCGGGCGTCGGTGAAGGCCGCCTCCGCCGCCTCCAGCGCCACCACCGCCGCCTCCGAGTCCCGCGCGCGCTCCGCGAGCGACAGGCGCACCAGCCCGACCTGGAGGACGTTGCCCGTCAGCTCCGCCAGCGAGAGCGCCCGGCGCAGGTGCAGCGAGCCCTCGTCACCCGGCATCAGCGCGGCCAGCGCCCGGCGAGCGAGGATTTCGTCCCACGGGTTGGCCAGCACCGGGTCCACCGCCCGCGCCAGCGCCGCCTCCGCCGAGTCCTGCGCCGCGACCAGGTTGCCTGCTCCCGCTCGAAGCGGGACTGGTAGACGCGCAGCAGCGTCTCCATGCGGATGCCGTTCTCCCGCGCCGCGGCCAGGGCGGCCGGCAGCGACTGGCGCGCCGCCGCCGCGTCCTCGAAGAGCACGTCCCGGCAGGCCTGGTACACCCGCAGGTGACACTGGAGCCACCGGTCCTCCGGCAGCACCCGCGCCAGCGCCTCGGCGCGGGCCACCACCGCGGCCACGTGCTCGTGCTCACCGCGCTCCAGGTAGTACGGCGGCGTGAAGAGGGCCAGGTTGCGCTCCATCAGCCGGGGGTTGCCCAGCCGCCGCACCAGCTCCGTCTTCTCCGTGAAGGCCGGCACGAAGGACGCGCCATCCCCCGTGAAGGCGGCGCGCGTCACCACGGAGAACAGGTGGAAGCCGCGCACGTCCGTGAACCCGTGGGCCTCCGCCACGGCGTACCCGTCGCGCAGGGCCTGCGCGTCCAGCGGCTCGCCGCGCAGCGCCAGGTTCATGTTCATCGTGTAGCCGCCCATGCCCAGCGCCCACGCCAGGCGCTTGGGCAGCCGGCCCGTCACCTTGCACAGCCCGCGCAGCCGCTCCAGTTGCTCGAACTGAGCCTCCAGCACGCCCGCGAAGCGGCCCGTGTAGGCGCAGAGCTGCGCCGGCGCCAGCAGCGTGGCGGCGCGGTAGGGGGACACCTCCGGCTGCTCCGCCCGCACGCGCGCCAGCAGCGCCTCCAGTTCCTCCGTGCGCCCCATGCTGGCCAGCGCCATGGCCTGGAGGATGCGCAACTCCGCCTGCTTCCAGAAGACGTCCGCGGCGGTGGCGTACGCATCCGCCTCGCGCTCACGGAACAGCGCCTTCAAGCGCGCGGGGCGCTCCGGCTCCGGCGCGGAGCACGCGGCCTCCAGCGCCGCCACCGCCTGCGCCCGCCCGTCCTCCAGGTCCACCGTGGACGCCCAGTGCTCGCTCAGCTTCCGCGCGAAGACGAGCGAGGTGGGCGGGTCGCTCGCGGTGCCCAGCTCCACCATCGTCACCCAGATGCGCAGGAGCAGCCGGTCCCGCCCCGGGAAGTCCGGCGCGGACTGGAGCAGCATCGCCGCTTCCTTCAGCAGCAGCGTCGCCTCCAGCAGCGCCTGCGCTTCAATGGCGGCACGGCCCGCGTCCAGCAGCGGGCCAATGGCCAGCTCCGGCTCCGACGAGCGCAGGTAGTGCCACCCCACCGTGCGCGACAGCTCCGGCCGCGACGAGTGCAGCGTCTGGAGCGCCAGCGCCACGCGGCCGTGCGCCACGCGCCGCTCCTCCTCCGGCGTGCTGTCGTAGACGGCCTGGTGCACGGTGTCGTGCGTGAAGACGTAGCGGCCCTCCACCTCCTGGAGGAACTGCCGCTCCACGATGCCGTCCAACACCGCGAACAGCTCCGACTCGGGCAGCTCCGCCAGCGCGCGGAGCATGGGCAGCTCCAGGCTGCGGCCCGCGGGCGCCAGCCGGCGCAGCAGCGACACCTGCTCGGCGGGAGCGCTGCCCAGGCGGGCAATCACCGCGTCGTGGATGCTGGCCGGCAGGGGCCGCGTGTCCAGGCCCTCGTCGGCGGTCCACCGGCCGCCCACCCGCGTCAGCGCGCCCTCCTCCACCAGCGCGCGCAGGCACTCGGTGGCGAAGAAGGCGTTGCCGCCCGTCGTCTCATGCAGCCGCGTGACGAAGGCCTCGGGCACGCTCAGGCCCGGCAGCGCCAGCTCCACCAGCGTGCGCACGTGCTCGGCGGCCAGCGGCTCCAGGTCCATGCGGGTGGTGATTTTCTCGTCCACCGTCTGGAAGGCCAGGCTCAGGCGGCTCAGCTCCCCGGAGCGGAACGTGCCCACCACCATGCCGCGCGTGCCGTACAGCGCGCGGATGAGGACGTTGAGCACCTCCAGCGTGGCGCTGTCCGCCCACTGCAGGTCCTCGAAGCACAGCACCAGCGTCATCCGCCGGCCCAGCGCCTGCACCCACTCCGCCAGCGCGCCGAAAAAGGCCAGCTTCTCCTCGCCCGCCACGGGGTGCACTTCCCCCGCGTCCGGCGTCAGGCCCGGCAGCAGTTGCCTCAGCTTCGGCGCCAGGCGGTCCATCATCTCCGCGGGCGTCAGCGGCACCAGGCAGCGCACCGCCTGGACGATGGGCGTCAGCGGCGCCTGCCCTTCCGCGCGGCACTGGCCCCGGCCGAAGGGCAGCTCCGCCAGCTTCGCCTGGAGCTCGAACTCCTGAAGCAGCCGCGTCTTGCCCACGCCCGCGGGCGCGCCGATGAGCACCGCCTTGGACTGGCCCCAGTCCGCCTCGGCCAGGCCGTTCATCAACGCTTCCAGCTCCGCGGCACGGCCCACCACCTCAGGCACGTGCAGGTAGCTGGCGCGCGCCGACAGCGGCTCCTCCGGCATCGGCTCGCCGCTGGCGTGGCAGAGCGCCTCCATCAGCTCGCTGGCGTCCTGGAAGCGCTCGCGCGGGTCCTTCGCCAGCAGCAGCAGGATGATTTCCTCCAGCTGCGGGTCCACCGGACAAATCGTGGACGGCTTCGGCGGGGGACGCGTCAGGTGGTCCGCCAGCAGCGCCGCCGGGGTGTTGCGCTTGAAGGGCAGCCGGCGCGTGGCCAGGTAGTAGGCCATGACGCCCAGCGAATAGAGGTCCGCGCGCCCGTCGATGCTCGCGCCACGCTGCCACTCCGGCGCCAGGTACTCCAACGTGCCCTTGAGCCGGCCAGGGCTGGGCGTGCCCAACTGGTGCATCACGCCGAAGTCCATCAGCTTCACCGAACCGGCGCTGGTGATGCGGATGTTGCTGGCCTTGATGTCGCAGTGCACGTACAGCCGCGAGTGCAGGAAGGCCAGGACCTGGGACATCTGGATGAGCACCCGGTACAGCGTGCGCGTGTCCAGCGGGGACTCACGCCCCAGCGAGCTCAAGTCCTGCCCGTCCACCACCTCCATGGTGATGAAGCGGTTGCCGGCCTCCGTCATGCCCCAGTCGAAGACCTTGAGCGTGCCGGGGTGCTGGAGCTTCTTCATGGCGAAGAACTCGTGCCGGAACATCAGCACCAGCTCCTCCGTCTTGCCCGCCGTCAGGCCCGCGGGGACCTGCATCTCCTTGAGCGCCACCCGGCGGTGCTCGTGCAGGTCCGTGGCGAGCCAGATGCGGCCCATGCCACCTTCGCCCAGCAGCCCCTCCACCCGGTAGCGCCCCGTCACCACCATGCCCATGGCCAACGAGCGGCGCTCTCCGGCGCGCGCTCCCGGCAGGGTGATGGGCGTGCGGATGCGGTCCTCCCACGAACTGGGAGGACGGCTGCGCTCGTCCAGGACGGCTGTCTTCTCCTCGTCGCTCACGAAGTGGAACCGGCGCGGTCAGCGAAATGCAGAGGTTAATGGGATATCACGTTTCCTTGCGACAGGCACACATCATCGGTGCCATGCCGACGTTGAGTGGAGCACCGCGCGTGTGGCCCCGTCAGGCAAGGACCTGACAACACGGGGCCCGGCCGGACGGCCGCCCCGCGGCCCCTGCCCCGATGGCCCGAAAGCGTGGGTGCACATCCTCCCGTGGAAGAGACGCCGCCCTGGAGGGCGGGCCACGGGGGCGACGGATGAGGCACATGGGCTGGAGGACGTGGCTGGGGGCTGGACTGGGCGCGGTGCTGCTGACGGCCTGCCAGACGGAGGAGGAGACGCCGCCGGACCTGGACGACGTGGCGGCGGCGACGGTGACGCTGGAGCCGGGCCACTGCGCGGGCGTGGTGGTGGAGGACGGCCGGCACGCCCTCACCGCGGCGCACTGCCTGCGGACGGAGGACCGCCGGGTGCACCTGTCCTTCCTCGACGGCGCCGGCTGGGCGCCAGCGCCGTGCATGTGGACCGGGGCCGGACGTGGCCATCCTCCGGCTGGACGCGCCGGCGCCGGTGCGACCGCTGGAAGTCGCCAGGCGCTGCCCACGCCCGGAGCGCCGCTGGTGTTCGCGGGCCGCAATGACCGTCCCGGCGAGCCCCAGGAGGCCCTGCTGGAACGGCTGGGCCCCTGCCCCTCCCTGCCGGAGGTCCCCGCCGCGCTCTTCACCACCATCCGAGGCAAGCCGGGGGACTCTGGCGCGCCGCTGGTGGATGCCCGGATGCAGGTGGTGGGGCTGGTCCACGGCGGCGCGGCCTGCCGCATCGCCGCGCCCACCGCGGGGCTCGGGAAGGTGGTGGCGCAGCTCTCCCAGGGAGGGCCGGCCCTGGCGCGCAAGGCACCTCCGACGCGCCGCTAGGCCGCTCTCCCGTCAGCGGGCCCTGGCGCCGTTGCCCCTGGGCGCCTCCGCTCCGAAGTTGAGGCGGACGGGGCGACAACCTCAACGCCCTTCCTACCCACGGAGACGGCACCATGGCTGGCAAGAAGGACAAGGGCCCCCAGGACGACGCGCGGCCCAGGGACATTGGCGATGACCAGCAGGCGGGCTTCCACGCCGGGGAGAACTTCCAGCCGCGCAACCGCGGGCAGGTTTCGGACGCGCAGGACCGCGGCGCGGCGGACATCGCCCGGCACCTGTCACGCGAGCGCGACGACGCGGCCCCCCATGCCGACACACCGTGGGAGGCACGCGTGGAGCGCGGTGAGGAGTGGACGGCCCAGGAAGTCCCAGAGCGGGAGGCGCGCGGTGACGAGGAGCCCGACTCCGCCGTCTCGCGTCAGGGCCTCGTGAGTCCCCCTCCCGAGGAGTAGGCCGCGCGAAACCAGGGTGGCGGGCCCCCCTCTTGCCCCGGCTGGCGCGTGGGGTGATGCTGGGGATTCAAGCCGGGGGAGAGCGTGTGCACCGGGCACCGCCGGGCGGCTGCCTCCCTGAGAGTCGGGGTGTCGTGAAGCCGAAGGTCCTCATCGTCGAGAATTCATGGACGATGCGGGAGACGCTCCGTCTCCTGCTCTCCGGCGAGTTCGATTGCACCACGGCGGCCGACGGTGAGTCGGGGCTCCAGCAGGCCCTGGTGCACCCACCCGACGTGCTCCTCTCCGATGTGAACATGGACGGCATGGACGGCTACGCGCTGTGCGGCCACTTCCGCGCCGAGCCCACGCTCAAGCACATCCCCGTCATCTTCGTCAGCGGCTACGCGCCTCGCACGGAGGGGCCCGCGGATCAGCCCGTCCCGGACGCGTACCTCGTCAAGCCGGTGAAGCCACCGGTGCTCATCGCCCAGATTCACGCGCTGCTGCGTCGGACGGAGGCCGTCACCCCGGCCACGCCCACCGTCCAGCCGGCGTGGAAGACCTGACGCGGCACGGCGCGCCCCAAGTGAGAAGGCGGGCGCCGGCCACGCCGGACTGCGGGGGGGCCGCATCGCCCTCGGACGTTGCCACCCTGAACGGGTGACACGCGGGGGGGCCGGTGACGATTCGATGCAAGCGGGCGTACGAAGCAGCGAGCCGCGCGGACGGGCGGCGCTTCCTGGTGGACCGGCTGTGGCCGCGAGGCGTGCGGAAGACGGAGCTCCCCCTCGAAGCCTGGCTGAAGGACGCCGCCCCGAGCCCCGAGCTGCGGAAGTGGTTTGCACACGACCCCGCCCGCTGGCCCGAGTTCCGCCGCCGGTACGCCGCCGAGCTCGCGGCGAATCCCGCCGTGTGGCAGCCCCTCCTCGACGCCGCGCGACAGGGCACGGTGACGCTCGTCTACAGCGCACACGACACCGAGCACAACAACGCGGCGGCCCTGCAACAGTTCCTCGAGGAGGCCTCGGCCAGCGCCGCACCCACGAAGCAGCCCTGTGCGTCGCAGCGCGGCCGGGCGCGCGCGAAGCGGCACCGATGACATGCCGCGCCTTCCGCCGGAGCCACGGCCCCGGCGGGAAGCGCGCCGTGGCTCAGCTCCCCCGGTACGTGGAGTAGCCGAAGGGGCTCAGCAGCAGCGGGACGTGGTAGTGCTCGTCCGGCGCGGTGAGTTCGAACACCACCGTCACCGACGGGTAGAAGCCGCGCACGCCGAGCGCCCGGAAGTACGCCCCGGTATCGAAGGCCATCCGGTAGACGCCCGGCTCCACGCGCGCGCCCTGGGGCAGGAAATCGCGCACGCGGCCGTCGTCGTTGGTGACGCCGCGAGCCAGCTCCTTCCATTCGCCCGAGGCGCCTTGCAGCTCCAGGGAGATGGGGACACCGGACGCCGGACGGCCCCGGTGCGTGTCGAGAACATGCGTGGACAGGGTGCTCATGGCGCCAGCAGCTTCTCCAGTCGGATGCGGGTGATTTTCGCCTGCTCACCGGCCGCGATGCGCAGCTCCTCGTCCGGCGCGTTGTCCATCCGCTCGCGCAAAAGCTCCAGCATCTCCGCCGCGCTCTTGCCCGTGGCGCACACCAGGAAGATGAAGCCGAAGCGCTGCTCGTAGGCGGCGTTGCCCTCCGCCAGGCCTTGCAGCACCGCCTCGTCCGCGCCCTGCACCCCGCCCTGCTCTTGCGAGGACCAGGTGGCGGTGGTCGCGAACTTCGCGCGCAGTTGGGCCACGTCACCAATGCGCGGGTGGTGCGTCATGGCCTCGCGCCAGTCGTCCGGCCCCGTCTGCTTCCAGAGCCACGCCGACTCGGAGAAGAGGTGCTCCGCGTCGCGGAAGGGCCGCGAGCGCACCATGCCATCCGCCCAGCGGGACGCGCCGCAGCAGCGCAGCAGCTCCGTGCGCGCCTCCGACGGCAACAGGGAGTTGAGTCGTGTCAGTCCGCTGCTCATGCTGGCTTCCCGTGGACCCGCAGCCGGCTGACGCCGCCGTCGGGATAGATTTTCAGACGCACGTGAGTGAAGGGCCCCTTCGCCGCCAGCTCGGCCTCGTAGTAGTGGCGGTGGTCCGCCTGGAGCTTCGTGCGCGGCAGCAGCTCCGTCCACGCGATGTCATGCGCGTTGGCGAAGTCCACCACCGGCTCGCGCAGGTAGCAGCCTTCAATGGAGCAGGTGTCCGGGTAGTTGCCCTTGAAGAAGGCCGTGTCCACCTCCACGCGCTGCACGGTGCCCGGGACGGCGAGCTTCACCACAATCCAGTCGAAGCCCGGCAACACGCGCTTGCGCCGCGTCTCCCAGCCCTCGCCCATGTTGGCGGCGCGCCCCGGGAGGATGAGGTTGTCCTTGGGGCCGAAGAAGGAGTCGTTGCACGCCACCACCGTGCCGCCATTCTCCGCCGCCGCCAGGTCCACCGTGCCGTCCGCGCGGGACAGCCGCTCGAAGTCCGGCCGCACCTCGCCGTGGACGCGGAAGCGGGCCACGCCGCCGTCCGGGAAGATGTTGAGGCGCAGGTGCGTCCAGCGCTTGTCGCTGGCGATGGGGAACAGGTTGCGCGTGCCGCCCTGCAGCTTGAGCTGCGGGAGGATGGGCGTCCACGTCGCGGCGGCCAGGGCCTCGGGCGTGGGCGAGCCCTCCACCTCCAGCGCGTCCACCGAGGCGTACTCGGGGAAGTTGCCGAGGAAGTGGTTGGTGTCGATGTCCACGCCGCGCACCACGCCCGGCAGGCCGAGCTTGAGGATGCACCAGTCATGGCCCGGCACGCGCTTGCGGCGCGACTCCCAGCCGTCCATCCACTTGCCGTTCTCGGTGAACTTGCCGGGGATGAAGATGCCCCGGCCCGGCTTCAGCAGGTTCTCCTTCCCCGCGAAGAACTCATCGCTGGCCAGCAGCGCCTGTCCGCCCACGTTCTCCGCAGCCAGGTCGATGAGCTCGGTGAAGGCAATCCGCAGCTTTCCCTCTTCGGGTGCGTGCATGGTGTTTTGTCTCCCAAATGATTCAAGCAGCGGCGCGCGTCCCCACGGGGCGGCGCACCCAGTGTCCCACCGGACGCGGCAGCGGCTGGCCGCGCTCGAAAACCTTCGTCCCTCGCAGGAACGTCATCTCCACCACGCCCGTCAACGTCCGGCCCGCGTAGGGGGTTATCGGATGACGGTGTAGCAGGCGCTGAGGCTCCACGGTGAACGAAGCGTCCGGGTCGAACACCACGAGGTCCGCGTCCGCGCCGGGCGCCAGCGTCCCCTTCACACCTGCCAAGCCCACCAGCCGCGCGGGGGCTTCGCACATCCAGCGCACCAGCGACTCCAGCCCCAGCCCGCGCCGCTTCGCTTCCGTCCACACCGCCGGCAGGCTGAGCTGCAACGACGCGATGCCGCCCCAGGCCGCGCCGAAGTCGCCGCGCTCCAGGTGCTTCAACGCGGGCGTGCACGGCGAGTGGTCCGACACCACCAGCTCGATGTCCCCTTGCGAAAGCCCGGTCCACAGCCGCTCGCGGTTCTCCGCCTCGCGGATGGGCGGCGCGCACTTGAAGTGGGTGGCGCCGTCTTCAATCTCCTCCGCCGTGAAGCTCAGGTAGTGCGGGCACGTCTCCACCGACACGTCCAGGCCCTCGCGCCGGGCCTCGCGCAGCACGGGCAGCGCCTCCGCGGAGGACAGGTGGACGATGTGCACGCGGCAGCGGTGCGCGCGCGCCAGCTCCACCATCATCTGGATGGCCTCGTTCTCCCAGCGCTTCGGACGGGACTCCAGGTAGCCGCGGTACGTGCGCGCGTCGCCACCGGGCGTCAGGCCCTCCACCGGGGACTCCAGCTCCGCGTGGACGATGAGCGGCACGCCCCGCCGCGCGAGGATGGGCATGGCCACGTCGAGCACCTCGCGCGTCGCGTGGGGGAACTCGTCCACGCCGGAGGGGCACAGGAAGCACTTGAAGCCGGAGATGCCCGCGTCGATGAGCGCCTCCAGCTCCCCCGCGTTGCCGGGGATGACGCCGCCCCAGAAGGCGTGGTCCACGTGGCAGTGGGAGCGGGCCGCCTCGGCCTTCAGGTGGAGCGCCTCCAGCGTGGTGGTGGGCGGCAGCGAGTTGAGCGGCATGTCCACCACCGTGGTGATGCCGCCGGCCGCCGCCGCGCGCGTGGCCGTCTCGAAGCCCTCCCACTCCGTGCGGCCGGGCTCGTTGATGTGCGCGTGGCTGTCCACCACGCCGGGCATCACCACCTTGTCGCCTACGTCCAGCACCGGAAGTCCGGCGGGGACCTCCGCGTGCGGAACCACCGCGGCGACCTTGCCATCACGCACCACGACTGCCGCCTCGCGCACGCCTTCGCCCGTGACCACGCGTCGGGCGCGCACCACGAACTGCTCTCCACTCATGGCTCGAATTCCTTCTCGTCGTAACCCGCCAGGGACTCGAAGAACGCGTCCCGGTCATCCAGATAGAGCTGCCGCGTCACCCCGGACACGAGCCGGGGCAGGCCGTACTTCATGCCGGAGATGCTCGCTCCGCCGAAGCCCAGCGACAGCAGACAGCCAAAGGTGAAGTTGAAGATGCCCTGGAGCCAGGGCGCCTGGCCCGGCTGCTTCTCCTGAAGCTCGAAGTGCGCGCCCAGGTACGGGTGGCGCAGCAGGTCCGCGTGCGACTGGCCCTCGGGCGGCGTGTACCGGTCCTTCCACAGCGCGATGTCGCCGTGGAGGCCCGCCAGCTCCGGGCGCAGCGACAGGTCCGTCACCGTGCCGCTGCCGATGATGAGCTTGTCGAAGGTGAACTGCCCGTGGGGCGTGGTGACGCGCGCCTGCCCGTCCACCTCCTCCGCGCCGAGCCAGGGGCTGCCGCCGTGCAGGTGGAACTGGGGAAAGTCCCGAGCCCGGCTGAAGGTGTCCGACGGCGGCAGTTGCCCCATCTCGATGATGCGGTGGATGAAGCGCCAGCGGTCCGCGTCCGGCAGGTCCGCGTGGTGCTTGAGGAAGCCCACGAACTCCGCCCAGCGGTAGGGATTCACGTTGGGCAGCGTCTTGCGGCGGTAGAAGAGATGCACCTCGGCCGCGCCGTGCTCCAGCGCCACGGAGGCGTTGTCGAACGCGGAGGCCCCCGCGCCGAGCACGCCCACCCGCTTGCCGCGCAGCGCCTCGAAGTCGATGTTGTCGCGCGTGTGGGCGTACAGCTCGCGCCGCAGCCCGGCCACCACGGACGGCACCTCCCAGCGCCCCGAGCCGTCAATGCCCGTGGCCAGCACCACCTTGCGCGCATGGACCACGTCCGTGGTGCCGCTGCGTGTGTCCGTGAGCGGAACGGTGAAGCAGTCGTCCTCCGCGCTCCATCCAATGGCCCCCGCGCGCGCTCCACACCGCACGGGGATGGCGAGCGTGCGGCGATACCAGTCGAGGTAGTCCGCCCACATCTCCTTGGGGATACGGACCACCGCCTCCCACGAGCCGTCACCGTGCTGCGCCTCGTACCAGGACTGGAAGCAGAGGTTGGGCAGGTTGTGGTCCGGGCCCGTCAGGTGCTTGGGCGTCCGCAGCGTGTGCATGCGGGCGAAGGTCTTCCACGGCCCGGCGAGGCCCTGCTCGCAGTCATCCACCACGAGCAGGTTCGTGACGCGCTCCCGCATGAGCCCGAACGCAGCGGTGAGTCCGCTCTGCCCACCGCCGATGATGAGCACGTCCAGAACGGCCTGTCCGTCCCGCGTGCGGCGCGGCAACACCCAGGGTCTGCGCGGATACTCCAGTTGCTCCAGGTCCTTCCGGATTCGAGCTTCCAGCGCGTTGAGAGCAGGGGCGGAGGGCGACTCGGCGGGGCTCGAGGGGACGCGCATGGTCCCATCGTACTCGCGCACCGCGTCAGGGAGCCAACGCCCCCCTGGAAGGACGGGGAATTGTCAAAAACCCCAAGGGTTCACTGGGGGTTACGTCACCTTCCACGCTTCCCCCACAGGGCTGCTTGGCTATGCTGCGCGCCCTTCGTTTCCGCCCGAGGTGAATCCGCGTGATCAACGCCCATACCCGCGTCCCGCCGCCGAAGAACGAGCCCGTCCTCTCCTATGCGCCCGGCACCGCCGAGCGCCGTGAGGTGCAGGCCGCGCTGAAGCGCATGTCCGGCGAGCAGATCGACATCCCCGTCATCATCGGCGGCAAGCACATCCGCACCGGCAAGACGGACACGGTGCGCATGCCGCACAACCACCAGCACGTGCTGGCCACGCTGCACGAGGCGGACGCCAGCCACGCGGAGCAGGCCATCCAGGCCGCCCTGGCCGTCAAGGACGAGTGGGCGCGCATGCCCTTCCAGTCGCGCGCCGCCATCTTCCTGCGCGCCGCGGAGCTGCTGGCCTCGCGCTACCGCCCCATCCTCAACGCCGCCACCATGCTGGGGCAGGGCAAGACGGTCCACCAGGCGGAGATTGACGCCGCGTGCGAGGCCATCGACTTCATTCGCTTCAACGTCCACTTCGCCGAGCAGATTCTCGGCTGGCAGCCGGAGGCCGCGCACCAGACGTGGAACATGACGGACTACCGCCCGCTGGACGGCTTCGTCTTCGCGGTGGCGCCGTTCAACTTCTCGGCCATTGCCCTCAACCTGGCCACCGCGCCGGCCATCATGGGCAACGTGGTGCTCTTCAAGCCGTCCTCCACCGCGGCGCTGAGCGCCTGGTACATCATGGAGCTGCTGCGCGAGGCGGGCCTGCCCGACGGCGTCATCAACATGCTCCCGGGTGACGGCCCCACGGTGGGCAACCCCGTGCTGGCCAGCCCGCACCTGGGCGGCATCCACTTCACCGGCTCCACGCCGACGTTCAACGCCATGTGGCGCACGGTGGGCGAGAACATCTCCCGCTACAAGCAGTACCCCCGCATCGTCGGTGAGACGGGCGGCAAGGACTTCATCGTCGCCCACCCGTCCGCAGCGGACGACCTGGAGGCGCTCGCGGTGGCCATCGTCCGTGGCGGCTTCGAGTACCAGGGCCAGAAGTGCTCCGCGGCCAGCCGCGTCTTCATCCCTGAGTCGCTGTGGCCCAAGCTGAAGCCGCGCCTCCAGGCGCTCATCAGCGAGATTCGCATGGGCGACGTGTCGGACTTCCGCAACTTCATGGGCGCCGTCATCGACGAGAAGTCCTTCAACAAGGTCTCCTCGTACATCGACCTGGCCAAGAACGACAGCGGCGCCAGCATCGTGGCCGGTGGCGAGGTGGACCGGAAGCAGGGCTGGTTCGTGAAGCCCACGCTGGTGCAGCTCGACAGCCCCACGCACCGCATCCTCCGCGAGGAGATTTTCGCGCCGCTGGTGGGCCTGAATGTCTACCCGGACGCGAAGTACGAGGAGACGCTGCGCGAGGTCGACCAGGCCGCCGCCTACGCCCTCACCGGCGCGGTGTTCGCGCGCGACCGGAAGGCCATCGACACGGCGCTGCGCGAGCTGCGCCACGCGGCGGGCAACTTCTACATCAACGACAAGCCCACCGGCGCCGTCGTGGGCCAGCAGCCCTTCGGCGGTGGCCGCGCGTCCGGCACCAACGACAAGGCCGGCTCGGCCCTCAACCTGGTGCGCTGGACGAGCCCCCGCACCATCAAGGAGACCTTCGTCCCGCCCGTGAAGGTGCCCTACCCCTTCATGGACAGCGACCCGAACGAAGGCGCCATCTGAGGCAGACATGAACGGTCCGTTCCCCGGCATCGCAGGCCTGGACACGTACGCGCTGGTGGACGGCGGGTGCCGCGTGGAGGTCATCCCTTCACGCGGTGCCATCGTCACCCGGATGCGCGTGGACGGTGACGAACTGCTGTACCTCGACGAGGGCACGGTCGCGGACCCGGCGAAAAACGTGCGCGGGGGCATCCCCGTGCTGTTCCCCATCGCCGGGCCGCTGCCGGGGGACACCTACTCCGTGGATGGACAGTCGTACTCGCTGCCACAGCACGGCTTCGCGCGGAAGCTGCCGTGGACGGTGCGGCAAGCGGACGCGTCAAGGCTGGTGGTGGCGCTGTCTTCCAGTGAGGAGATGCTGCGTCACTTCCCGTGGCGGTTCGAGGCGCGGCTGACCTTCTCACTGGCGGGCCGCCGGCTGACGCTGGACAGCGAGCTGGAGAACCGGGACACACGGCCCATGCCGCTGCACCTGGGTTTCCATCCGTACTTCCGCGTGCCGGACGCGGCGAAGGCGCAGGCGGGCGTGGACACGGACGCCACGCGCGCGTGGGACAACTGGCGCGGTCAGGACGTCGCCTTCACCGGGATGGACCTCACCGAGGAGGAAGTGGACCTTCATTTGAAGGACCACTCCAAGCCGAGCACCACACTGGAGCGGGGTCCCGGGCTCAAGCCCATCCGCCTGACGTGGAGCCCGGAGTACCGCGTGCTCGTCGTGTGGACGCTGCGCGGGAAGGACTTCGTCTGCGTGGAGCCGTGGACAGCCGCCAAGGGCGCGCTGGCCTCGGGCGAAGGGCTGCCACACGTGCAGCCCGGAGCGCGGATGTCGCTTCGCTTCGACATCCAGGGCTGAGCGGAAGAACCAGCCCCCCTCCCGGGGCGACTCCCGCACCTCGCTGTTCGGAAACGTCGGGACATTTGCGGCGCCCAAACCCCCGACATTTCCGAACAGCGAGCTCCCAGCCTCCGTCCGGCTCCCTACCCCGTCAGCGCGAGCAGCTCGCCTCGCAACCAACGGCTGCGCGGGTCGGCATCGGCCTGCCGGTGCCAGTAGACGTGGAGCTCCAGCGGAGGCAGTGACAGCGGCATGGGCAGCAGGTGGTTGCCCAGCAGCGCGTGCAACGCCTCCGCGCGCCGCCTCGGCATGGTCAGCAGCAGGTCGGAGTCCGCGACGAGCTTGAACGCCGCCTCGTAGTGCTGGCACCGGACGACGACGTCACGCTGGTAGCCCAGGCGGCTGAGCACCAGGTCCTCCACGGCCAGCCCGGTGCGGCGCGAGGACACGGTGACGTGCCGGGCAGCCATGTACTTCACGACGTCCAGCCGGCGCCGGCCTCGGCTCACCACGCAGAAGCTGTCTTGCAGCAAGGACGTGCGCTTCAGCTCGGCGCCGGTCTGCTGCTCCACGTCGATGGACAGGTCGAGCCGCCCCGACGCGAGGTCCCGCTCCAACCGCGCCCTGTCCAACCGGACGCTGGAGATTCGAATCTCCGGAGCGTGTTCCCGCAGGCGCGCCACGAGCAGCGGCAGAATCGACGGCTCCAGCACGTCGTTCATCGCCACCGTGAAGTGGCCCACGTCCCGGCGCGGGTCGAAGCCGCGTCCGCGGTGAACCGCCTGCTCGAACAGCGCCAGTGCTTCCCGAATCTCGGGGGCGAGCCGCTCCGCGAACGCCGTGGGCGCCACGCCCCGACCCTCCCGGACGAACAACGGCTCTCCGAGCTGTTCACGCAGGCGGGCCAGCGCATGGCTCACGGCCGACTGGCTGAGGAAGAGGACCTCCGCCGCGCGCGTCAGGCTCCGCTCCCGGAGCACCACGTCGAAGACCCGGAAGAGGTTGAGGTCCAGCCGGGCCAGCCGCGCCGAATCCTGAACAGGGTTCATGGTTACACATGACCAACATTCACTGGATGCATCAAGGCCCCGTGCGCAGGATGATGGCCATGGACTTCGAGCCGAGCGAGCGAGGCAAGGACTACCTGGAGCGCGTGAAGCGCTTCATGAGCGAGCACATCCTCCCGGCGGAGGCCCGCTATCACGAGGAGCTCCGCGCCACCGCCCAGGGCGGCGACTGGACGACGTGGCGCGTGCCGCCCGTCATGGAGGAACTCAAGGCCAAGGCGAAGGCCCAGGGCCTGTGGAACCTGTTCCTCCCGGACGAGAAGCTCGGCGCCGGGCTCAGCACGCTGGAGTACGCCCCCATCGCCGAGGAGACGGGGCGCAGCTTCATCGCCCCCGAGGTCTTCAATTGCAGCGCCCCGGACACCGGCAACATGGAGGTGCTCTGGAAGTACGGCTCCGAGGCGCAGCAGGAGCGCTGGCTGAAGCCGCTGCTGGCCGGGGACATCCGCTCGGTGTTCTGCATGACGGAGCCGGACGTGGCTTCCTCGGACGCCACCAACATGGCGGCCACCGCCATCGGCGACGGCGACGAAATCATCCTCAACGGCAGCAAGTGGTGGTCCAGCGGCCTGGGGCACCCCAACGCGAAGGTGGCCATCTTCATGGCCCGCACGCCCGACACCGGCGGGGACCGGCACCACCAGCACTCCATGGTGCTGGTGCCCCTGGACGCGCCGGGGGTGAGCATCCGCCGCATGCTGCCCGTGTACGGCGACTTCGACGCGCCCCACGGCCACGGCGAGGTGCACTTCAACAACGTGCGCGTGCCGCGCGACAACGTCATCTCCGGACCGGGGATGGGCTTCGAGATTGCCCAGGGCCGGCTCGGGCCGGGGCGCATCCACCACTGCATGCGCTGCATCGGCGCGGCGGAGCGCGCCCTGGAGCTGATGATTGACCGGGGCATGAAGCGCACGGCCTTCGGGAAACCACTCCTCAACCTGGGTGGCAACCGCGAGAAGGTGGCCGAGGCGCGCATCGCCATCGACCAGGCGCGGCTGCTGACGCTCTACGCGGCGTGGAAGATGGACCAGGTGGGGGCGCTCGGGGCCATGACGGAGATTTCCGCCATCAAGGTCGTCGCTCCAAGTGTCCTCCAGAAGGTGGTGGATGACGCCATCCAGCTTCACGGCGGCGCGGGCGTATCTCAAGATACGCCGCTGGCGGGCTTCTTCGCTCAGGCGCGCAGCCTGCGCCTCGCGGATGGCCCGGACGAAGTGCACAAGGGTCTCATCGCCCGCATCGAGCTGTCGAAGCGGGGCTTCTCCCGGAGCTGACGGCCATGGCAACTCAACGCATCTTCATCACCGGTGGTGCCAGCGGACTTGGTAAGGCCATCGCCCTGCGCTTCGCTCGCGCCGGGTGGAAAGTCTGCATCGGCGACGTCAACGACGCCCGAGGCGAGGAGGCGCAGAAGGAACTCACCGCCCTGGCGCCCCAGGCCCATTACCTGCGCTGTGACGTGCGGCGCGAGGAGGACCTGCGCGAGGCCCTGGACTGGCTCACGGCCCAGTGGGGCGGAGTGGACGTGGTCATCAACAACGCCGGTGTCGCGCAGGCGGGCGCCATCGAGGACGTGTCGATTGATGACTGGCAGTGGATCATCGACATCAACCTGCTGGGCGTCGTGCGCGGGTGCAAGGTGTTCACCCCCGCCTTCAAGAAGCAGGGCCACGGCCACATCGTCAACGTCGCGTCCATGGCGGGCCTGCTCGATGTGCCGCTGATGAGCAGCTACAACGCGACCAAGGCCGCCGTGGTGTCGCTGTCCGAGACGCTGCACAACGAGCTGGCGGAGCACGGCATCGGCGTCAGCGTGGTGTGTCCGTCCTTCTTCAAGACGAACCTGGGTGACTCGCTGCGCACCACGGACCCTCGGCTGGGGGCCACCATGGCGCGGCTGCTGGAGCGCTCCGCCATCACCGCGGATGACATCGCCAACGACGTCTTCGACGCCGTGGCCGAGCGCGGCTTCTACGTCCTGCCCCACGCCGACGGCCGCAGGGCGTGGCGGATGAAGCGCCTGCTGCCGCGTGAGCTCTACGCGTGGGTCATGCGCCGGAACACGCGGGGCATGCGCCCTGGCGCGCGTTCGAAGGCCGGCTGAGGAACAACGACGCATGCCACCGACCGCGACCATCGACCCCGCTGGCACCGTACGCCCGGGCGAGGAGCTGAACCTCCCCGCCGTGGACGCCTGGCTCAAGGCCCAGGTCCCCACGCTGGAGGGCACACCGGAAGTCACGCAGTACGCGGGCGGCGCCTCCAACTGGACGTACCGGCTGAAGTACGCCAACCGGGACCTCATCCTGCGCCGGCCTCCCGCGGGGACGAAGGCGAAGTCCGCGCACGACATGGCCCGTGAGTTCACGGTGCAGCAGGCGCTGAAGCCGGCCTACCCCGTGGTCCCCACCATGGTGGGCCTGTGCCAGGACCCGGCCGTGCTGGGCTCCGACTTCTACGTCATGGAGCGCATCGAAGGGCTCATCCCGCGCAAGCACCTGCCGCGGGGCCTGACGCTGGACGCGAAGCAGACGCGCGAGCTGTGCCTCAACGTCATCGCCAAGCTGGTGGAACTGCACGCCGTGGACCCGGCGGCGGTGGGCCTGACGTCGCTGGGCAAGGGGCCGGGCTATCCCACGCGGCAGGTGGAGGGCTGGTCGGCGCGCTACGAGAAGGCGCGGACGTGGAACGTCGCCGGCTTCCGCTACGTGCGGGACTGGCTCAAGGCGAACACGCCCGCGGACATCGCCACCTGCGTCATCCACAACGACTGGCGCTTCGACAACGTGGTGCTCGCGTCGGAGGAACCCACGTGCGTCATCGGGGTGCTGGACTGGGAGATGGCCACCCTGGGTGACCCGCTGATGGACCTGGGCAGCGCGCTGGCCTACTGGGTCCACGCCGATGACGACTTCGTGATGCGCTCCACGCGGCGCCAGCCCACGCACCTGCCCGGCATGCTCCGGCGCGAGGAAGTCGTGGAGTACTACCTGGACCAGACGAAGCTGAAGCCGGCCAACTGGACCTTCTACGAGGTGTTCGGCCTCTTCCGGCTCGCCGTCATCGCGCAGCAGATTTATTACCGGTACCACCACAAGCAGACGCGCAACCCCGCGTTCAAGAACTTCTGGGTGCTGGTCAACTACCTCGGGTGGCGCTGCCACCGGCTCATCCGCAAGGGGGCCCGCTGATGGGCGTGGTGTACCTCGTCCGGCATGGACAGGCTTCGTTCGGCGCGGCGAACTACGACCAGCTCTCGGAGACGGGGCTCGTGCAGGCCCGGGTGCTGGGTGAAGTCCTCCGCGAGCGGCTGCCTCGCGTGGACACCGTCGTCACCGGCACCATGGCGCGGCACCGGCAGACGGCGGAGGCGTGCCTCGCCGCGCTCGGCTGCGACACCGCCTCCGTGCAGACGGCGGGCTTCAACGAGTTCGACCACGAGGAGGTCGTCGCCCGGCACACGCCGCGCTACGCGGACCCGGACGTGCTCCGAGCGGAGCTGCTCCAGACGGAGTCACCCCGGCGCGCCTACCAGGCGCTCTTCACCGACGCCGTGGCCCGCTGGGTGGCCGGCCAGCACGACGCCGAATACACCGAGCCCTGGTCCACCTTCCGCCAGCGCTGCCTCCGTGCCTTCGATGCCCTCATCCAGGGGATGGGCGCCTCGAAGAACGCGCTCGTCTTCACCTCGGGAGGCACCATCACCGCCATCTGCCAGGAGCTGCTCCGCATCCCGGACGAGCACGCCTTCCGCCTCAACCTGACGCTGGCGAACTGCGGCCTCTCCAAGGTCATCTACAGCGAGCGAGGCCGCTACCTGTCCACGCTCAACGAGCACAGCCACTTCGAGGGCAACCGGCGCGAGCTGCTCACCTACCGCTAAGCCCCAACCAGCGGCTGCCCCTCGCCGCCAGGCCGCATGTGGGAGGCGGCCTCGTCATCCATGCCGGCGTACCGCAGGTCCTCCCACGCCAGCATCGCCCGCTTGCGCGAGGCCCCCCAGCGGTACTCCCCGAAGACGCCCGTCTTGCGCAGCACGCGGTGACAGGGAATCAGGAGCCCCACGGGGTTGTCCCCCACCGCCGAGCCCACCGCGCGCATCGCCTTCGGCTTGCCGATGGCCCGCGCCAGGTCCTCGTACGTCGTCACCTCGCCCGAGGGCACGCGCAGCAGCGCCTGCCACACCTGCACCTGGAAGGGCGTGCCCCGCACCAGCACCGACAGCGAACGGGGCGCGGCGCCAGGAGGACTCGGCTGGAAGATGCGCTCCATCCATGGCGCCGTGTCCTCGGCGGACTCCACGAAGGTGGCCCGTGGCCATTCGCTCCGCAGCGCGGCCACCGCGTCCTCCTTCGCCGTCCCCGTGAGGAAGTGAAGGCCGCAGATGCCGCGCTCGCAGACGGCGAGCAGGCACTCGCCGAACGGCGACAGATGGACGCCATACCGCACGGTGAGCCCTTCCCCGCCCAGCTTGTACTCACCCGGCGTCATCGCCGTGAGCGTGACGAAGAGCTCATGCAGCCGGCCGCTGCCCGACAGCCCCACCTCCAGCGACGTCTCCAGCACGCTGCGACGCTCGGCCAGCAGGCGCCGGGCCGAGCTGAGGGTGTGCATCTGCACGAAGCGCTTGGGGCTGATGCCCGCCCATTGGGAGAACAGCCGCTGGAAGTGGAAGGCGCTCAAGCCCACGTGCGCGGCGGCGTCCTCCAGGGACGGCTGCTCATGGGCGTGGGTGTCGAGATAGAGGATGGCCTGTTCGATACGTGCGTAGTCGCTGGACGCCATGCCGCTGCTCCGGGTCAGGTGCTTCCAGACTGGGTATGTCCGCGGGAACACGAAGCAGCAACCCGGTTCTTGCGCCGACCTCGCGCTCCGGGCCTGCTTCAGTCCACAGTGCCACCGTGAGACATCCCTGGAAAGGAACACCATGCTGACGGAGGAAGACATCCAGGCCGCGGAGGAGGCCCTGCGGCGGGCGATGCTTTCGAGCGACGTCGCCGCGCTCGATGCGCTGCTCTCCGACGACCTCCTCTTCGTCAACCACGCGGGCCAGCTCTTCGACAAGGAAGCCGACCTCGCCCCCCACCGCTCGGGCGCCTTGCGGCTCACGCGGTTGGACATCCGCGAGCAACAGATGCGCTACCTCTCCGCTGGCGCCGTGGTCATCGTTCGAGCCTCGCTATCCGGAGAGTTCCAGGGAGCCCGCTTCGAAGGAGACTTCCGCTACACCCGCGTGTGGCAGCTCGTGGACGACGCGCCCCAGGTCATCACCGCGCACTGCTCGGCGCTGGGCTGACTTGACTGCGGGGAGGCGAGCGCTTATCCGTTACCGCCAATGACGTCGCTACGCGCCATGTGTCGAATGTCGATGCCGGGTGGGCTCAAGCCCTCCAGGTTCGGCTGACGTCCGTCTGTCCGGCCCTGGCGAGCCATCGAGCCCATCCACCCGCGAGGGTTGGTGGGCTTCGTCGTTTCTGGACGCGCGCCGCCCTCGCACTTCCCCACCGAGGAGCAGCGCCCCATGAGCACGACGCACAACCTCACGTCCGCCCCGCGCCTCTTCGACGTGGCCCTGCCCGACCTCACGCTGGAGGCCGGCGCCCGCGTCACGAACCACCTCGTGCGAGGCTGGTGGTGGGGCCCCGCCGACGATGTGCCCTGGCTCCACTCCCGCGCGCACGTCCACTCCGAGGACGCGTCCCAGGCGAGCCCCCCGAGCGTCGTTCGCCGCACCCTGGCCGAACAGCAAGCGCTCGCGGCCAACGCGCGCGACCGGGGCCCGCGCGGGCCCCCGCGTCCGTGCCCACGGTGTTGCTGGTCCACGCCCTCACCGGCGACATGCGCGCGGCGGCAAGGGCGGCTGGTGGGAGCCGCTCATCGGCCCGAGGCGCGCGCTGGACCCGTCCCGCATGCGGCTGTTGTGCTTCAACAACCTGGGCTCCTGCTACGGCACCACGGGCCCGGCCGACGAGGGCTTCCCCAAGCGGAAGGACGACGTGCGCTTCGGCGCGCCGCCGCCGGTGGCCAAGGGCGACCTGCGCCAGGACGAAGAGCGCCTCCCGGCCACCGTCACCCCGTGGGACCAGGCGCGCAGCATCCTGCTGGCCATGGACGCGCTGGGCCTGGACGAGGTGGAGCTCGTCGCTGGCGGCTCGCTGGGCGGCATGGTGGTGCTCTGCCTCGCGGCGCTGGCGCCGGAGCGCTTCGCGCGCCTGTTCCCCATCGCCACCACGGAGTCCGCCACCGCGTGGGTGGTGGGCCTCAACCACGTGGCGCGGCAGGCGCTGCTGATGGACCCGGGCTTCCCCGAGTCTCCCCGCCGGGGCCTGGAGCTGGCCCGGCAGCTCGCGATGCTCACCTACCGCGCGGAGCCCGGCCTGGAGGCGCTCCAGGGCCGCCCCGATGCGTGGTCCTCACGCGCGCTGCACCCCATGCACAGCTACCTGGAGTACCAGGGCCAGAAGCTGGAGGCCCGCTTCGACGCGCGCGCCTACCTGGCGCAACTGGGCGCCATGGACCACCACGACTTGTCACGCTTCCCCGGGGGCGGCCTGGCCCGCATCCGCGCGAGCGCTCTGTGCGTGGGCATCGACACGGACCAGCTCTTCTTCCCCAGCCACATGGCGGCGCTGGCCCGGCGGCTGCGCGAGCGCGGCGTGCACGCCGAGCACGCCACCCTGTCCAGCCTCCACGGCCATGACGGCTTCCTGCTGGAGTGGGACGCCATGGCCACGCTGCTGGCGCGGGCGCTCGCCCTGCCCTCGGAGCTGGGGCTGGCGCAGTCCTTCCCGCGCTGGCCGGAGGCGTCCGCGCGCGCCGCCCTCAGCTCACCTTTCGGGACGAAGGCGTGACCACGGGCACCGGGTCGTGGTGGGACCACAGGGGCGGCTCCGCCTCGTGGGTGAAGGCGCGCATCCGCCGGTACTCCGGGTAGGACGCCTGGAGCGACAACACGTCACCCGAGCGGATGACCTCGTCCCCCTGCGGGTGGAGCCGCTCCTCGCCATTGCGCTGGAGCGACAGCGCCAGGCAGCCGAACCTGTCGCGCACCTCGGAGATGGTGAGGCCCGGCAGGCCCAGCCGCGCCTCGAACAGCGAGACGACCATCAGGTGCTTGGCCAGGTGGAAGGAGTGGACGATGCGCGGGTCCATGGCGGCCAGCGCCATGGCCGGGGCCGCCAGCGACGAGCTGGAGAGCGCCTCCGCCTTGAACGTCTCCCGCACCTTGCCGCTCAAGTCGTCATCGAAGAGGCGGATGACCACGCGGATGTCCGGGTTGAGCTTGCGCGCGTCCAGGGCGATGTTGAGGTTGGCCAGGTCATCGTCCGTGGCGCAGACGATGGCGGACGCATCCTTCACGTTGGTGCGCGGCAGGCACAGCGGGCTGCGCGTGTCGTCGATGAGCAACGGCACCAGCTCGTCGCGCAGCGCGGACACGAAGGCCGCGTCCTCGCGCTTCTCCACCACCACCACGTCCTTGCCCATCTCCCGCAGCTGCGTCACCACGCGGTAACCCACGCGCCCCGCGCCACACACCACGACGTGGCCCTTCATCGTCTCGGAGACCACTTCAATCCACTCCTTGTCGTTCTTGTGCCGGGCGAAGAAGAGGTAGGCGAAGCGCACCACACCATCCGCCACCAGGGCAATGCCCGCGGGCGGAATCACCAGGTTGAGCATCTCCACCAACCAGTCGTCCACATAGGGCAGCGACGGCTGGCCGTAGAGCAGGAAGTAGGTGTGGTGCAGCGCCTCGCCAAAGTCGATGCGCTCGCCGCCCGGCCCCCGGAAGCGCCAGTGGAAGAGCGTGGGCCCTCCCAGGAACAGCACCGCGGACAGCATCAGCGTGGTGCGGAAGCGCCGCACCAGCGCCCGCAGGTAGCGCAGATTGGCCCGGAAGTGCCGGCGCGACGGCTTCATGGAGGCTCCTCGACTATGACGCCGGGGTGATGCCCGTTTCCGCTTCGTTCCGCGCGCGCCGCCGCTCCACCATCCACACCAACAACACGCCCAGCTCGTAGCAGAGCAGCATGGGGCCGGCCATCAGCGACAGGTTCACCACGTCTCCGGTGGGGGTGATGATGGCCGCCGCGATGAGGCACACCACGAAGGCGTGACGCTGGTACTTGAAGAGCCAGGACGACTTCACCACGCCCACCACGCCCAGCAGCGCCATGACGAGCGGCAGCTCGAAGATGATGCCGAAGGCGAGGATGAGCAGCAGCACCAGCGAGAGCTGCTCGTGCATGGAGAGCATGGGCCGCGTCCAGCGCGCCGCTTCGTGCGCCGTGTGCGCGGTCGCCAGCTCCTTCTCCAGCCGCCACAGCCCCGCCAGCTCCTCCGAGCGCGTGGGGGCGATGCCCGCCAGCAGGCTCGCCGAGCCGTCCATGGCCGCCGCCGCAGCCGCGAAGTCCTGCTTCCCGTAGGCCGTCACGGCCTCCACGCGCTTCTCCACCGCC
>JBKGHI010000083.1:0-31957 GCA_046520405.1 Myxococcus sp. 1LA
AGGTTGCCGCGCGCTACCAACTCGCGGCGTGACCTAACCTATTCGGCGCTCTAGGCACAGCTCAGAGGTGCCAACGAGAACTTGTCTTGCCGATCCCCTTCAACGGCATCCCAATTCTTCGTCTAGGGGCAGCTCGCGAAGGGCGACAATCCCTGTGCATCAAAAACAAACATGGAACTGCTCACAGATGCAGTGAGGGCCAATCTGAACACACTGATAATAACAGGAACAGCTCTCATCGGCGCACTGGTTCTGACACCAATCTACGCTGGCTTGGGCCTCCGGTGGCCGGACCGTGCCCAGTACGCCTCCGAACACAACGCCCACGACAAAGACCCACTTCTGGATTCCCTTGCGCATGACAAATCCTTTCAATGGGACTGCGCGGCAAATCCTATCACACGGCCGAACTCAGGATAAGCCTCTCGCCCGCGGCTCAATGCGTCACTGCGTTCCGTGCCTCGCGAAAAATCCGCTACGCCAGTGGAATCACAGTGTCGACGATCTTGGCGGAGCACAGCACGGCGGGAAGCCCCGCCCCGGGATGCGTGCCCGCACCGACCATGTAGAGCCGGTCCACGTCCTCACTCCGGGCCTGCGCCCGGAGGAACGTGGTCTGCAGCAACGTCGGCGCGAAGCTGAACGCGGCCCCTCGGAATGACCGCAGCTCGTCACGGAAATACTCCGGCGTGACCATCCGCGAAGTCACCAACTCCGCTCCCAGTCCCGGCAGCACGGTCCGCGACAGCCGCTCCTCCAGCGCTCGTCGGAATGACTCCGCCCGCTGCTTCCACTCCGAGCCCGTCCCCAGATGCGGCACCGGTGCCAGCACATAGAAGGCGTCATGCCCCGACGGAGCCAGCGCCGCGTCCGTCGCCGTGGGCCTGTGTAGATACAGCAGCGGGTCCGCGGACGGCTGCCCTGGCCCCTCCAGCCCCGAGAACATCCCCCGGAAGTCCTTGCCGAACAGCAGCGTGTGGTGCGCCACCTCCGGATACTGGCGCCGCGTCCCGAAGTACCAGAGGAACGCGCTCATCGAGTACCGCGCCCGGTTGATGCGCTCGTCCGTCCAATGCTTCCGGACATGCCCTGGCAACAGGTACCGGTATGTCCACGCTGCATCCGCGTTCGACACCACCACGTCCGCCGCCAGCCCCGTTCCGTCCCCGAGCCGAACCCCCGTCGCCTTCCGCCCCTCCAGCGTGATCTCCGTCACCTCACTGCCGTAACGGACCTCACCGCCCAGGGCCTCCAGCAGCGCCACCAGGCCACGGACCAGGGCCCCCGTGCCTCCCACTGGGAAGAACGCGCCCCAACGGCGCTCCACGAATTGAATCGACGTGTACACCGCGCTCGCGGTCGCGAAGGGACTGCCGCCAATCAGCAGCGGATGGAAGCTCAACGCCTGCTGGAGCCGCTCGTCGCGAATGTGCTTCGACACCAAGCCGAACATCGACCGGAACGCTTCGTCTCGCACCAGCGCGGGGGTGAAGGGTGCCAGGCTCAGCACGTCCGGCACCGGCGTGCTCATCAGCGGCCCGATGCCCGCCTCGTACATTCGCTCCACGCGGGCGCACAGCGACAGGAACCCGGCTTCATCCCTGGGAGACAGGCGGCGCACGGACTCGCGCATCGACTCGCGGTCCGTGTGGTAGTCGAACGAGGAGCCATCCGGGAACCGCATCCGGTACAGCGGCACTACGGGCCGCAGCTCCACGTGGTCCGCCATGCGCTGCCCCGCGAGCGCCCACAGCTCTTCCAGCAGGTGCGGACACGTAATCACGGTGGGGCCCGCGTCGAACGTGAAGCCATCCTGCTGGAAGGCGTTCGCCCGCCCGCCTGGTCCGTCCCTCCGCTCCAACACGGTGACGCGCCAGCCTCGCGCCGCCAGCCGGATGGCCGCGGCCAATCCACCGAAACCACTGCCAATCACGAGCGCGCGTCGTCCGCCGCTTCCTGCAGCCAGGCCAGCCATCCCAGAGGGTCTCAGCACGGTGAGACGATCCATCGCACACCCGCGAGGCCCGCTCCACCCTGGCCTTCCGCCAGGCATCCTGTCTCACCAGACTCTCGCTGTGTTGCGAGCCCCCAGTGCCAGGGCTACCCTCGCCCGCTTCAACGGGGAGTGCGCTCCTGCGCGCACGGGTGGAAGCAATGATGGACGTACCCGGCTACCGCATCGGCAGAGAAGTCACCACCGCAGGCGCCTTCAAGCTCCTGCGCGCCACTCGCGAGGAAGATGGCACCCCGGTCCTCCTCAAGGTCCCCGACGCCACGCTTCTTCCCTCCGCCTCCGCGCGGCTCCGCCATGAATGGGAGCTGACGAACGCCCTGAACCTCGACGGCGTCCTGCAGCCCCTCGCCTGGGCCGAAGCGCGTGACGGCGCCCCCGTGCTCGTCCTGGAGGGCTTCGGTGACGCGACGTTGGCCCAGCGCCTGTCACATGGCCGCGTGGAGCCTCGCACCGCCTGCCGCATCGCGCTGTCCCTGGCGCGCGCCCTGGGCGGCATCCACGAACAAGGCATCCTCCACCGGGACCTGAACCCCAGCAGCATCGTCGTGGGCTCGGATGGCGAGTCCGTAAAGCTCACCAGCTTCACCCTCGCCACGCGCCGGCCTCGCGCCGAAGTCGCGCCGCTCGCTCCCGAGCGACTGGAGGGCACGCTCGAATACCTCTCGCCCGAGGGCACGGGACGCACCCACCGCAGCGTGGACTCGCGCGGCGACTTCTATTCCATGGGCGTGGTGCTCTACGAGCTGCTCACCGGACGCCGCCCCTTCGCGGACACGGATGCGCTGGGCCTCATCCACGCTCACGTCGCCCTCCCCCCGGCTCCGCCCGTCACCGTCGAGCCCGGGCTCCCCCAGCCTCTCTCCGACATCGCCCTCAAGCTCCTCGCCAAGTCCCCCGAGGACCGCTACCAGAGCGCCTACGGGCTCGTGGCGGACCTCCAGCGCTGCCTGAACGCCCTGGAGGCCCCAGGGCCCGTCGCACCGTTCGTCCTGGGCGCCAAGGCGTCCCCGAGCGCTTCGCCGTCCCCGAGAAGCTCTACGGCCGCGAACCCCAGCAGGCAGCCCTCCGCGAGGCCTTCGAGCGCGCCGCCTCGGGCCGCTCCGCCTTCGTCCTCGTCTCCGGGGCCGCGGGCATGGGCAAGTCCGCCCTCACCGGGACACTCAAGCGCCCCGTCACCGAGCGCCACGGACATTTCGCGCGCGGCAAGTACGACCAGCTCCTCCGCGACACGCCCTACAGCGGCATCTTCGAAGCCTTCCGTGAAGTGGCACGCGGACTGCTCGGCGAACAGGAGCAGGACCTGGAGAGCTGGCGCCGCCGCCTCCTCGAAGCCGTGGGTGGCATGGGCCGGCTCGTGGTGGACGCGGTGCCTCGCATGGCCCTGGTGCTCGGCGACCAACCACCCGTGCCCGAATTGGGGCCCGCGGAGTCGGAGCTGCGCTTCCAGCTCGTCCTGCGCAAGCTGGTGGCCGCGCTCGCCACGCGGGAACATCCGCTCGTCCTCGTCCTGGACGACCTCCACTGGGCGGACAGCACCAGCCTGCAATTGCTCCGGCTGCTCCTGACGGACCGGGACATCGAACACCTGCTCGTCATTGCTGGCTGCCGCGCCGAGGAGCTGAGCCCCGACCATCCCGTCGAAGGACTCGCCCGCGCGCTGCAGGAGCACGGCACGCCCGTCCACCGCATCGACCTGGCGCCGCTGTCCCCCGAGGACATGACGCGGCTGGTCGCGGACGTGTTCCCTCCAGCCGAGGGACAACCCGACGCCCAGCTCGACGACCTGGTGCTGTCGTTGTCAGAAGGCAACCCGTTCCACGCCGTGCAACTGCTGCGCACTTTCTACGAGCGCGGCCTGGTGCGCTTCGACGCGGACGGCGGTGGCTTCCGGTGGGACGCCAGCGCGCTGCGGGGACAGGACTTCAGCGACGGCGTGGTGGCGCTGCTCACCTCCCGCATCCGTGAGCTGAGCTCGTCCGCCCAGGCCCTGCTGCCCATGGCCGCGGCGCTGGGCCATACGTTCGACCTGCACAGCCTCGCCATCGTCCTGGAGCGCTCGGACGAAGAGGCCGCGAAGGTGCTCGGTGAGGTCCTGCAAGCCGGCCTCGTGACGCCCATCGACGACCCCGACGTCGACACCGGGGGCACGTACCAGTTCAGCCATGACCGCGTGCAGCAGGCCGCGCTGGAGCTCATTCCCGCGGATGTGCACCCGGAGATTCACGCGCGCATCGGCAGACTGCTGCTGCGGCACACGCCTCCGGAGCGGCTGGACGAAGGGCTCGCGGAGCTCGTCAGCCACTTCCACCTGGCGCTGCCCCTGCTCCACGACGCGGAGGAGCGGCACCGCGTGGCGGAGTTGGACCTGCGCGCGGGCCGCAGCGCCAAGTCTCGCGGCGCCTGGGACGCGGCACGGCGACTGCTGAGCACGGGCCTGTCGCTGCTCGGCGACGACGGCTGGCGAAAGGACCGGCGGCTCACTTTCGACCTCCACGTCGACGCAGCGGAGGCGGCCTACCTTGCGGCGGACTTCGACCAGATGGAGCGGCTGGCGGCCGCGGCGCTGGCCCACGCGGTGGATGGCGCGGAGGAGGTCCGGGTGCAGGAAGTCCGGCTCCAATGCCTCGCGCACAGGGGCGAGCACTCGCGCGGCGTGGACCTGGGCCTGGAGGTCCTGCGCAAGCTGGGCCAGCCCCTGCCCGCGAACCCCAAGCAGCCGCACGTGCTGGCCGCGGTGGCGAAGACGAAGCTGCGCCTGGGCCTGCGCAAGCCCGAGGACCTGGCGGCCCTGCCCGAGTGCACCGACCCGCTCCTGCTCGCCACCCTGCGGCTGCTGGTGAAGCTGTCCTCGCTGGCCTTCATGGCCCGCCCGCTGCTGTTCCCGCTGGTGGTGCTCCGCGTGCTCCAGCTCACCATCCGCCACGGCGCCACGGGCGTGGCCGCGTTCGGCTACGTGGGCTACGGGTTGATGCTGAGCGTCCACCTGGGCAACCCCGAGGAGGGCTTCCGCTACGGCCGGCTGGCGCTGAAGACGCTGGACCGCTTCCACGCGGAGAGCCTGCGGGCCATGGTGACCTTCGTCTTCAACCTCTTCATCCGGCACTGGAAGGAGCCGCTGTCCGGCTGCATCGACGACTTCCTCGCCGCCGCGCAGAAGGGCCAGGAGACGGGCGACATCGAGTACTTCGGCTACGCGGCCAGCGCGGGCTGCGCCACCGCCATCATCGCCCGGGATGGCCTGGCTGACGGCGGACCGCGCATGGACCGGTACCGCGACACGCTGGCCACCCACCGGCACAAGAACGTGCTCTTCGTCGAGTACATGCGACACACGCTCGACTCGCTCACCGGCGCCTTCACCGGCAACGTGGAGGCCCGCGAGGAGGAACTGGTCGCGCCGTACCGGCAGCTCGACTACGCCAACGGCATCGCCACCTGTGACGTGCTGCGCACCCTGCGCCGCTGGCTGTGGGGCGACGCTCGCGGCGCGCTGAAGAGCGCAGCGGCGGTGGACGCTCAGGTGGAGCTCATCGCCGGGCAGATCTACCTGCCCTGGTACAAGTTCTACCAAGGCCTGGCGCTCATCGCCGTCCACCCGACGCTGGGGCCGATGGACCGGCTCCGCTCGTCGCGCGCCATCGACGCCATCCGCAAGTCGATGCGCGGCTGGGCGCACATCGCCCCGATGAACTACGGCGCCCGGGCGGAGCTGCTCGACGCGGAGCGGGCGCGCCTGGATGGGCAGGAGGACACGGCGGCGGATGCATATGACCGGGCCATCCGACTGGCGCGCCAGTACGGCCTGTCGCTCGACGAAGGCGTGGCCTGCGAGGCCGCGGCGCGCTTCCACCTGACGCGAGCCCGCGAGCGCGTGGCGCGCACCTACCTGGAAGAAGCCCGCGCCGCCTACCTGCGCTGGGGCGCCCGCGCCGTCGCGGCTCGGCTGGAGCGTGAGCACCCTCGGCTGTTGCCCACCGCACCCGAGCCCACGCGCACGGACGCGCCCACCGAGACGTCACTGGCCGCGCTGGACCTGGCCTCCGTCATCAAGACGGCGCGCGCGCTGTCCGGCGAAATCGTCCTGGGCAAGCTGCTGCGCAAGCTGATGACGCTGGTCATCGAGAACGCGGGCGCGCGCCGGGGCCTGTTGCTGCTGAAGCGGACCGAGGGCCTGGTCATCGCGGCGGAGGGCACGGTGGACAGCGACGGCGTGGTGCTGGAGGCGCCCATCCCCATGGAGTCCTCCACGGCGCTGCCCGCCTCCATCATCCACTACGTGGTGCGCACCGGGGAGACGGTGCTCCTCCACGACGCCTCGGCGGAGGAGCCGTTCTCCGAGGACCCCTACGTCCGCAGTGCGCAGCCCAAGTCGCTGCTGTGCAGCCCGCTCTTGAAGCAGGGCTCCCTCACCGGCGTGCTCTACCTGGAGAACGACGCCACGCGCGGGGCCTTCACCCGGGAGCGCCTGGAGGTGCTGCGCCTGCTGTCATTCCAGGCGGCCATCTCCCTGGAGAACGCCGACCTCTACGCCAGCCTGGAGGAGTACAGCCGCACGCTGGAGCGCCGCGTGGAGGAGCGCACCGCCGAAATCCAGCACAAGAACGCCGAGCTGGCGGAGACGCTCACCCGGCTCCAGGAGATGCAGCGCCAGCTCGTCGCGCAGGAGAAGCTCGCGTCCCTGGGCGCGCTCACCGCGGGCATCGCCCACGAGCTTCAGAATCCGCTCAACTTCGTGAACAACTTCTCGAACCTGTCCTCGAAGCTGGCCGGTGAGCTGGAGGCGACGCTGAAGGGCATGGCGGACCGGCTCGACAGCGCGGCCCGCGAGGACGTGCTGGAGACGCTCCAGGACTTGAAGCAGAACGCCCAGCGCATCCACAGCCACGGCAAGCGCGCCTCGGACATCATCAAGACGATGCTCCGGCACTCGCGCAAGTCGGAGGGCACCCGCTCCAAGGCGGACCTCAACGTGCTGGTGCGCGACAGCGTGAATCTGGCGGTGCAGGGCCTGCGCAGCCGCCCCGGGGGCGCCAGCGTGAAGATGGAGACCACGTTGGACCCCACCGTGGGCATCGTGGAGCTGGTGGCTCCCGACGTCAGCCGGATGCTCACCAACATCCTGGACAACGCCTTCTACGCCGCGGCGCAACAGCAGGCGCAGGCCGGCGCAGGCTTCACGCCCCAGGTGCACCTGCGCACCCGCCGCGTCGGCAACAAGGTGGAGCTGCGCATCCGCGACAACGGGCCGGGCATCCCCGACGACATCCGCGAGAAGCTCTTCCACCCCTTCTTCACCACCAAGCCCGCCGGCGTGGGCACGGGGCTGGGGCTGTCGCTGTGCCACGACATCGTCCAGGAGCACCAGGGCGACATCCGCGTGGAGAGCACGCCCGGCGCCGGGGCGGAGTTCATCATCACCCTGCCCGCGCCCTGAAACGACGAAGGCCCCGCCTCCCGGGTGGGAAGCAGGGCCTTGGACCGTCTGGAGAAGCAAGACGCCGCTAGGCCGTCTTCTTCTCCTTCTCCATGACGAGCTGGGGCGCCTCGTGCTTGGTGATGACCTGCTCGGTGATCTTGCACTCCTTGACGCCCTCGCGGAACGGCACGTCGTACATGATCTCCAGCATCGCATCCTCCAGGATGGCGCGAAGGCCGCGTGCTCCGGAGTGACGGCGCATCGCCTCGCGGGCGATGGCGCGCAGCGCCTCCTTGGTGAAGGTCAGCTTCACCTTCTCCATCTCGAAGAGCTTCTGGTACTGCTTTATCAGCGCGTTCTTCGGCTGGGAGAGGATGATGACCAGGTCCTCTTCCTTCAGGTCGTTGAGCGTGGCGATCATCGGCAGGCGGCCGATGAACTCCGGAATCATGCCGAAGCGCATGAGGTCTTCCGGCTCGGTCAGCGCCAGCAGCTCGCCCACGCTGCGCTCCTCGCGGTGGGTGATCTTCGCGCCGAAGCCGAGGCCCTTCTCACCCACGCGGCGCTTGATGACGCCGTCGATGCCGTGGAAGGCGCCGCCGCAGATGAACAGGATGTTCGTCGTGTCGACCTGGACGTACTCCTGCTGGTTGTACTTTTTCCCGCCGCGCGGCGTGACGTTGGCCCGGGTGCCCTCGATGATCTTCAGCAGGGCCTGCTGCACGCCCTCACCGCCCACGTCGCGGGTGGCGCTGGGCATGTCACCCTTGCGCGCGATCTTGTCGATCTCGTCGATGTAGACGATGCCGCGCGAAGCCTTCTCCACGTCGTAGTCGGCGTTGTGGAGGAGGTTCTGGATGATGTTCTCCACGTCCTCGCCCACGTAGCCGGCCTCGGTGAGGCTGGTGGCGTCGGCGATGGTGAAGGGCACGTTGAGGAAGCGCGCCAGCGACTGGGCCAGCAGCGTCTTTCCGCTACCCGTGGGACCGATGAGCAGGATGTTGCTCTTGCTCAGCTCCACTTCCTCGCCGCCCGGGGCCTTGACGCCCGGACGCGGCCGAGAGGTCGGCTTCTTTTGATAGATGCGCTTGTAGTGGTTGTACACCGCCACCGCGAGGACCTTCTTCGCCTGGTCCTGTCCGATGACGTAGTCGTCGAGGAACGCCTTGATCTCCTGCGGCGTCGGCAAGCTGACCTGGGGCTTGCCCTCCTCGCGCTCGTTCTCGTCCGCGATGATGTCGTTACACAGCTTGATGCATTCGTCGCAGATGTAGACCGTCGGGCCCGCGATGAGCTTGCGGACCTCGCGCTGCGACTTGCCGCAGAACGAACAAGACAGGTTGACGTGGTGCTCCTTCTTCACTGCCGCCTCCGAGTTCGCCGGCCCCGGACACCCGGAGCCTCCTACGCCGTCCACCGCTCCCCTACCCGCACGGCCTGCCCACGTCTCGAACAGCCGTCAGGCCCACCTTCCACGCGGCCCTGAACCACTATAGGGCCCTCCCCTTCGGGCAGGAAGCCCGGCGGTACAAGCCCGTTGCCGAGCGTACAGCCCCGGCGACGGGTCAGCGTTCAGTAACAGCGGCTCAGGCGTCCGTCACGCCCGAGGCGATGTCCTCGAGGTCTTCCGCCAGGGCGGCTGCCCGCTCGGCGACGGCGTTCGGAATCCGACGGCTCCCCGACAGCTCGGAGGCGAGCTTGCGGGCCATCTGCGCCAGTTTCCGCACCTGGGCGCTCTCCGGGGGCGGCTCCGGCGGGGGACGGGGGAAGCGCTCGGCGAACTCCTTCTTCAGCTCGGCCGGGTTCTTCTCCGGGCTCCAGATGCTGTCGCGCAGGGACTTGTATTCAGTGGGCGACAACTGCCCCCGCTCCTCCGCGTCCGCGAGCACTTCGATGACCTCGAAGGCGGGTGCGCGCTGGGGGAACTCCTGTGCGGTAAGCTCCTCCTCCGGCTCGTGCTTGGTCAGGAAGCTGAACGAGCGGGTGAGCTTCAAGGCGGTCTGCTTCTTGATGTGCAGTTCCTTGAGGCAGTAGGCCTCGAAGGAGGGGTAACCCCACTCCTCGAACTTGGCCTCGTCCCGGACCTGGACCAGGAGCTTGCCCAGCTCGGCCCAGGTGGACTTGAAGCGCTTGGCTGCCGTCAGCACGGTGTGACGGAAGGTCCCCGGCGGGACGCTCATGGCCTTCTTCGCGATTTCGGTCTCTGCAACGGATGCGGCGGACATGCCCACGGTATCGGGCATGCCCGGGGTGCCGGCAAGAAAGTGACCCTACCCCCGCTTGCCGATGGTGAACGACAGGCCCACCGTGGCCCGCTCACCCTCGTAGGCGCGGAACGGCCACTTCTGCATCTCCGTCAGCAGACAGTCGTAGAGTGCACCCTTCTTGAACTGCGGGTTGTCCACCCACAGCTTGCTCACCCGGCCGTCGTTCCCGATGACGAACTCCATGGGAATCTTGGCGTAGATGCCCGGGCTGCGCTCCCCTTCTTCCTTGAAGCAGCGGAAGAGCGTGGACTTGTTGCTGGCCACCACGCGGTTGATGGCGGACTGGTCGAACTGCTGCGCCACCTCCATGCCGTCCGGCTCGGTGCTCACGGTGCCGGTCGGCCGGGGCTTCCGGTCCGGGGGAGACCGGGTGGTGGACGCCATGGCCACCTTCCCCGGGCCGCTGCTGCCCGTGGCCGGCTTCACTCCGGGCCCGCCCGCGCCAGGACGCTGCGCGCCACCGGCGGGATAATCGAAGAACTCCTCATCATCCGCCCGGGCCTGGGCCACGCGGATGGTGATTTCGCCCATCTCGAAGTCGTCCGTCTGGACGCCGCCGCCGCCGAACCAGCCGTGGACCGCGGCGTTGCGCGCCACATGGACGCCGAAGATGCCCAGCACCACCACGCCCGCCACGGCGGCGCCGCCCAGAATCTTCAGGCGCTTCGCGGACTTCGCCCGCTCCACCACGACGGCCGCATCCACCCGGGCGCGCGCCTCCGCCCGGGCCACATGGGAGCGGAAGGCGTCCACCTCCGACATGCGGTGGAAGTCCCGCTCACCCGCGGGCGCCACCAGGGTGTCCGGCGTCAGCTCACCCGAGGTGAGCTTCTCCACGATTTGAGCGCCACTGACGGGCCCCAGGACGAGGTCCCCGTGCTTGAAGAGCCAGTGTCCGTCCACGTCCGCCGCAAGGTCTTGTCCAGCCGCCATTTCGCGCGCGAGTATCCCGTGGTTCCCCACACCCAAGCAACGGCGTGCTCCCCTCCACCACCAAGCGAATTCCCGTCGCACTGTGGATCTGGTACCGCGGCGGAATCTTCCGCGGCTTCCAGCGCCAGGTGGAGGGGCCCACCGTGCAGTCCGCCCTGGAAGAAGCCCTCCAGTCCGTGGGCGTGCCGGCGACCTTGATGCCGTCGGGGCGCACGGACAAAGGCGTCCACGCGCGGATGCAGGTGGTGAGCGTCCGGCTGGAGGCGGGGGACTCGGCGGAGTCGCTGGAGCAGCGGCTCCCTCCCCGGCTGCCACCGGGCCTGGGCCTGTGCGGGGTGCGCCGGCCCACGTCCTTTCATGCGCAGTGGAGCGCATGCGGCAAGGAGTACCGCTACCGGTTCCAGTTGGGCGGCGCCATGGCGCCCGCGTGGGCGCCCTATGCGCTGGACGTTCCCTCAGAGCCACGGCTCCTGGGGACGACGGTGACGCCCGAGCGGCTGGAGGCGGTGCTGCGAAGGGCGGAGGGGACGCGGGACTTCATCGCGTTCCATGAGAAGTCCAGTCCACGCAAGCCGCGCACGCTGGAGTCCGCCACCCTGCACGAGCTGGGCGGAGGGCTCTACGAGGCTCGGCTGCGCGGGGAGGGCTTCGCGCGCTACCAGGTCCGCTATCTGGTGGGGGGCGCGTTGAAGGTGGCCGCGGGGCTGCTGCCGGAAGAGGCGTGGCTCGCGGCGCTCGAGACGGGTCAGGCCATGGAGGGCTTCAAGGCGCCCGCTCACGGCCTCGTGCTCTGGGAGGTTCGCTACCCTCCCGGAGTGGACCCCTTCACCGCCGGGGAGCGTCTCCATCCCCCGGGGCTTCCGCTGGAGCCACCCTTCCACTTCGGGTGACGCGCGGTGGGGCCCGGACGGCCGTCTTCAGTCGACGAGCCGCTCTTCGTACTTCGCGAGCAGATCGGAGATGGCCTCGCGGAGGTACTCGCTCTGGCGGATGCGGGTGGAGCGCGACAGGTCCTTGAGGGCGTCGAGCTTCTCGCGGTTGAGCCGGAAGACCACAGAAGTAAGGCGGGGGCTGATGTCCATGTGCGCGACCTCCTACAGATGCGCACACATTCTCACAGGTCGGTCTGATCGCAAGAAATTCACTTCGATCCGACCGGGAAGATCCACTGAACCCCGGTGAAGGCTTCGGCGTCTCCGCGCAGGCCCGCGCCAAACCCGAGCGAAAGCCCGAGTCCCCCGAAGATCGCGAGCCGCTCGGAGAAGGTGTGTCGCAGACCCAACGCTACGCGAGGCCCCAGCCACGGCCCAGAAAACGGCCTGATCAGCAGGCCCAGATCATAGAAGGTCTGCCAGGACCCATCGCCGTAGAAGTTCCGGAAGCCTCCGGCCACCGAGAGGTCCGGGCCGCGCAGGCCGCCGCGGATCACCACGAAGACCTCGTCCCCGTCGTAGCCCACGGTGCGGCTGGCCCCGAGATCCAGGTGGACGTCCCCGCCCTTCTCCGCGTCGTCCTCGGACCGATCAATGGATTCGGTATAGGAGGCGCCGGGTCCGAGGATCAGCGAGAAGGCCCGGCGATCCGCGTAGGGCGTGTCCACGTACTCGACGGCGCCGGCCGCGGTGGGCAGGATCACGGCGCAAGTGCTGATCAGGCCGTGGATGCGGCGTGTCAGGCGGGAACCGGTCTGGAGCGGTGGGGAGCAGTCGCGGGCCATGGCGCGGATCCCGCTTTTACCAGGGTCCAGGGCCGAGCAGCCGCCGGTCGGTGACTCCCCTGCCCTGGCCGGACTTCTCGGGGTGGGACACTCGCATGGAATCGGACGTTCCGTTCACGCACCGCCCTTCCACCGGAGCCAGGACAGGGCCTGGAGCGCTGAGAGCCAGGCGCCCGCGCTGAGCGCATGACGCAGGTGGTTCATCCGGACCCACCTCACAGCGGTCTCCACAGCGGCGGCGTTGTCGGGCGCCTCCAGCAGTCTCACCATCGTCGGGATGAAGTACGAGAAGGTCAGCAGCCGGTCGCCCAACGCCGCCAGCGCCGCCGCGAGCCACCAGACGCGCAGCGGACCAGCGGCCTGGGAGGCGAAGTAGAGACTCGCCAGTGTGAGCAGCGTCAGCGGGCCCGTGGTGACGAAGGCCCAGAAACGCAGGCCAACGTTGTCCTGCCGTGCGGCCTCCGCGGACCAGTGTCCTCCCAGGGTGTCGAGCCACCGGGGCAGCGAGACGCGGTGCTCGTAGAGCCCGGCGCCGAACGCGACACCCAGGACGATGACGAAGAGCCACAGGACGGTTGCCGCGAGGGAGGGCTTCAGGTTGATCATGGCGCCAGGATGCGCCCCGGTCACATGGCCGTCTTTCGTGCCCTTGCGTCGTTTTTCGCCTTCCTGCGGAGTTCGCGATGAGCCCCCGGCCCGCCCTGCTCGAACAGATTGGCTCGGATGTCGTCCAGTTCCAGGATGCCTCCGCGGAGTTCGACGCCACCGTTGGGAAGGTGCTGGCGCTCGGGCGCGCCGACCTCGCGTGTCTGGCGCAGCTCCACTTCGGCGGCCCGACGCCGCTGGCCGCTGTCACGCGCGATGCGGACGTGGCGCGTCTGGAGCTGGCCGGCTACGTCCAGCGGGAGGCGGCCGATGGAGGCCAGCGGCTGGTGCTTTCCGCCCTTGCCCGCGAGTGGATCGACACCCTCTGGGGGCCACTCCAGGCGGATGGGCATCAGCTCATGGCAGGCCTCCCCGAGGAGCACCTGCGGATCATCGCGAGCTTCCTTCGGGCAGCGAGGGCCATCCAGGATCGCCACGCGGCCCGGGTGGCGCGACTGCTCCAGGAGCCGGGGAGGTCACGGGCGGCACGCCAGCGTGGCGGACTCTCCCCCGCCGCGCTTCGCCGGGTGCAGCTTTACGTGGAGGCGCACCTCGCGGAGCCGATTCGCGTGGGCGAGTTGGCCCGCCGCTCCGGCCTGAGTGTCTTTCATTTCACCCGAGCCTTCCGCCAGTCCACCGGCATGACACCACATGCATGGGTGCAACACCGGCGCGTGGAACGGGCGCGCGAGCTGTTGAGCAATGCGTCGCTGCCGCTGGGAGACATCGCGCTCGCGGTCGGCTTCAGCTCACAGAGCCACTTCACCACGGTGTTCCGCAGGATCACCGGACTGACGCCGGCCGTCATCCGACGCGACCGGCGATGACGCCACTCAAGAATACCGGGCTCAGCTCACCACCGCGCGTGTCAGGTGAGAATCCGCCCTGCTCACCTTCGGATCATCGCGGACTTCAGGCACGCGGTGAGGGCCACCCCGGACCGTCCCCCATCACACGGGCCGTATGCAGGCCTTGTCCGCCGCTTCTGCTGGACTGTGGTCGCGCGCCAACACGGACGAAGGCGCATCGCAGGCGACGGCCGCGAACCATCAGGATCAACACCGTGCCCCTTTCCTACGGGGCCCTCATCGACTGATCTTCTGTCAACGTAGCGTCGCGGGGACAGATTCCATCCGGTTCGAGGATGAGCATGCACTCAAGACTCCTGAGGTTCGCGGGATTGCTTCTCGGCATGGCGGCTTGTGCCACCACCCGTCCCGCGCCCGTCATTCCTTCCCCTGCCTCGCCCCCGGTCGTCGTCACGGCTTCCCGACGGCTCCTCACGGTGTTCCGGCTCGCTCCGGATGGGACCCGCGATGAGCTCGGGCAGTTGCCACCAGGGCCCGAAGGATTCACCCCACCTGACACGGGCGACTGGTACGCCGCGCCCCTGCAGCCCGTGCGCACCGAAGCGGAGGCGCGCGACATCGCCGCCGTCTTGCGCGAGCACCGCGTGCCCGGATTGTCCTTCGGCGGTGTTGCGGTCCCAGGCCCCGAAGTGCTCAGGGCCCTCCTCCAGGGCTCCCAAGTCGTAGCCCTTCACGCATCCGGTACGAACTTCGGCGATGCGCACCTCGCCGCGCTCGAAGACGCGACCCGAATCGAGGCCTTGCATCTCAGCGCCACCCAGCTCACCAACAACGGGCTCGCGCCACTCAAACATCTGCGCCGGCTGGCGGAGCTGCGGCTGGATGAAACGTCTGTCTCGGACTCCGGCCTTGCTTCGCTTTTGGAGCACACCACCCTGCGTCGAGTGACGCTGGCCGGGACAGCCGTCACGTCCCAGGGGCTCGAATTCCTCACGCGGCAACCGGAGTTGGAGGAACTGGACCTCTCCGATACCGCCGTGGACGACACCCTCCTCTCCTCACTGCCGGGCGCTCGGTTGCACACGCTCGGCCTGAGCGGGACGAAGGTGACGGATACGGGCCTCCGGGCACTCGCGGGCATGCCCACCCTCCGGCGACTGGGTCTCGCGCGGACCACCGTGTCCGATGCCGGCCTCAGACACGCCGCGGGACTCCGTGAGCTGGAGGCCCTTCATCTGGGCAGTACGCGGGTGACAGATGCAGGGCTGGTCCACCTCGCGAAGCTGCCCGTGCTTCGTGCGCTGGTCCTCACCAAGGCGGGGATCCGGGGCGCGGGCCTGCGCCACCTCGCGGGCCTGTCTCGGCTGGAAGCACTCCATCTCGACGACACCCGCATAGGCGACGCAGCCCTGCGCCACCTTCGCGACCTCCACGAACTCAGGGAGCTGGACCTCTCGCGCACGGCTGTTACGAGCGCGGGCCTTCAGGAATTGAGCAGCCGGGTGGCGCTCGAGTCACTCCTGCTCTCTGGGCTCTCGCTGACGGACGGCTCCCTTACGGCGCTCGCCACCCTCACCCACCTGACCAAGCTTGATCTCAGCCGCACCCCCATCGGCATTGAGGCGTTGAACAACCTGGGTCCCCGTCCCCACCTGCGTCACCTGGACTTGAGCCGGACCGGGTTCACGGATGAATGGGTGCCCACCACGTGCCAGCTCTTCCCGGGCCTTCACTCACTGAAGGCCGAACGTACGCTCCTCACGGACGTGGGGCTGGGTCAGCTCGCCGCGCTGGCTGAACTGGAGGCCCTCCATGTCGCGGGGACGCTCATCAGTGGTTCCGGCCTGGCGAGCCTGCACGGCCTTGCCCGACTCACGACCCTGGACCTGGGCGCGACCCGGCTGGACGCGCAGGGCCAGACGGCCCTCCTGGGATTCACGAGGCTCGTCTGGCTGAGCCTCGCCGGAGTTCGCACCAGCGACGAGCTGCTTGGCCACCTCCCCGGCTCGCTCCGCACCCTCTTCCTGACGCGCACGAACGTCACCGATGCGGGTCTCCCGGCGTTGCGCCAGCTACCGGACCTCCAGGAACTCGACCTGCGCGGAACCGCGGTTTCCGCAGAGGCGAGACAGGCCCTGATCCAGGAGCGCGGCATCCGCCTCATCACCGGCCTGTGAGCCTCATCCTGAGCCGTAAGGCCAAGATCCGGAGCGACGCGGCTCAGCTCACCACGGGCAGCGCGAACCCTTCCGGCTTGCCCGCCGCCCCGGGCTTCGCGATGCCCGCCGCGTCATTCATCCGGCCCGAGCGGAACGGCTCCAGGTCCAGCGCGACGAACTTGAACCCCAGCGCCAGGAACGCGGTGTTGATCTGCTGGCGAACGTCCGCCGCGAGGAAGCGCTCGTACTCCTCCGCCGCCACCTCCAGCCGCGCCACGTCCTGGTGGTACCGCACCCGGAACTGCCGGAAGCCCAGCTTGCGCAGCTCCGACTCGGCGGCGGCGATCTGCAGCAGCCGATCCCTCGTCACCGCCGTGCCATAGGGAATCCGCGACGCCAGGCACGCCATCTGCGGCTTGTCCCACGTCGGCAGGCCGAGCGACTGGCTCCACGCCCGGATCTCCTCCTTCGTCAGCCCCGCCTGCGCGAGCGGGGACACCACCTGGTGCTCCTGCGCCGCCTTGTGGCCGGGCCGGTGATCCTTGAAGTCGTCCGCGTTGAAGCCGTCCAACACCACCGCCAGGCCCAGCGTCTTCCGCTGCGCCTCGCAGATGTCGTACAGCTCCGTCTTGCAGAAGTAGCAGCGGTTCGTCGGGTTGGCCGCGTACCGCGGATTCGCCAGCTCGTTGCTCCCCAGCACCACGTGCCGGGCCCCAAGCCGCTTCGCCAACTCACGGGCCTCGTCGGCCTCCTCCGGCGCCACGGACGCGGACAGCGCCGTGAGCGCGAGCGCCCGCTCCCCCAGCTCCTCCACGGCCACCTTCAGCACGAAGGTCGAATCCACCCCGCCGGAGAACGCCACCAGCGCGCTGCCATGGGCCCGCAGCGCGGCGCGCATCACCTCCAGCTTGGGACGCGAGGATTCACACAGGGCCTGGATCCGCTCGGGGCTCAGCATGAGGCTCTCCTAAAACGAAAGGGCTCCGGTTTGCACGCGGCGTTGCGCGGCAACCTGGAGCCCTTCAGGAATGAGACACGGGGCCGGAGGCCTGACGGCCTAGCGAGCCTTCCGCTTCGCCGCCTTCTTGGCCGCGGGAGCCGGCTTGCCCACCCGGGCCGCGCGCGTGGCCGGACGCGCCTTGGCGCCCTTGTCCGCCTTCGGCGCCTTCGCCGCCGGCTTGGCCTCCTCGGCGCGACGGGCCTTGGCCCCGCCCTTCTCGGGCTTCTCGGCCTTCTCCGCCTTCTCACCCTTGGCCGGCAGCGGGTTGGCCTTCATCTTCTTGCCGGTGATGATCTTCAGCTCCTCGGTGCTCATGTAGCCGAGGTCCAGGAGGGACTGGAAGATCTTCGCCGCGCCGTCCTCCACCGACTCCACGTCGGAGTGGATGGTGACCTCCGGCGAGTTGGGCGGCTCGTACGGCTCGGTGATTCCGATGAAGTTGGGGATCTCCCCGTTGAGCGCCTTCTTGTAGCGGCCCGTGCTGTCGCGCTCGATGAGCTTCTCGGTGGGGCAGTCGACGTAGACCTCCACGTAGCGACCGATGGACCGGCGATTCTCCTCGCGGCCCGGCTTGTACGGGCTCACGCAGGGAACCAGTGCCGCCACGCCGTTGCGCGTCAGCAGGCTCGCCACGAAGCCCAGCCGCTTCACGACGGTGATGCGGTCCTCCTTGCCATCCCCCAGTCCCGCCCAGAGCGCCTCGCCAAGTTCACCCTCGTCGAGGATCTCGACGTTGCGGCCCACCTGCCGCAAGCGCGCGGCGATGTAGGCGGCGGTGGTGCTCTTCCCGGTACCGGACATGCCGGTCAGCCAGAGGGTGAAACCAGTGTTGGAGGCCATATGGGTCGTCTACTCCCTGCGTCCGGAGCACTTCTTGCAAGCTGCGTAGGGACGCCGCAGATCCAGAAGATGGACGCGGTTATAGACGAAAACCCGGCCACTTGACAATTCGCGCCCACCTTTCCGCAGGTGGGGGTGACGGGCATTCAAGTGCCTGCTCAGACACGGTTTTTTCGTTTCTGAAATGCACTTTTCAGCCCGATCGTGACACGAAGTTTCCCGCACACCACTCGTACTCCGACACGTAGCGAACACTGCCGCAGTGTACGGATCCGATGAGATAGGAAACATTGGGGAGCAACGGATACCCCTCGGGCGCCGCACGCAGCGCGTCCTCGCGGGAGAAGCTGGCCGGTGCATCCACATGCGAGTGAAACACACACACCACCCGCTCCACCCGTGCATCCGCTTCCATGCACACCGCCAACCACTCCTCGGGCGCGAAGGCGTAGGCCTCCCGGGGATTACCGGCGGCGTTGCGCAAGGGGCGGATCCGCAAGGTCCCTGTTCCCTCCTCGCGGAGGATCACCCCACAGCCCTCGAAGGGATACGCGGCCTCCAGGTGCCGTGACACCTCGGCGAGCACGGGCTCGGGCCAGACGCTCACGGCGCGGAGGGTGCCTCACGGCTGGCGCAGCGTGAGCACCGGCGCGGCTCGAGCTCCTCCACGATTCCGGGCGGCACCAGCCACCGGCCACCCAGCGCGGGCCCCAGGCCCAGCCGCAGCCGTTGGAACACGAGCGCCCCCAAGGTCCCCACCGCCACGCCCAACGCCCCATCCGGGGGCGAGCCCAGGTGGCGCACCGTCTCGCCGAAGCACCAGACGCAGCCTTCCGCGCTCCGGAAGACGACGGCGGCCCGCATGCCATCTCCGCCCAGGGCCACCCACGGCGCATCTCCACTCCAGGCCGCGGGGAGTTCCGCCACCAGCCCTCCCCCCGGCCCCGTGCTGGCGGCGTCCGGATTCAGCGCGGACGCCTCGCGGGCCAGCGCCTCTGTCAGGGGCAGGCCCACGTCGGATGGACTCATCAGGAAACCCGGCGCCCAGGGCCCCAGCGTCAGCGAGCCCGCGCCCGTCACCGGCGTGCCGCCTCCCGCCAGGTACGCCGCCGCCGTCAGCCCCGACACTCCGATGCCATCCACCCGGGCCGTGCCCGCCAGCAGCGCCTCCTGGCCCCGGCCGCCCACCTCGCGCAGGAGGATCTGCCGGGAGTAGCGGACGATTTGATCTTCCCGCAGCGCCATGGCCGTCAGCCTCCCGCCATGGCGGGGATGAGAGTGATGCGGTCGGCGTCCTTCACGGGCGTGTCCAGGCCGCGCAGCGCGCGGATGTCCTCGTCGTTGAGGTACACGTTGACGTAGCGCCGCACCGCGCCGCGCTCGTCGAACACCCGGCCGCCGATGCCCGGGTGGCGCGCGTCCAGGTTCTTCAGCACCTCAAGGACGGTGGCGCCGGGGGCCGTGACTTCCGCCTGATTGTTGGTGAAGCCGCGCATCGGGGTGGGGATACGAAGGGTCGCCATGGCTCACTCACCTGCCCTGCTTGCGGAGCACCAGCCGGTGCGTTCCGTCCGGGAGCGCGTCCAGGGACACGACCTCGTGGCCCTCGTCGCGCGCGTTACGGGGCACGTTCTTCAGCGGCTCGGCGCCCCGCAGGCGCACCTCCAGCAGCGTGCCCGGTTCCAGTGACTCCAACTTCAGCTTGGTCCGCACGTAGGTCATCGGACAGACCTCGCGGGTGATGTCCAACGTCGCCGTCATGTCGCGCACGCCTCGGGCGCCTCCGGGTACTCGGGGATGGCCGTGACGCGGCAGCCCTCGCAGTCCGGCGCCCGCGTCACGCGCGTCCTCCGCCCCAGCAGCGACACGGCATCCAACACGTGCAGCGTGGCCTCGCCCTGTCCTCCGCGCGCGGCGCCCGACAACAGCTCCAGCGCCAGCAGGGCCTGCACCGCGCCCACCAGCCCCGCCAGCGAGCCGAGCACCCCCGCCTGGGCACACGTGGGCACCGCGTCCGGTGGAGGCGGCGCCTCATAGAGGCAGCGCAGGCACGGACCGCCCGGATCCACGCGCATCGCCTGCCCCTGCATGCGCAGCACGCCGCCATAGATGAGCGGCACGCCCGTCAGCACCGCGACGTCCGACAGGAAGAACTTGGTGGCCACGCCATCCGTGGCGTCGATGACGGCGTCGTGCGCGCGGAAGAGCCCCTCCGCGTTGCTGGCGTCCACGCGCTCGGTGAGGGCCTCCGTGCTCAGGTCCGGGAAGGCCCGCGCCAGGCCCGCCACCGCGGACTCCGCCTTGTTACGGCCCACGTCCTCGGTCCGGTGCCACAACTGGCGCGGCAGGTTCGTCACGTCCACATGGTCCGGATCCGCCAGCGTCAGGTGCCCGACACCCGCCTGGGCCAGCGTCAGTGACGCCGGGCAGCCGAGCCCGCCCGCCCCCACCAACAGGACGCGCGCGCGCTCCAGCCGGGACGCATGGGGAATTCGGGGATGGTGGTCTGTACCGTGGCCATGCATCGGATGACTGCTCCACGCGTCGGAAACGAATATGGTGGGGCCGCCTGCGTACCACCTTGCAGAAGGGCGCAGGTGACTCTCCACCGTCCCGCCTCCGCGCGGCCCCCACCTGCCAGGACATATGAAAAACCTGACCGGCGTGCTCGTCTTTTCGGCTGTCCTCTTCCTGGCTCCTGGCTGCACCCGCAAGACGGGCGAGGCCCCGGGCCCCACCGACGCCTCCGCGGCCACGGAAGAATCCACGCGCACCGGCGCCACCAAGGGCGCCCTGGGCGCGGAGGAAGACGCGGGCACGGGCCAGGGCGGGCGCGCGGCCCAGGAGGCCTGCGTGGACGCATGGCTCCAGAAACAGGGCCTGGACGCGTACGGCAACCCGGAGGGCAGCATGTACGCGGGCGGCACGCCGCTCTTCGATGAACGGACGGGCGAGCGGACCGACCGCCTGGACTTCATCTTCAAGAACAAGCCCGAGGTGCGCCAGGCGTGCCTGGGGGATGCCTCCGCGGAGTGACGCAGCGCTCCGAGGCCCGCCCTCTCGCTCTCCGAGAAGCAAGGCGGGCCACCTCCGGGATTCCCGCCCCCCCGGTTGCTCCCGTAGACTGCCGGACGAATGGATTCCCAACTCGCACTGGGCGAGGAGACACCTGCCAATGACCTGCGCGCCCGGGTGCGGAAGGTCCTGGAGCGCCGCAAGCTGACGGACAGCGTGTCGGCGGAGCAGGCGGCCGCCTCGTGGGAGCAGGACCGCTTCGTGGCCCGCGCCCGCGCGCTTTTCTACGCGCGGATGATGTTCCTCACCCTGGGACTGCTCATCCTCGCGGTGCCGGCCTGGAGCGGCTACTTCGGCCTCACCGGCCCGTTCTCCTTCGTGGGCTACTTCGCGATGCTGCTCTACAGCGTCGCCAACCTCCTGGTCATCGACCACCCCAAGGCGGGCCGCTGGGTGACGTACATCACCCTGTGCCTGGACGTGGCCATCAGCGTGGTGCTCATCGTCAAGCCGCACGTCGGCGGCGGACTCCAGAGCCCGCTGCTGGCCACGCAGCTCCTCTTCACCACGCTCTTCGCCATCCTCTACCCCAAGCCGCTGGCGATCCTCCCGCCGCTGCTGGCGCTGCCCATCACCACCCGGTTGGATTTGCTCCTCGACCGCTCCGTGACGGCGGTGGAGCTGCTGACGCTGCTCTGGTACCTGGCGCTCAACTTCATCATCGTCTACGTGCTCGTGTACCTGAACGAGCGCGAGGCCGCGGCGCACCGCGAGGTGGTGTCGCTCCAGGGGGACCTCAAGGAGCTGGCCGTGGTGGAGGAGCGCAACCGGCTGGCGCGGGAGATCCACGACGGACTGGGCGCGTCCCTGTCGTCGATGATCATCCAGTCCGAGTACATCCTGAACCTGGCGCGTGAAGAGAGCCTGCGCGAGGAGATCCGCGAGCTGAAGCTCACCGCGGAGGAGTCCATCGAGGAGCTGCGGCGCAACCTCCGGATGATGCGCGAGGACTTCGAGCTGGCGCAGGGCCTGGACGACTACGCGAAGACGTTCCGCGAGCGCACCGGCCTGGACATCCGCTTCGAGCGCACCGGGCTGCAGCGCAAGCTGAACCCGGACGCGCAGCTGGCGCTGTTCCGCATCCTCCAGGAGTCCCTGTCCAACGCGGTGAAGCACGCTGAGGCCAAGAGCGTGCAGGTGCAGCTCGACTTCAGCGAGGACCGCGTCAACCTCGTCGTGCGCGACGACGGCAAGGGCTTCGACCCCTCCCGGACGCCGCGCGGCCACTATGGCCTGCTCAACATGCGTGAGCGCGCCATGAAGCTCGGTGGCCAGCTCATCGTGGACTCGTCACCCGGCGCTGGCGCCCAGGTGGCATTCTCCCTTCCCTGTCGCCCGTCATGACCGGAGCTCCCGTGGACGCCCCGCAGCAGCCTTCCGATTCGCCGCCCATCCGCGTCTTCGTGGTCGAGGATCAGACGAAGATCCTCAAGAACCAGCTCCGCCTCTTCGAGAACCACCCGGAGATGGACATCATCGGCACCGCGCTCTCCGGCGAAGCCGCGCTGGAGGAGGTGCCCAAGCTGATGCCGGACGTGCTGCTGCTCGATTTGGGCCTGCCCCGCATGAGCGGCATCGACGTGACGCGCGAGGTGAAGGCGCGCTTCCCGAAGATTGAAATCCTCATCTTCACCATCTTCGACGAGGAGGACAAAGTGCTGGAGGCCGTGAAGGCCGGCGCCTCCGGCTACCTGCTCAAGGGCGCCCCGGTGGACAAGATCATCGAGGCCATCAAGGAGGTCCGCGCGGGCGGCACCGTCATCCAGCCCAACCTGGCCCGCCGGCTGCTGCGCCACTTCCGCGTGGAGCCGGACGCCAGCCCCGTGGCCGCGCCGCCCGCCGAGCCGGAGCCCTCCGCCAACAACGCACTCCAGGAGCCGCTGCTCAAGCCGCTGTCGGACCGCGAGCGCGAAATCCTCCAGCTCATCGCCAAGGGCGTGTCCAACAGCGAGGCGGCGCGCCTGCTGGACCTCAGCAAGGCCACCATCCGCACGCACCTGGAGCACATCTACCGGAAGCTGGAGGTCACCAACCGCGTGGAGGCCGTCACCGAGGGCATCCGCAAGGGCCTCATCTCCGTCTGAGCCCGGCCCTCAGCGCCCCATGGAGACCGCGGCCCCCGGACGCTCCGCGGCGGCGGCCTCCATGACCAGGTCCGCGTAGCGGTTGACCGGGTCTCCCGGCAGCGTGCCGTCGCGGTAGTAGAAGGTGTAGTGGTCCCAGGCCTCCGGCCGGGCGTCGTTGGCGAACATCCACAGCGCCCCGGCGCCCACGCCTTCCTTCCGCAGGCACTCCAGCCAGCCCCGGTAGAGAGCGCGGCGCTGCGACACGTCGAAGTCCCCTTCGTTGCGCAGCCCCAACTCCCCCACGAACAGCGGCTTACCCAGGTTCCGGGCAATGGCGGCGTGCTCGCGAATCCACCGGGCGCCGGCCTCGGCCGTGTCCACGCCGCCCAGCCCCCAGGACTCCGGATAGAAGTGCACCGACGCGAAGTCGATGTACGGGGACGCCGTGTTGCGCGTGAAGCTGGCCCCCGGGGTGCGAAACACCGGCGAACCGGTGCGGGACCAGAAGCCGGCGTCGTAGCCATCCACGGACGGCTCGAAGCCCTCCTCCCCCGTGCCCACCAGGTGGCCGGGCGCGTGCGTCTTCACCTCCCGCGCCACGTCGTCAATCCACGAGCGCAGCCGCGCCCCCTCCTTGTCCAGCCCTCGTCCCCGCGGCTCGTTGAGCAGCTCCCAGGCGAGGACGGCCGGATGGTCGCCGTAGCGGATGCCGTCCACCGTGTTCACCCGGTTGAGCAACCGCGCCACGTGCGCCTTGTAGTGCGCCACCACGGCCGGGTCGGTGAAGAAGCGCGGGTCCCCCTCCACGGGCTGGGGGAGCCCCGCCCACTCCACGTACCGGCGGGCGCCGCCATAGGCATCCCAGTAGTTGCCCAGCGTCAGCACCAGCCGGACGCCATGGAACCGGGCACGCGCCAGCACCCGGTCCAGCCCCACCAGGGCCAGCTCGTCGTACTCCAGCGGCGCCACCTGGATGGCGGTGTCCCCCACCTTCTCCAGCGCGTCGTTGTGTCCGTTGGTGCGCAGGGCCCGCACGCCCAGCGCGGACGCCTTGGCCAGCACCTCTTCCAGCACCGGGGATTCGGCGGCGCCCCGGCGCGCGTCCCGGGTGGCCTCCTCCTGCAGGAAGTAGGCGTTGAGCACCATGGCGCCGGAGGGCAACCGGTCCAGGTGCTGCGCCGGGCCGCCCGAACAGCTCGCGGCCACCGCCTCCAGCATGACCGGGTCGCCGTCCCCACAGGCCCCCAGGAGCAGGGCGAGTCCCGCGGTGGCGGTGGCGGTCCGGCGAGGAAAGGGCATGCCTGCATGGTAACGGCGGCACGCTCCTGACGCACCGGTCCCGAGGTCTGGGCTAGGTTCGCCACCATGGAGCTCAGACTGGAAGGCGTGTCGAAGACGTACCCCAACGGCACCCGTGCGTTGCAGGGTGTCAACCTCACCATTCCGCGCGGAATGTTCGGGCTGCTCGGGCCCAACGGCGCGGGCAAGTCCACGCTGATGCGCAGCATCGCCACGCTGCAGGACGTGGACGCGGGCGCCATGACCTTCGACGGCATCGACCTGCGCCGGGACAAGGACCGGCTGCGCGAGGTGCTGGGCTACCTGCCGCAGGACTTCGGCGTGTACCCCAAGGTGACGGCCTGGGACATGCTGGACCATCTGGCGCAGCTCAAGGGGCTGGCCCAGCGCGGCCCTCGCCATGACGCGGTGAAGGCGCTCCTCCAGAAGACGAACCTCTGGGAGCACCGCGACCGGCGGCTCGGTGGATTCTCCGGCGGCATGAAGCAGCGCTTCGGCATCGCCCAGGCGCTGCTGGGCAATCCCAAGCTGCTCATCGTGGACGAGCCCACCGCCGGGCTCGACCCCGCCGAGCGCTTCCGCTTCCACAACCTGCTGGCGGAGATCAGCACCGACGTCGTGGTGCTGCTGTCCACGCACATCGTCTCCGACGTGGCGGACCGCTGTCAGAACATGGCCATCCTCGCCCAGGGGAACGTCGTGGCCAGCGGCCATCCGCTGAAGCTGGTGGAGTCCCTGCACCAGCGCGTGTGGAAGCGCTTCGTCAACCACCAGGAGGAGCTGGACGCGCTGATGAAGAACCTGGAGGTCATCGCCGTGCGGCGCGTGGCCGGCCAGCGTCTGGTCCACGTCTACGCGGAGTCCGCGCCGGAGGGCTTCGAGCCGGCCAGCCCCGACCTGGAGGACGTCTACTTCCACGCGCTCGCCCGGGCGTCCAAGCAGTCCTGAGGGCCCGTCATGTTCTCCGCCCTCCTGACCTTCGAATTGCGGCGCCGGGTGAAGATGATCTCCACCTGGGTCTACGCCCTGGTGCTGGCCGCCGCCGCCGCGCTGATGACGCTGGCGATTGGCGCCGTGTTCAAGGGCTTCTCGGTGGCCTCGGGCCCCGAGCTGGTCCGCGTCAACAGCCCGCACACCCTCTTCAACTTCACCACCAGCCTGGCTTACTTCGGCCTCTTCATGGTGGCCGCGGTCTTCGGCCAGGCCGCCTATCAGGACTTCGGCCACAACACGTGGATGCTCATCTTCACCAAGAACGTGAAGAAGGGCCCGTACCTGCTCGGCCGGTTCCTGGGTGCGTACCTGTTCAGCGCGGTGCTGATGCTGGCCATCATCCCGGGGTTGCTGGTGGGTGCCGCGGGTGTGTGGGTTGTGGACTCAGAGCGGCTCGCCTCGTTCCAGCTCACCTCGTATCTGTGGCCCTACGTCATCGGCGTGTGGCCCACGCTCTTCTTCTCCGGCGCCGTGTTCTTCAGCCTGGCCGCCCTGACGCGGCGCATGGCCCCCGTCTACGTGGGCGTGGTGGTGCTGGTGATGGGCTACCTGGTGCTCAGCGCCGCCATGTCCGACGTGCAGAACCAGGACCTGGCGTCGCTGCTGGACCCGTTCGGCTTCCTCACCTTCGAGAACGCGACCCGCTATTGGACGGCGGCCGAGCGCAACCGGGACCACATCCCGTTCGCCGGGTTGCTGCTCGCCAACCGGCTCTTGTGGACCACGGTGGGCGCGTTGTTGTTGGGGCTGGCCGTGCTGCGCTTCCGCACCACCGTGGAGGAGCAGCGGGGACGCGGCACGCGCAAGGAGGCGGAGGCTCCGGCCCCGGTGGCCATCCCCACCACCATGGCGGCGCCCACGACGGCGAGCTGGCTGCGCACGGCCTTCGGCACCGGCTGGCTGGCGTACCGCGACATCCTCCGCTCGCCGGTGTTCTGGTCCTTCGTGGTGGCGGGACTGGCCATGGGGACCATGGGCATCTCCATCTCCAAGCAGATGTTCGGCACCGCCACGTGGCCGGTGACGTGGCAGGTGCTGGAGACGGCCACGCGCACGTTCCAGCCCTTCCTGCTCATCACCATCACCTTCTACGCGGGTGAGCTGGTGTGGAAGGAGCGCGACGCCGGGCTGGCCGACATCGTGGACGCCACGCGCGCGCCGTCCTGGGTGACGTACGGCGCGAAGCTGGGGGCGCTGCTGCTGGTGGCCTTCTCGCTCAAGGTCGTGGCGCTGCTCGCCGCGCTCGCCTCCCAGGTGCTGCGCGGCTACTTCGCCATCGAATGGGACCTCTACGCCAAGCAGCTCTTCCTGCTGGACTTCCCGCACGACGCGCTCCTGTGCGTGCTGGCGTTCTTCGCGCAGGTGCTCATCCACCAGAAGTACCTGGCGTACCTGGTGATGGTGCTCTACTTCGTCCTCCAGGCCGCGCTGGGCCTGATGGGCGTGGAAGACGCCCTGGTGCGCTACGGCTCCGAGCCCACCATCCGCTTCTCCGACCTCAACCGCTTCGGCAGCAACATCCCCGCGCTCGTGTGGCACCGGGTGTACTGGTACGGGCTGGCCGCGCTGCTCGTAGCGGCGGGCTACCTGCTGTCCGTCCGGGGACGGGAGTCACGCTGGAAGCAGCGCTGGGCGGCGGCCCTGGCGCGGCGCACCGTGGCGTGGACCGTGGCCGCGGCGGTGTCGCTCTGCGTCTTCGTGGGCGCGGGTGCGTTCATCTTCTACAACACCCACATCCTCAACCCGTACATCACGAAGAAGGACCGGGAGCGGCAGCAGGTTGACTACGAGAAGGCGTACGCGTCCTACGCCGCCCTGCCCCACCCGCGCATCATCGCCGCCAATGTCACCTTCCACATCCACCCGGAAGAGCTGCGCCTGGAGGCGCTGGGCAGCTACCGCATCCGCAACAAGACGGACCAGCCCATCTCCAAGGTGATGCTCAGCCTGCCGGACGACGCCCGGGTGCGTGGCCTGTCTTTCGCGGGGGTGACGCGGCCCGTGGTGCACGACAAGGCGCTCGGCATCTTCGTCTACGAGCTGCCCGCGCCGCTGGCGCCGGGCGCGGAGTCCGCCGTCATCTTCGACCTGGAGTTCCACACCCGGGGCTTCAAGCACGGCGGAGCGCGCACGGACATCGTGGGCAACGGCACCTTCTTCAACAACGGGAACCTGCCGGTGCTGGGCTACCAGAAGGACCTGGAGCTGGAGGAGGACCGGGACCGCAAGGATTATGGCCTGCCACCGCGCGAGCGCCTGCCGGACCGGGACGACCCGAAGGCGAAGCAGGAGAACTACATCCGGCAGGACTCGGACTTCATCTCCTTCCAGGCCACGGTGAGCACGGCGAAGGATCAGATCGCCATCGCGCCGGGCTACCTGGAGAAGGAGTGGGTGGAGGGCAACCGCCGCTTCTTCCGCTACCGGATGGACCAGCCCATCCTCAACTTCTTCTCCGTGCTGTCCGCGCGCTACGAGGTGATGCGCGACACCTGGCGCGGCGTGAAGCTGGAGATCTACCACCACCCCACGCACACCTTCGCGTTGGACCGGATGATGCGCGGCATGAAGGACGCGCTGGAGTACTGCAGCGAGAACTTCGGGCCGTACCAGCACCGGCAGGCGCGCATCCTGGAGTTCCCCCGCTATGGGGCGTTCGCCCAGGCCTTCCCCAACACGATTCCGTACTCGGAGGCGATGGGCTTCATCGCCCGCGTGGAGGACGGCCGCGCCGATGACGTGGACTATCCCTACTACGTCACCGCGCACGAGATTGCCCACCAGTGGTGGGCGCACCAGGTGGTGGGCGCGCGCGCGCAGGGCGCCACGATGACGTCGGAGACCATCTCGCAATACGCCGCGTTGATGGTGATGAAGCAACGCTACGGGCCGAAGAAGATGAAGCGCTTCCTCAAGTTCGAACTGGACCGCTACCTGTCCGGACGCGCGTTCGAATCCAAGAAGGAGGTGCCGCTGGCGCGGGTGGAGAACCAAGCCTACATCCACTACCAGAAGGGCAGCCTGGTGATGTACGCGCTGCAGGACTTCATCGGCGAGGAGCGCGTGAACCGCGCCCTGCGCCGCTACGTGGAGAAGGTCCGCTTCCAGGGCCCGCCGTACACCGGCTCCACGGAGCTGCTGGGCTTCCTCCGCGAGGAGACGCCGCCGGCGTTCCAGTACCTCATCGACGACCTGTTCGAGAACATCACCCTCTACGACAACCGCGCCGTGTCCGCGCAGGTCCGCCAGAACGACAAGGGCACCTGGGACGTCACCCTCAAGGTGATGACGAAGAAGTACCGGGCCGACGAGAAGGGCGAACAGCAGGAGGTGGACTTCAACGACTGGGTGGACGTCGGCGCGCTGGACGAGAGCGGCAACGCCCTCTTCCTGGAGAAGCGCCGCCTGACGAAGGGCGAGTCGGAGCTCACCTTCACCGTCCCCGTGAAGCCCTTCCAGGTGGGCATTGATCCGCTCAACGTGCTCATCGACCGCACGTCCACGGACAACGTGACGGCGCCCACCGTCGCGTCCGCGTTGGCGCTGGGAGGCACGTCCACGCCCTGACGGCGTCAGCTCCAGCGGATGCGCAGGTCGAAGCCGTCGGGCGGCTCGTAGCGCTCCACCACCGCCTGGGGCTCGTTGGCGCCGGCCTGCCGCAGGGCACCCTCACAGGTGCCCGCGGCGGCCTCGGCGGGGAACGGGTAGCTCCGGAAGCGGACGCGCCAGTCCGCCGGGCCCAGGGACTCCACCTGGATGTCCACTGGGGAGAACACCGAGCTGAAGCTCAGGGACACGCGCTTCATGGCGCGCTCGGGCCCCGCCACCTTCAAGGCGATGCCCACCACCTTGCCCACCATGGTGTCGAAGTAGCTGCGCACCAGCTCGCGGCCCAGCGTCCGGTACGCGGACTTGCGGTCCATGCCCGCGTAGCGGTGGCGCACCGTCGCCTCCTGGCAGGCGGCGAACACGGCCGCCGGATAGCTGGCGCGGGGCTTGTCCATGTCGTAGCCCGCGGCCAGGAACTCGGCCTGGAGCTTCGCGTCGGGGCGCGACAGGCGGACCAGGGACTCGAACAACGTTGATTGAACAGTGACTTCGGTCGGCATCGGTGGCGCGGCACCCTAGGGGAGTCGAGCGTCCCGGGAAAGCAAGTGAAGCGCGGGAGTTTGACTCGCCAACGTCGCGCTCAGTCGTCGCGCAGACCGCCACGCTCCGGCAACTGGAGCCGGACGTACTCCCGGGGCGTCAAGCCGGCGAACTGGCGGAAGTCGCGGTTGAAGTGCGACTGATCGTAGTACCCCTGCGCCAGGGCCAGCTCGGCCCAGCCCCCCTGGAACGTCCCCGCCTTCAGCGTCTCGATGACCTGGCCGAAGCGCAGCAGCCGCGCCAGCAGCTTGGGCGGCAACCCCAGCTCTTCATTGAAGCAGGCGATGAGGTGCTTCTGGCTGTAGCCCAGCTCGTCCGCCAGCGCGCCAATCTCCACCCCGCCCCCGCTCGCGAGCAGCCGCTCCCACGCCCACGGGACACAGGCCGTGACGGCGCGCGCCGCATGGATGCGCTTCAGCAGGAACCGGTCGAGCAGCGCGAAGCGGGCGGCCCAACCCGGTGCCTCGTGGAGCTGCTCGGTCAGTCGTGAGGCCTCGGGGCCCAGGACATCGCGAAGGCCCACCACCCGCCGGGCCAGTCCCTTCAGCGGCACGCCGAAGAACCGCCGCGCACCCAGGGGCGTGAAGTTGACCTGGAGGCCGCGCATCACCCCCGTTGTCTCAGTCAGCGAGAATGCGTCATCCAACCCGGCGACAAAACCGTCCGCATGCCGTGCGGCGACACTGGAATCCCTGGGATTGAGAATCCGAAGCGGCAGGCCGAACTCAATGATGAGCACCACCTGTGGCGACGGCAGCTCGCGGCGGCGAAATGGCCCGGGCGTCTGCTCGTCGTATCCCCAGTAAGGCCCCTGCACCGCGCCCCGCAGTCGCGCGTCGGGCGTACCCGACACCATTTCCCAACGGCCCTGCGTCGATTCGTGACGAAAGACGCGGATGGAAGTTGCGGTACGGGACACGAAGAAGCCTCACAGGTGTCAGACAGGGCTGAGAGGATGTGCCTGGGCGCCAGACAGAGGGGGAGCCCCACGTGACAGCCGTATCAAGAAGTGGGCGAAGAAACCCGAACATGAACGTTTCATCACCTACCTGAAACGTCGTGTCTCGCGGGGCACGCGCTTGTGACATCGGGCTGTAACCCATTCATTCACAACCGTTCTCGACAGTTAAGAATAGAACCTTTGCTTTACGGGTAATCCGTCACTGACGTAGGTTTTCAACCATGAGCGCAGTGTCCAATAGTGTGCAAGACCCCATCGCAATCATTGGCATCGGCTGCCGCTTTCCAGGGGGCGCGAAGTCGCCACGCCACCTCTGGGAGCTGCTCACCCAGGGCCGCTGCGCCATCGTCGAAGTCCCCAAGGAACGATGGGACCACCGCCGGTACTACGACCCGGACCCCGACAAGCCAGGCAAGACGTACGTGCGGCACGGCGGCTTCCTGCAGGAGGCCATCGACACGTTCGACGCGGCCTTCTTCTCCATCTCCCCACGTGAGGCGGCGACGCTGGATCCGCAGCAGCGCCTGCTCGCGGAGGTGGCCTGGGAGAGCCTGGAGGACGCGGGCCTTCCGGCCGACGGGCTCGCGGGCAGCCCCACGGGTGTCTACGTCGGCGGGTTCATGCTCGACAGCATGCTCACGCACATGGGGCCGATGAACCGCGAGCTCATCGGGTCACATACGGCGGTGGGCTCGACGATGACGGTGCTCTCCAACCGTCTGTCATACATGTTCGACTTCCGGGGGCCCAGCATCTCCCTGGACACGGCCTGCTCCTCGTCGATGGTCGCCGTCCACCTGGCGTGCCAGGACCTGCGGAGCGGCGCCACGTCGCTCGCGCTGGCCGGCGGCGTCAACGTCATGTTCCGGCCTGAAATCTTCGTGGCCATGAGCAAGGGCAAGTTCCTGTCGGCGGACGGGTACTCCAAGAGCTTCGACACCCGCGCGGACGGCTACGGCCGGGGTGAAGGCGCCGGCATCGTGGTGCTCAAGCGGCTCTCCGACGCGGTCCGCGACCAGGACCGCATCTACGCCATCATCCGGGGCACGGGCGTCAACCAGGACGGCCACAGCGAGTCCATGACGGCGCCGAGCTCCAGCGCGCAGGAGGCGCTGATTCGCCGCGTGTGCTCCAGCGCGGCCCTGGACCCCACCGACATCCACGCCTTCGAGGCCCACGGCACGGGCACGGCGGTGGGAGACCCGGCGGAGCTGGGCGGCCTGGGCGCCGTCTCCAAGCGCGCGGACGGTCAGGGCCCGTGGGTGGGTTCGCTCAAGGCGAACATCGGCCACCTGGAGGCCGCGGCCGGCGTGGCCGGCCTCATCAAGGCAAGCCTGTGCTTGCAGCACCGCCAGCTTCCGCCGCAGGCCAACCTGCGCAACCTCAACCCGGCCATCCCCTTCGACACGCTGGGCATCCGCATCCCCCGCGGCCTCGAAGCGCTGGCCCCCAGGAAGGACGAGCCCCTGCGGATGGGCGTGAACTCCTTCGGCTACGGCGGCACCAACGCCCACTGCGTCATTGAACAGGCGCCGGGCGCCGAGCCGCAGCCGCGCGCCGACGCCGACACGGCCCCGCTGCTGCTGCCCCTCTCCGCGCGGAGCCCGGAGGCCC
>JBKGHI010000084.1:0-31725 GCA_046520405.1 Myxococcus sp. 1LA
GCCTCGGCGTCCACGCTGAACTCCGCGGGCGCCTCCGGCTGGACCTGCCGCGAGGTGAAAAGAAACGCCTTCGTGAGGAGAACCCCCGCGAGGGCAACGACGACAACCAACGACGACAGGAGGATGCGTTTCATCAGACAGGCTCGCGGTGGGGACACCCCACGGTACCAAAGGCGGCTCGCCACCCCGCGGACTCCCGGGGTTGAGACGTGCACCGGGATTCAACTCCACGAATTACAGATTTACAGAATTGCAACCATTTTCCAACTTCACCGCGAATTGGAAGTCGTGTAGATGACGCGGACTGTCGTAGGGGGTGTGCAGTGAAAAAGCCATCCGCGGTGTGGAGACAGCTCTGGCTCGGCCTGGTGGTGGGGACCCTGGCGGGCTGCATGGGCGGAGACGAGGCGGACGCGGGCCTTCCTGGGGCGCCTGGGGCCGCCACCGCCCAGGCCGCCGACGCCGAGGCCCTGGTGACGTGGCAGCCCCCCACGCGCGATGGGGGCCATCCCCTCATGTACTACATCGTGCGGTGCGAGCCGGAGTGTGGCGGCGCCATCGTCGCGTCGGACCAGTTCCAGGCCACCGTGCGGGGCCTCCACAACGGCTTCGCCTACACCTTCAAGGTGGCGGCGGTGAACATCAACGGGGAAGGCCCGGCCTCCGTGCAGTCGGAGCTGGTGACGCCGCAGCCCGGGCTCTCCATCTCCAACCCCACCGTGCCGGGCCAGCCCCGCGGCGTCCGGGCCACGCCGGGCAACGGGCACGCCTTCGTGAGCTGGCTGGCCCCGGCGAGCTACGGCGGCCGGCCGCTGCACCAGTACCGCCTGACGGCGCAGCCCGGAAACGTCTCCGTGACGGTGGACGCGCCGGCCGCCAGCGCCGTCATCCCCGGGCTGGTCAACGGCGTGCCCTACCGCATCACCGTGGCGGCCACCAACGCGCAGGGGGAAGGCCCCATCGCGGTCGCCAACACCGTCCAACCCCGCGCCGGGGGCGAGCCCACCGACTGGGTGACGGGCTACTTCGTGGGCTACCAGCTCTGGATGCAGCCGGTGGAGGCGGTGGACCTGGCGGGCCTCACCCACCTCGTCGTGGGCCGCGTCAAGCCGAACCCCAACGGCACCCTCAACGCGAACTTCGACGCCAACGTCGATGACATCCACGGCCGCGCCATGGCCAAGGCCCTGGCGGCGCGCGCGCACCAACACGGACGCAAGGCGCTGTTGATGCTGGGCGGCTTCGGCGAGCACCAGAACTTCGTGCACGCGGCCTCCGCGCCCCAGCGCGCGCACTTCATCCGCAACATCATCCAGCTCATGGACGAGCTGGGCTACGACGGCATCGACGTGGACTGGGAGCCCATCATCCTGGCCGCGGACATCCCCGAAGGCGCGCCCATGGAGCCCGATGACGGCGAGCCGCTGCTCGCGCTGCTGGAGGGCCTGCGCGCCGCGCGGCCGGACATCCTCCTCACGGTGCCGGTGGACTGGCTGAACTCCAACTTCCCCATGAGCCGCCACCGCGCGGACTTCATGCAGAAGCTGGCGGCGCGCGTGGACCAGCTCAACATCATGTCCTACAAGATGAGCGGCCACTGGGGCGGCTGGGAGAGCTGGCACTCCAGTCCGCTCTACGGCCACTCGCAGTTCCACCCCACCTCCGTCTCGTACTCCGTGGAGGGCTACCTGGAGGCGGGCGTCCCGGCGGGGCGGCTGGGCGTGGGCATCGGCTTCTTCGGGACGTGCTGGGGCGGCGTGACGGAGCCGAACACGCCACTGGATGGCCGCGAAGGCGTCTTCGAGGGCCAGAGCGACAACTTCATGAGCTACACCAACATCATGACGCACTACTACCGTGCGGACGCCAGCCGTTGGGACGACGTGGCCCAGGTGCCCTACCTGTCCTTCCCCACCGGCCACGGCCCGGGGCTGTGCAACTACGTCTCCTACGAGGACCCGCGCTCCATCGCGCTCAAGGGCCAGTACGCGCGCGAGAAGAACCTGGGCGGCGCCATGGTCTGGACCCTCAGCCAGGGGCACTTCCTCCAGCCCAGGAATGGCCACAGGGACCCGCTGATGGACGCGGTGAAACACGCCTTCCTGGACCCGTGAGCGCTGGAAGCACTGGCGGCGGAGCGTCCGCTCCCGCACCATGCCGGCCATGGAGACTTCGAAGTCCGTGGCCACCGCGCTCACCATCGCCGGCTCCGACAGCGGCGGCGGCGCCGGCATCCAGGCCGACCTGAGCACCTTCGCCTTCCACCGCGTCCATGGCACCAGCGCCCTGACGGCCATCACCGCGCAGAACACGCGGGGCGTCACCCGCGTGGACGTGCTCCCCCCCGAAGCCGTCGCCGCGCAAATCGACGCCGTGGCGTCCGACATCGGCGCGGGCGCGGTGAAGACGGGCATGCTCGTCAACCCGGCCATCATCACCACCGTGGCGCAGCGCCTGCGCGCCCTGGGCCTGGGCCCGTTGGTGGTGGACCCCGTCATGGTGTCCCGCGCCGGCGCGCGCCTCATCGACGACGCGGCCGTGGGCGCGCTCAAGGAGCTGCTGCTGCCCCTGGCCACGGTGGCCACGCCCAACCGGCATGAAGCGGAGCTGCTCGCCGGAATGACGCTGGAGACGCTGGAGGACATGCAGGAGGCCGCGCGCCGCATCCACCGGCTCGGCCCCCAGGCCGTGCTGGTGAAGGGCGGCGGCATGACGGGCGCGCTGCGCGGCACCGACGTCTGGTTCGACGGCGAGCGCCTGGAGACGCTGCACCTGCGCGCGGTGGACACGCGCAACACCCACGGCACCGGCTGCACCCTGTCGGCGGCCATCGCCGCGCACCTGGCGTTGGGACAGCCGCCGCTGGAGGCCACCCGGCGCGCGAAGCACTACGTCACCGCCGCGCTGGAGCACCCCCTGCCCCTGGGACAGGGCCCGGGCCCCTTCAGCCACTTCTTCCCGCTGGAGGGGTAGCCCGGGCCCGTCACCGGGCGGCTACTTCGCGGCGTTCTTCGGCGCGGCGGGCACCGGGAAGCCGCGCTTGCGCATCAGCGCCTGGATGCCGGCCTCGCGGCCCCGGAAGGCGCGGTACGCGTCCGCCGGGTCCAGCGTGTTGCCCACGGAGAAGACGTGCTTGCGCAAGAGCGCGGCGACGTCCTTGTCGTAGGCGCCCTTGCCTTCCGTGAAGCGCTCGTAGGCGTCCGCCGTCAGCGTGTCGGACCACAGGTAGCTGTAGTAGCCCGCCGAGTACCCGTCGCCCGCGAAGACGTGGCCGAACTGCGGCGTGCGGTGCCGCATCACGATTTCCTTCGGCATGCCCAGCGCGTTCAGCGTGTCGCGCTCGAAGGCGTCCGCGTCAATGGGCGTGGCGCCCGCCAGGTGCAGCTTCATGTCCACCAGCGCGCTGGACAGGTACTCCACCGTCCCGAAGCCCTGATTGAACGTCGCGGCCTTCTCGATGCGGTCCACCAGCGCCTGGGGAATGGGCTTCCCCGTCTGGTAGTGCAGCGCGTAGGTGTTCAGCACCTCGGGCGTGGACAGCCAGTGCTCCAGGAGCTGCGAGGGGAACTCCACGTAGTCGCGCGCCACCGCCGTGCCGGCCAGCGACGGGTACGTCACGTTGGAGCTGAGGCCGTGCAGCGCGTGGCCGAACTCGTGGAACAGCGTGGAGGCGTCCTCCCAGCTGATGAGGACGGGCTCGCCGGGCTGGCCCTTCACGAAGTTGGAGTTGTTGGAGACGATGGTGGTGACTTCCCCCCGGAACCGCTCCTGGCTGCGGTACGCGTTCATCCACGCGCCGGAGCGCTTGCCCTTGCGCGCGTAGGGGTCGAAGTACCACAGGCCCACGTGACGCCCGCTGGCCTGGTCCTTCACCTCCCAGACGCGCACGTCGGGGTGGAACACCGGCACGTCCGTCACGGGCGAGAAGGAGAAGCCGAACAGCTCACCGGCCACCCAGAACATGCCCTCGCGCAGCTTCTCCAACTGGAGGTAGGGCTTCACCTCGTTCTGGTCCAGGTCGTACTTCGCCTTGCGGACCTTCTCCGCGTAGTAGCGGTAGTCCCAGGGCTCGATCTTGAACTTCGCGCCCTCCTTGTTGGCCACCTTCTGCATGTCCGCGACCTCTTCGTGGACGCGGGCCACGGCGGGCTTCCAGACGGCCTCCATCAGCTCCATGGCGCGCTCGGGCGTGCGGGCCATGGCGTTCTCCAGCCGCCAGTGCGCGTGCGTCTTGTAGCCCAGCAGCGTGGCGCGCTCGGCGCGCAGCTTCAGGATTTCGCCGATGATGGCGTTGTTGTCGCGCGCGTCGCCGTTGTCACCGCGGTTGACGTAGTTGCGCCACACCTTCTCGCGCAGGTCGCGCCGCGACGAGTACGTCAGGAACGGCTCCATGGAGGAGCGCGTGTTGGTGATGACCCACTTGCCCTTCTGGCCGCGCGACTCGGCCGCGGCGGCGGCGCCCGCGCGCACGGAGTCCGGCAGGCCCGCCAGGTCCGCCTCGGACTCCAGGACGACGGTGTAGCCCTCCTCGTCCGCGAGCACGTTCTGGCTGAAGTTCGTGTAGAGCGACGCCAGCCGCTGGTTGATGGCCGCCAGCTTCTGCTTGGCCGCCGCGTCCAGCTTCGCGCCGGAGCGGACGAAGCGCGTGTAGTGCAGCCAGGTGAGGCGCTGCTGCTCGGGCGTCAGCTTCGCCTTGTCGGGCGACTGGTACACCGCCTCGATGCGGCGGAAGAGCGCCTCGTTCTGGAAGATTTCGTCGTCGAAGGCGGCCAGCTTCGGCGCCATCTCCCGCTCCAGCGCCTGGAACTCCGGCCCGCTCATGGACGAGCTCCAGATGCCGTAGAGCGTCTCCACGTCGCCCTGCGTCTTGCCGGCGGACTCCAGCGCGACGATGGTGTTCTCGAACGTGGGCGCCGCGGTGTCGTTGGCGATGGCCGCCAGTTCGCCGCGCGTCTTCTCAATCGCGGCCTCGAGCGCCGGCTTGAAGGACTCCACCTTCACCTGGTCGAACGGCGGCACGCCTCCGTGAGGCCCCGCCCACTTCGCGAGCAGCGGGTTGGCCTGCGCCGGAGCAGCCGGCGCGGCGGGGGCGGTGTTCTGAGGCGCGGTGGCCATGGTCTGGGACTCCTGCGAGGTCGTCGCACAGCCGGCGGACACGAGAACGGCCATGCCCGCGCCAGCGAAGAAGAGCTTACGCATGTAGAGGGTGTCTCCCGAGGAAAGGGGGCTTGAAGACGGGCGCAGCCTAACGGCATCGCGCCGCGAACCGGGGGACGGAATCGCGGGCACACCAACACGCCTGCCTGCTCATCTGTTCCCGATGAACACCGTGGCCCTGGGGAAGACGCGGTGTGTTACACCCGAACCCCCACAGCATTCACCTCCCAGGAATGACCGTGACGAGTACGCTGAAGGACCGCATCGAGAACGCCGAGTTGCTGGCGAAGGTCGTCCCCGTCGAAGAAGCGGTGAAGCACGTGGCCCACGGCAGCACCGTGGCCATCAGTGGCTTCACCAAGTCCGGGGAGCCGAAGACCTTCCTTCCCGCGCTCGCCTGGCACTTCTCCCAGACGTCGCCGGACGCCCGCATCACCCTGCTGTCGGGCGCGTCGCTGTCCGAGGACGTGGAGGGCCCCCTGGCGCCCTTCATCGCCAAGCGCGGCCCCTACATGTCCTCGGCCGCCTCGCGGCGCCGCATCCACGCCGGGGAGATGGACTTCACGGACGTCCACCTGTCCGCCTTCGCGCGCAACCTGATGTACGGCTTCTACGGCGATATCGACGTGGCCGTCGTCGAGGTGTCGCGCATCCGGAAGAACGGAAGCGTCGTCCTCACGTCGTCGGTGGGCATCAGCGCGGAGGCGCTGGCCCGCGCGAAGAAAATCGTGCTCGAGGTCAACACCTCCGGGCCGGACTACACGGGCTTCCACGACATCGTCCTGCCCGCCGTCCATCCACACGTGGGCTGGCCGCTGCCGCTGGTGAACGTGAGGGACCGCATCGGCAACCCCTACGTGGAGTTCGACCTGAGCAAGGTGGTGGCGGTGGTGGAGTCCCGCACGCCCGACCACCCGGTGCCCTTCAAGGCGGCGGATGACACCGCCAGGCGCATCGCGGAGCACGTCATCGACTTCCTGCTGCGCTGCCGCGAGCAGTACCAGTGGGGCAAGCGCCTGCCGCCCATCCAGTCCGGCGTGGGCAACGTGGCCAACGCCATCATCGGCCAGCTCTACGACTCGCCCTTCCAGAAAATCCGCTTCTGGACCGAGGTCTTCCAGGACGGAATGCTGCGCTACGTGGAGGATGACCAGAAGTTCGAATACGCGTCCGCCACCGCGGTGTCCTTCTCCGCCGAGGGCCGCCAGCGCTTCCTCGACATGTTCGAGCGCAGCAAGGACCGGCTGGTGCTGCGGCCCATGTGGCTGTCCAACAGCCCGGAAATCATCTCGCGCCTCTTCGTCATCGCGATGAACACCCCCATCGAGGTGGACATCTACGGGCACGTCAACTCCACGCACATCGACGGCTCGCGCATCGTCAACGGCCTGGGCGGCTCGGGTGACTTCTTCCGCAACGCGTACCTGAGCATCGTCCACACGCCGTCCACGCGCCGGCTGAAGGATGGGCGCACGGTGAGCTGTGTCATGCCGTACGTGCGGCACATCGACCACACCGAGCACGACATCAAGTGCGTCGTCACCGAGCAGGGCTACGCGCTCAACATGGACATCCGCTCGCCGAAGCGGCGCGCCCAGGACATCATCGACCGCTGCGCGCACCCCTACTTCCGGCCGCTGCTGCACGCCTACCTGGACATGGCGGGCCCTGGCGACGAGCCGCGCGCCACGGACATGAAGGTCCTCCAAGGCTGGTGGGCGGACTACGACGCGGCGACGCGCGCCTTCCCCCAGAACGGCTGAGGTGGAGCGCCACGGCCGCGAACCCTGTCCCCCGGAGCTGGCTGCCCAGCTCCGGGAGGTGGACCGCCTGCGACGCAGCGGACGGTACGCCTCCGCGCTCACGCTCGCGCGGACGCTGGCGGAGGCACATCCCCGTCAGGCCCGCGTGCTGCTGGAGGTGGCGCAGACGCTGGCCATCTGGGGCGGCGTCCCCGCCGAGGCGCTGGAGTGGTACGAGCGCGTGTTGACGCTGGCGCCCGGACACCTCACCAGCCGCCTGTATCGCGCGCTGGCCCTGTGCCGTCTGCGCCGCCATGAAGAGGCCGTGGCGGACTTCGACGCGCTCGTCGCCTCGGGCTACCGCAAGGCGCTGGTGCTGCACATGAAGCGCGCCGAGGCCCTGGAGGCGCTGGGCCGCGACGAGGCGGCGGAGCGTGACTGGACGCTCGCGATTGAGGAGGCCCCGGGCAACCCGTGGCTGCTCCAGCAACGCGCTGCCGCGCGGGCCCGGTTGGGGCGGCTGGCCGACGCGGAGGAAGACCTCACCCTGGCGCTCGTGGCTCAGTCAGGTGACGAGGTGGATCCGGAGCTGCTGCACGCGCGCGGGGTCGTGCGCACGCGACTGGGCGACCTGGCCGGTGCACGCGCCGACTTCGAGTCGGGCCTCGCCGCCTTCCGCGTCGGCGACCCGCCCGCGCTGCGGGACGCGCTTCGTGAAGGAACCATGCGCAAACCATGACGGCGCGCCCGCATCCGGGATGCGACAACCCTGTCCATGCACGCGACGGTTTCGGCCCAGCGTGCACGTCCGGGCGTGATGCACCCGGATGGGCAGGGGCGTGGAGGCGGAGCGCCGCGCCTCGGGGCATGTCAGGCGCCCAGGTGAAGACGCCGGCTTGGAGCGGCGTCTGGGAACACCTGGGGCACCGGAACGCCCCGGAGGACGCGGACTTCGCGCAAGGGCGTGAGCCAGAGGGAATCGCATGCCGGCCCTGGGGAGGGTTGTCCCGGCCTGCGGTTCCCTCTGGTGTCAGGGGGTTCTGCCGCTCCGCTCAGGCGGCCACGTCGGCTTCGGGCTCGCGCCGCACCTTCGCCAGCGCCGCCACGACGACGTCCGGGCCCGCGCCCGGCTTGTGAGCATTCTCGCTCAGGTGCCGCCGCCACGCGCGCGCGCCAGGGAGCCCCTGGAAGAGCCCCAGCATGTGCCGGGTGATGGCGCCCAGCGGCGCGCCGCGAAGCATGGCCTTCTCGATGTACGGCAGCATGGCCTCGACGACTTCGTGCCGCTGCGGCACCGGCGTGGTGGCACCGAAGAAGCGGCGGTCCGCCTCCGCCAGCAGGTACGGGTTCTCATAGGGCGCGCGCCCCATCATCACCCCGTCCACGTGGCGAAGCTGCTCCGCGGCGGCGTCCAGCGTCTTGATGCCGCCGTTGATGCTGATGTCCAGGTGGGGGAACTCCGCCTTGAGCCGGTGGACCAGGTCGTAGCGCAGCGGCGGGACATCGCGGTTCTCCCTGGGGCTCAGCCCCTGGAGCCACGCCTTGCGCGCGTGCACGATGAAGCGGGTGCAGCCCGCGGCGGACACCTTCCGGATGAAGCCCTCCAGCGTGGGCCACTCCTCCAGGTCATCAATGGCGATGCGCGACTTCACCGTCACCGGGATGCTCACCGCCTCCCGCATGGCCACCACCAGCCGCGCCACCAGGTCCGGCTCCGCCATCAGGCAGGCGCCGAAGCGGCCCGACTGGACGCGGTCGCTGGGGCAGCCGACGTTGAGGTTGATTTCGTCGTAGCCCCACTGCTCGCCAATCCGGGCCGACTCGGCGAGCGCCGCGGGCTCCGAGCCGCCGAGTTGGAGCGCCACCGGGTGCTCCGCGGCGTCGTAGCCCAGGAGCCGCTCCCGGTCCCCGTGCAGGACGGCGCCCGTGGTCACCATCTCCGTGTACAGCAGCGTGTGGCGGCTGAGCAGGCGGTGGAAGTACCGGCAGTTGCGGTCCGTCCAGTCCATCATTGGCGCGACGGACAGCGGCGTGGGAGAAGTCGGCATCATGCGAGAACCCGGGGCGGCGGCCGGAGCGTCCCGTTCAGCAGGCCGCTCCCCTGCCGCCAGCATGTAGCCGGGTTTGCCGCCCCTGCCCACCTCTTTGCCGCCCCGCTCCCCAGGACGACGGGCAGGCGCACAGAGCGAAACATTTCACTCACGGCAAATCCAACCGGCCGGCGAGCCCTTCCCGCCTCGCTTGCCTGGCGGCCCTGACCGTCCGTGGATAGTGATGCCCGCATGAGAGCTTACGAACTGCAGCAGGTAGGGAGCGCCGACGCGTGGGTGCAGGTGGAACGGCCGGAGCCCACGCAGGGCCCGGGCCCGGGCCAGGCCCTGGTCCGGGTGCGCGCGGTGTCCCTCAACTACCGGGACCTCTACATCGCCCTGGGCCGCTATCCAGGCGCGCGCCCGGCCTCCCTCATCCCCGTGTCGGACGGCGCGGGCGAAGTCGTGGCCGTGGGCGAGGGCGTCTCGCGCGTGACGCCGGGGGACCGCGTGGCCGCCACCTTCTTCCAGACGTGGACGGACGGCGCGCCCACGCCGGAGAAGACGCAGAACGCCCTGGGCGGCAGCGTGAACGGCATGCTGGCGGAGTACGTCGTCGTGGACGCGGAGGGGCTCGTGCTCCTCCCGGACCACCTGTCCTTCGAGGAAGGCGCCACGCTCCCCTGCGCGGCCGTCACGGCCTGGAACGCGCTGGTCTCCGAAGGCCGGCTCCAGGCAGGGCAGACGGTGCTGGCACAGGGCACCGGCGGCGTGTCCATCTTCGCGCTCCAACTGGCCAAGGCCCTGGGGGCGCGAGTCATCATCACCTCCAGCCAGGACGCGAAGCTGGAGCACGCCCGGACGCTGGGTGCGGACGGCACCATCAACTACAAGAAGCACCCTGACTGGGAGGAGCAGGTGCTGGCGCTCACCGGCGGCCAGGGCGTGGACCACGTCCTGGAGGTGGCCGGCGAGGAGACCTTCCCCCGCTCCGTCCGGGCCACGAAGCCCGGAGGCCACATCTCCCTCATCGGCATGCTCAGCGGCGGCTTCGCCAAGCCGGACCCCGCCCTGGTGGAGCCCAAGAAGCTCGACGTCCAGCGGACGTATGTGGGCAGCCGGGCCATGTTCGAGGACATGAACCGCCTCATCACCCAGCACCGGCTCAAGCCCGTCATCGACCGGAGCTTCCCCTTCGAGCAGGCGCGCGAGGCCCTGCGATACATGGAGTCCGGCGCCCACTTCGGAAAGATTGTCGTGGTCGTCTGAGCGGCCGGCCCGCCAGCCAGAGGGCGGGCCCTGGCTCCCCCCTGGCCCCGGCGGGCGCGCCCTAGCGAGAGTGGGAGCCACAGGCAAGTAGAAAGGAAGGCTGGAGATTCTCTCCACTTAGGGTAGTCACGGGCGCGGCGTCGCCTGCCCCCAGGCGACTTGGAGGGACGGATGCTCGAGAAGCTGATGCCGAAGTCGGACGAGTTCTTCGACGACTTCGATGCGCAATGTGCCGTCACCGTCGAAGGCGCGAAGATGCTCTATGAGCTGCTCAGCGACTACCGCGACGTCGCCACGCGGGTCCAGGCGCTCAAGGACGTGGAGCACCGTGGGGACGAGGTCACCCACACCGCCTTCAACCGCTTGCACCAGCAGTTCATCACCCCGTTCGACCGGGGGCAGATTCACACGCTGCTCTCCCGCATCGACGACGTGTTGGATTTGACCAACGCCGCCGCCGCCCGGCTGCACTACTACGAAATCCCGGCGAGCCTGCCGGACGCCACGGAGCTGGCGCGCCTGCTGGTGTTGTCCGCGCAGAAGGTGCAGGAGGTCGTGGCAGCGCTCCGGCTCATCAAGAAGCCGGAGCAGATTCTGGCCGGGTGCAAGGAAATCAAGCGCCTGGAGACGCAGGCGGATGAAGCCCTGCGCGCGGGTGTCGGCCGGCTCTTCAAGAGCGGCGCGGACACGCTGCTCATCATCAAGTGGAAGGAGATTTACGACTTCATCGAGACCGCCACCGACAAGTGCCAGTCGGTGGCCAACGTCATCGAAGGCGTGGTGCTGGAGCACAGCTAAATGCTACTCGCCGCTGTCATCCTCATCGTCGCGGTCGCACTCATCTTCGATTTCATCAATGGATTCCACGACGCGGCGAACTCCATCGCCACCGTGGTGTCCACCCGAGTGCTGTCCCCCAACCTGGCCGTGGCCTGGGCCGCCTTCTTCAACTTCGTGGCGGCCTTTGGCGGGGGCGTCCACGTGGCCAACACCATGGGCAAGGGCATCATCAACTTCGAGATGCTCCGGGCCCAGGGCCCCAGCGCGGTGCTCGCCGTCATCTTCTCCGCCCTCATGGGCGCCATCGTCTGGAACCTGCTGACGTGGTGGTGGGGCCTGCCCTCCTCGTCGTCGCACGCGCTGGCCGGCGGCATGATTGGCGCCACGCTGCCGGTGCTCGGCTTCGCGGGCCTGGTCGGCTCGGGCATCGCGAAGATTGCCGCCTTCATCGTGCTGTCCCCGCTCATCGGCATGACGCTGGGCATCGGGCTGATGGTGCTCAGCACGTGGACGGTGCACCGCCAGACGCCGCTGAAGGTGGACTCGTGGTTCCGGCGGCTGCAGCTCGTGTCGTCCGCCATCTTCTCCTACAGCCACGGCACCAATGACGCGCAGAAGGTGATGGGCATCATCGCGGTGGTGCTCTTCGGCACCATCTGGAAGGACCGGCCGTTCCACATCGACTGGTGGATGATCATCTCCTGCCACGCGGCCATCTCCCTGGGGACCTTCTTCGGCGGGTGGCGCATCGTGCGCACCATGGGCCACAGCCTCACCAAGCTGGCGCCCATCGGCGGCTTCGCCGCGGAGACGGGCGGCGGCGTCACCATCATCGCGCTGGCCCACCTGGGCATCCCGGTGTCCACCACGCACACCATCACCGGCGCCATCGTCGGCGTGGGCGCCACCCGCGGCTGGCGCGCGGTGAAGTGGGGCGTCGCCGGCCGCATCATCTGGGCCTGGGTGTTCACCATTCCGGCCGCCGCCCTCACGGCGGTGGTGGTCTACGGCCTCACCCAGTTGGTCGTCCGCCTGGCAAGCTGAACCCTGGGGAGGGCTCGCGTTCACCTCCACGAGCCCTTCCCCGTCATGCATGGACCTGCCGGGTCCCCTGCTTGACTTGGCGCGGCAAATTCGGCCAGCCTTCCCTTCATGAACGGCGTCGACGGCCACCAGGTGCAGCGCGAGGGAACGGTGTTCCCCGCTCGCACGCCTGCCGTGACGACCGTCCTGACCACCACCACGACTACGACGACCACCACGACTTCCCGCCGGGCGCGGGTGGTCTAGCTTCGGAAACACCTCGTTTCCAGCTCGGCCCCGCGCTCTCCGGCGCGGGGCTTTTTTGTTTTCACATGCCGTAGGAGCCCCGACATGCAGCCCTCCTCGCAGACGACATCGCCGAAGCAGCCGCCCCGCCTCGCCGCCTTCCAGGGGGAGGTGCGCTCATGAGGGTGATGAAATTCGGCGGAACGAGCGTGGGCACCGCCGAGCGGATGCGCGGCGTGGCGGACCTGGCCGCGGCGGCGCGCCAGGAGACGCGGGTGATGGTGGTGGCCTCGGCCGTGTCCGGCATCACCAACCTCCTGGTGGACGCGGCCCGCGCCGCGCAGGAGGGTCAGCCGGTGGAGTCGCTCCACGGCCGCTTCGAGGACGTCCACCGAGGCATCGTCCGCGAGCTGGCGGCGGAGCTGGGAGAAACCCGGCTGCGCTCACTGGAGGAGGGCCTGTCCACGTTGGCCACGGAGCTGAGGGGCCTGCTGCAGGGCGTGGGGCTGCTGCGGGAGTGTTCGCCCTCCGTGCTCGCGCACCTGTCCGGCCTGGGTGAGCGCGCCTCGTGCCTGATTCTGGGCGCGCTGATGCACGCGCGCGGACTGGCGCCGCACGCGGTGGAGCCACGGGACGTCATCCTCTGCGCGGGGGACCCGCTCCAGGCCACGCCGCTCCAGGAGGAGAGCCGGGCGCGCTTCGCCCCGCTGCGCGAGTCCAGCGGCCCGGGCCTGCTGCTGATGCCGGGCTTCTTCGGCGGTGACGCCCGGGGCAAGACGATGTGCCTGGGCCGGGGCGGCTCGGACTACTCGGCGGCGCTGGCGGCGGCCGCGCTGGACGCGGAGCTGCTGGAAATCTGGACGGACGTGGACGGCATCTTCAGCGCGGACCCGCGCCTGGTGCCGGAGGCCTTCCCGCTGCCGGAGGTGAGCTTCGAGGAGGCCATGGAGCTGGCCTACTTCGGCGCCAAGGTGCTCCACCCCAAGACGATTGCGCCGGCACGTGAGCGCGGCATCCCCGTGCGCGTCTGCAACAGCTTCCGCCCCGAGCACCCGGGCACCCGCGTCACCGACGACGCCTCGCCGCCCGAGCACCCGGTGCGTGGCCTCTCCTTCCTCCCCGGCATCGCGCTGGTGAACCTGGCCGGCGCGGGCCTCAAGGGCGTCCCGGGCACCGCCGCCCGCGTCTTCGAGGCCATGGCCCACGCCAGCATCTCCGTGGTGCTCATCACCCAGGGCTCCAGCGAGTGCTCCATCAGCTTCTGCGTCCAGCAGGCGGACGCGGAGCGCGCGGTTCAGGCCCTGCAGGCCGCGTTCGAGATGGAGCGCGCGGCGGGCAAGGTGGACACCATCGAACAGCAGCGCGGGCTCGCGGTGCTCAGCATCGTTGGTGACGGCATGCGCCACCGCGTGGGCGTGGCGGGCACCTTCTTCAGCGCGCTGGCGGACGTGGGTTGCAGCATCGCCGCCATCGCCCAGGGCTCCAGCGAGCGCAGCATCTCCGCCGTCATCACGGAGGCGGACGGTCCTCGTGCCCTGGCGCACGTCCACGGGCGTTGCTTCGGCACCACGGAGGTGGTGGAGCTGCTGCTGGCCGGCGTGGGCAGCGTGGGCGGCGAGCTGCTCAAGCAGGTCCACCAGCAGGCCCCCAAGCTGCGCGCGCACGGCCTGGATTTGCGCGTCTGCGTCATCGCCAACAGCAAGCGCTTCGTCACGGCGAGCGAGGGCCTCCCCCTGGAGGACTGGAAGCAGCGGCTGTCGGCCGGCAGTGACGGCGCGCCCCTGGACGCCTTCCGGGACTGGGCCCGCGCCAAGCGGCCCGGCCGGCCCGTCTTCGTGGACTGCACCAGCAGCGAGGACATCGCCCAGGCCTACCCGTCGCTGATGGAGGCGGGGCTCCATGTCGTGACCGCCAACAAGAAGGCCAACGCCGGGCCGTGGAGCCACTACCGCAAGCTGCGCGAGACGGCCTCCCGTCACCAGCGGCGCTTCCTCTACGAGACGAACGTGGGCGCGGCGCTGCCCGTCATCGACACGCTGAAGAACATGCTGCGCACCGGTGACCGGGTGCTGCGCGTGGAGGGCATCCTCTCCGGCTCGCTGTCGTTCATCCTGGGCCTGACGGAGGAAGGCGTCCCCCTGTCGCAGGCAGTGGGCACCGCCATGGAGAAGCGCTTCACGGAGCCAGACCCGCGCGACGACCTTCACGGCACGGACGTGGCGCGCAAGGTGCTCATCCTCGCGCGCGAAATGGGCCGCACCTTGGAGCTGGAGCAGGTGACGCTGGACTCGCTGCTGCCCTCGGACTTCGACGCCACCGGGCCGCTGGATGACTTCCTCGCCCGGCTCCCCCAGGTGGACGCCACCTTCCAGCGCCGCGTGGAGGCGCTCCGCAAGGAGGGCAAGGTGCTGCGCTACCTGGGCAGCGTCACGGAGGACGGCTGCTCCGTCGGGCTCGTGCCGGTGCCCCTGGCGCATCCGCTGGCGGCGGTGAAGGGCGGAGAGAACGCGCTCAGCTTCACCTCGGAGCGCTACAGCCCCACCCCCCTGGTGATTCGCGGCTACGGCGCGGGCGCGGCGGTGACGGCGGCTGGCGTGCTGGCGGACGTGCTCCGCCTGGTGGATGGACCGCTGCCTTGAGTTGACATCCAGCGAGTCGGGTCCGCGGCCACTGTGCGTTTGAAGTTGGCCGCGGACTTGTCGACAATGCTCCGCCTGCCCTCGAATGCGCGAGTGGCAAGGGGGAGAGAACCGAATGGACGTGACTCGCAAGCCGATCCGACGCCTCACCCGCAGGGTGCTGGCGCTCGCATTCACCCTGGCGCTGACAACTGCGTGTCCCGGTGATGACGACGACGATGATGATGGTGGCAACGGTCCCCCGGGGGACCCGGTCACCCTCAGCGGCAAGGTGACGTATGACTTCGTCCCGGCCGTCTACTCTCCCTCCACGCGGCGAGGGACGCTGGACTTCGCCCAGACCTCCGTGCGGCCCGTGCGCAACGCCGTCATCCAGGTGCGGCAGGGCACGCGGGTGCTCGTCGACGGAACGACGGACCAGGAGGGCCGCTACACGGTGACGTACACGCCGTCTGGCAGCGGCGCGCTGACGGTGGTCGCGCTCGCCAAGACGACCGAGCCGGAAATCCAGATTGAGGACAACACCGACAACAACGCCATCTGGGCGGTGGGCGACAGCATCACGACGTCGGTGACGACCAAGGACCTGCACGCGACCCACGGTTGGGCGGGCACCAGCTACACCGCCAACCGGCGCATCGCGGCGCCCTTCGCCATCCTGGACAGCATGTACACCGCGTCACGGGCCTTCATGGAGGTGCGCCCGGTCCAGTTCCCGCTGCTCAAGGTGAACTGGAGCCCCAACAACGTGCCCCAGTCGGGCAGCAAGCCGCAGGGCCGCATCGGCACCTCGCACTTCTCCTTCACGGAGAACGAAATCTACGTGCTGGGCCAGGCAGGCGGCGACACCGACGAGTTCGACGCCCACGTCATCGTCCACGAGTGGGGGCACTTCTTCGAGGCCAACCTGTCGCGCGCGGACAGCCCGGGCGGGCCGCACTCCGGCGGTGACATCCTGGACCCCCGGCTCGCCTTCGGCGAGGGCTATGGCAACGCGCTCGCCAGCATCCTGCTGCCGGAGCCCATCTACGCCGACACGTACTGGAACGGCTCGACGCTGACCGCGTTCGGCTTCGACGCGGAGACCGAGCCCGCCGCCACCCCGGACGACCCGCGCAAGGGCGCCTTCTCCGAGATGAGCGTCTTCCGGCTGCTCTATGACTTGTACGACTCCGGCACCAACGAGTCGTACGACCTGGTGTCGTACGACCTGGGCATCCTCTACGACGTGCTCGTCGGCCCGCAGAAGTCGACGCCCGCGCTGACCACCATCGGCTCGTTCATCAACGGCCTCATCGCCCAGCCCGGCGTCAGCACCGCGGACGTGTACCTGCTGCTGGCCCACTACAACATCGGGTCCATCAGCTCGGACTTCGGGGATGGGGACACGCCGCTGCGTGCCATCTACACCAACGTGCCGCGCATCCCGTACACCACCGAGGTGCCGCTGGTCGGCGGGCTCGACTTCAACAAGCGCGAGCAGAACCAGTACTTCGTGTTCACCGGCACGGGCCAGACGGTGACGCTCACCGCGAGCCACGCGGCGCAGGACGTGGGCATCGAAGTCTATGGCCAGGGCAGGAGCCTGGGGCAGTCCGACGTCGGCTACACCGGCTCGGAGAGCGTCACCATCCCCACCCAGGCGGACACGACGTACGTCGTGGTGGTGTTCGGCTTCAAGGAGACGGCCGGCAACTACAGTCCCTTCCCCACCCTCTCCATCACGCCGCAGTGACTCCGGAGCGCACATGAACTTCAAGGCAATCGCAGCCCTGTCCAGCCTCCTCGCGCTCACGGCGCAGGTGGCCTGCACCTCCCCATCGAAGTCGAACCCCACGCCCAACGAAAGCGTGGACACCCAGAAGGCCGGCGCGCCGGTGAAGGTGGACGCGAAGCTGGGTGAGGACCAGGCCCGCGTCTCCGTGCGCTTCGACGCGCCGGCCGCCGACGTCCAGGTCCGCATCTCCGGTTTGGATGGCCTGGACGTGAAGAGCGCCGCCACCCCGGTGTCCGGCGGCAGCTTCGTCCAGGACGCCGTGTCGGAGTTCGACGTGAGCTTCACGCCGGGTGAGGGCCAGTCCCACCTCATCGTCACCGTCAGCGGTGACTTCCGGGGCACGCACCTGTCGCGGGTGTTCAGCTTCGCGGTGGGCACGCCCACGGCGGCGCAGCAGAAGACCGAGGGCACCACCATCACGGGCGACGACGGTCAGCCCATCAAGGTCCTCCCCTCGTCCAACGCCGAGTAGCCTCGCGGCTCAGGCCGGCGCCCGGGAGACCGGGCCCGGCCAGGGCCGTCCCCCGAAAAAACACAGCGGGGAGCGCGCCCCCCGACGCACTCCCCGCCGCGTGAGCAACTCTGACGAGAGCTCCAGAAAAAACATTGGGAGCACGCCCCCTCGACGTGCTCCCAATGACTGCGCAGCCCGACTCCGGCGCGCCATCCCCTCATGGAAGCAACAGCCCCCCCGGGCTTGCTTCCTCCCCATCCCCACTACGAAATTCAAAACGCGCGACGCCGAAAACCTTGAGGCCACGGCTGCGTTTTTTTTCGGGCCGCCTGGAGCCGCGCACCGCCCACACGGCCACACATTCACGCCGAGTACGAGCCTGACGACCGAACCCTCCACCCCGAAGGCCTCGACCCACGCGCTCACGGGGGCGCTGTTCCACTTCTGGGTCTTCCTCGGCTCCTTCCTGCTCTTCCAGGTGGAGCTCATCCTCGCGCGGCTGCTGCTGCCCTCCTATGGGAGCAGCGCGGCCATCTGGACGACGTGCCTGGTGTTCTACCAGGCGGTGCTGATGCTCGGTTACTTCTACTCGAGCCGCGTCGCCGTGGCCGCGCACCAGGGCCGCTACCGCTGGGCGCACCTGGTCCTCGTGCTGCTGGCGGCGGTGGTCCTCCCGTTCCGGCTGCACGCCTTCGAGCTGCACCCCGTGGCGGCCATCCTGCTGACGCTGACGTTGTCCCTGGGGTGGCCCTTCCTCGCGCTGTCGACGACGAGCGTCGTCGCCCAGGGGTGGTTCACGCGGACCGAGCACCCCGCCCGGGCCGACCCCTTCTTCCTCTACGGCACCTCCAACGCGGGCGCGCTCACGGCGATGCTCACCTTCCCCTTCCTGGTGGAGCCGGCGCTCGACCTCCAGGAGCAGCTGCGCGTCTGGTACGCGGGCTACGGCGCGTTCATCCTCGTCGCGCTGCTGTGCATCCAACGGGTCCGCCCGGCGGTGGCTGGCGGAAGCACCCCGGCCGAACCCACGCCCCGGGCGGAGCCGTTGCCCCGCGCCCCGCTCGCCTCACGCGTCACCTGGCTGCTGCTGTCCGCCAGCGCCAATGCCTTGCTGCTGGCGGTCACCAACGTCCTCACGCTGGACGCCTCCATCCCGCTGCTCTGGATTCTGCCCCTCTCCCTGTACCTGCTCACGCTCATCGTCTGCTTCTCGAAGCGGCCGCCCACGCCCACGGGGCTGAACCGGCTCGCGCTGGGGAGCCTCGCCATCGCCGCGGGCGCGGCGCTCTTCGCGCTGGCTCGCGCGCAGACGTCCCTGCCCTCCCTGGTTCTGCACAGCGCGGTGCTGTGGGTCGGCTGCCTGTTGATGCACGGCAACCTCGTGTGGTGCCGCCCGGGTGACCCGCGCCTGCTGGGCTCGTTCTACTTCCACGTCTCCCTGGGCGGGCTGGTGGGCACGCTGCTGCTGGCGCTCGTCGTCCCCCTGACGCTGGGCTCGCTGGCGCTGCCCTACCTGGACCATGGCATCACCGGCCTGCTGCTGCTGGGCGGACTGGCCGCACGGGACGCGATGCGCCGGCGCCAGGGGCAGCCCGTCCCGAAGCTGGCCCCCTACGTGTCGGGCGGTGCCGCCGTGTTCGTCATCGCGGTGCTCGTGCTCTCCGGGTGGCTGCTCGCGAAAGGACGCATCGAGGGCACACGCACCTTCTACGGCCTCTACACCGTCAAGGACGCGGAGGGACTGCGGCTGTTCCAGCACGGCAGCACCGTCCATGGCGTGGAGAACCTCCACCCCGACGAACGCGGCGAGCCACTCTCCTACTACCACCGGGGCTCGGCCGTGGGCCGGGTCCTGGAGTCGGAGCGCTTCGCGAGCGAGCGCGTGGCCGTCGTGGGGCTCGGCATCGGCAGCCTCGCCGCGTATGGCCGCCCCGGCGAGCACTGGGACTTCTACGAGTTGGATCCGGAAGTGGAGCGGCTGGCGCGGCAGCACTTCAGCCTGCTCGGCTCCAGCCAGGCGAAGCTCCGCGTCCTGGCTGGTGATGCCCGGCTGCGCCTGGAGGAGGCCGGGGATGGTGAGTACGACGTCATCATCCTCGACGCGTTCTCCAGCGACTTCGTCCCCACGCACCTGCTGACCCAGGAGGCACTGGCCCTCTACCTGCGGAAGCTCGCGCCCCAGGGGCTGCTGCTCTTCCACGTCTCCAGCCGGCTCTTCGACCTCGTCCCCGTCCTCACCCGCTTGAGCACGGAGCTGCGCGTCCAGGGACTCGTCAGTCAGCCAGAGCGCCTCACCGCCGAGGAGCTGGCTTCCGGCCGCTCACCGAGCGTCTGGTTCGCCATGAGCCCCACGGGCGACGTCGCCGCCCGCCTCGCGAAGGAGCTGCCCTTCCAGCCGGTGCAGGCGCCGCCCGAGCTGCTCGACCGGCGCGTCTGGTCCGACAGCTACGTCAACCTCCTGCACGCGCTGGCGGACTGAGGCGCGGACGCCAGCGCTTCCGGGTGGGCCCCGGAAGCGCCCTGGCCCAGGCTAGCCAGTGCTCTCGTGCGCTGCGTGCACCTGGGCCGACGCGGGCTCGGCGGATTCGGCGATGCGGCGAACGAGCCGGCGGCGGACCACGTCGACGTGCTCGCGGAAGAAGTAGAGGTTCTCCGCGTAGGCCAGCGGCATGGGGATGCGGTTCACCTCACGCTCGGCCTCATCGAGCCGCCGCAGCATGTCGTCCAGCATCTCCCGGCCCGGGCCCTCCTCCATTTGCAGCTCGATTTCCTTCAGCCGCGCATACCAGCGGAAGATGCGCGAGCGCACCCGCCACTGGTAGAGCGCCGGCGCCAGCCGGCCCAGCGGTACGAGGACGGCGATGAAGGGCACCAGCATCACCCAGAGCCGGTCCACCAGGTTGGCGGCCCAGAACGGCAGGTAACGGTGCAGGAGCGGAACGCCGGACTCGTAGTACCGGCGCGCCTCGCTGCTGAAGGGGAAGCCCGCTTCGAGCGCCGCGGGGAACTCGCCCGTGCGGTCCAGGATGCCGGCCTTGCCGTGGACCTCGCTGGCCGCGCGCATCAGGAGGTAGGCCAGCGCGGGATGCAGCGCATCGGTGGCCACCAGGTTCGCGGTGGGCGCCAGCAGCACCACGTCATGGTCCGGCACGTCCGCGGCCAGGTCGAGCACTCCGCGCGGCAGCACGTGCCGGGACAGGTAGGGATAGCGGCGCACGTAGGCCTCGCCGCGCGAGAAGCTGAGGAGGTTGATGCCCGGCACCCGCGCGAGCCGCTGAACGGGCGGGGACTCCGCGGGCGACACGATGAAGACGGCGTCCACCTTGCCCTGCTTGAGCTGTTCAATGGCCTCGTCGCGCCCCAGGTTCAGCAACACCGTGGACGGGCCGCCCACGCCGTTGGCCTCCAGCAACTTCGTGGACAGGGCGCGCGTGCCACTCTCGTCGGGCCCCACCACGATGCGCTTGCCCTGCAAGGCGTTCAGGTCCGTGATGGGTTCGCCCCGGTAGAAGACCCACAGCGGCACGTAGGAGAGACTTCCCAGGGACACGATGTGCGGCGCCTTCGACGCGTCGGACGTGCCGCTCTGGACGAAGGCCACGTCCACGCCCGAGCGCTCATCCTCCAGCAGCTTGATGCTGGTGAGCGAGCCGTCCGTGGGCCGAATCTCCACCGTGACGCCGTGCTGCGCGAGAATCTCTTGATACTTGCGCGCGAAGTACCGGAAGCCGCCTTCGTCCCCGGCCGCGGCGATGACGAGCTTCTTCGGCGGCGCGGGCTTGACGAAGTAGAACGTGACGGCGAACGCGATGCTGACGATGACGAGCGCGGGCCCCAGCGTCAGCCAGAGGTCCCACCGCAGCGTTTTACGCAGGCGCGCCTTGAGCGTGTCCTTCTTCATGATGGGCGCGGAGTATAGACGCGGCGCGCGCAAGCCACCGGGCCCGGCCGCCATGGAAGCGGCCGGGCAGTCAGGAGGCGGTCATTCCAGCCGCTCTCCCAGGGGGAAGCGACGCCGAAGGCCCCTCCTTTCCCTCTGAAACTGCCGCTCCAAGTGCCTCCAAGGCCCATGGACCAGATTTCGAGCGTAGTAACGTAGTCTCCCAGCCCCGCCGCAGCCTCCTGCCGGCCGAGTTCACCCTGAAGTTCCGCCGTGTCGGCGAGGACTGGGAGGTGGACCACGGCACCGGCACCGTGCGCGGCGCGGGCTGGCTCGGATTGCTGGACGCCTTCAACAAGGCACTCGCGGCGGTCCGCGCCGTCGCAGACGCTGGACGGGAGTCCCAGCCCCAGGACACCGCGCCCCGGCGGTCCGCGCGCATCACTGGAGGTGCCCGGTGAGCGCCCCGAAGAGGCACTCCAAGGCCCCGCTGCGCGTCGCCCGGGAGCCCGGGGCCCCGGCCTCCGTGGGGCCCGTGCTGCACGCCGCCCTGCAGGTGGCCGCCAGCCAGGGCGCTCGCTGGTGCTGGACGCCGTGGACTGCCGGAGCGTGCTGGGTGCGCTCGGCCAGGGCGATGCGCCGCCGTGCGTGTGCGACGCCCTCGGACGCGCGAGGTGCATGCCCTGCCGCCTCGCGGGCATGGAGAAGGACTTGGCCGTCCTCCGCGCCTTCGAGGAAGGCCAGTGGAGCCTCCAGGAGCAGCTCGCCGGCGAGGACTCCATCCCCACGGAGGTGCTCACCGGCGCGTTGACGGCGCTCAACGGCCTGCTCCGAGCCTCGGAGCTGCGCCGCGAGCGCGAGCGGGCTGACGACAAGGTGCAGGCGCGGGGGCGCCCGACGAGCGCGACGGACTGACACGCCCGTCGCGCCGTCCTGACCCGGCACGGAACCCCAGACCGGGTCCCACGCAGTGTCAACCCCCAACGCCTGGAGTCCACCTTGAAGCGTTTCACGCTGCTGTTGCTGTGCGCCATATCCGTTGTCGCCTGCTCCGGCCCCGAGCAGTACGAACGCACCGCCGTCCGGCCCCCGCCTCCGACGCGGGCCCCGCGTCACAACCCAGCGCAGGACAATCCCTACCACGAGGGCCAGCCCGGCTACGTGGACTCCACCGGGCGGGAGGTGCCTCGAGGGAAGGACCGCCGATACCTCCCCCCGTCGGAGCGCCCCGGCATCTGGGCCTCGGATGGCGACGAGCGGCGGGCCACCGCACTCCAAGCCCCGGCGCCCTTGGCGGACAACCGGCCCGCCGGTGTGCCCAAGAGCGCCCGCGACTTCTGCCGCCAGGAGGCGGAGCGCCTCGCGCGGCAAGCCGGAGCGGAGGGCATGGACCCGCGCGTGCGTCGATGCCTGGAGGACCGATTCCTGCGCCTCGACTGCGCGGCCGACCTCTTGAAGCGCGCCGAGGAGTTGGAGAGGCGGAAGGCGAACTGGGACCACCCGTTCTTCCGGGCAGTGCCCGGCGCATGGGACCGGGATGATGCCGAGGACGACATCGAGCGGGCCGAGAAGGAGCTCGATGCCAAGGCGTGCCGCGACGCCAAGGTGCGCAAGGCCGCCCTGGACCTGTTCCACGGCATCCGCTCCGCGCACGGCGGCGACATGAGGTGGGCGGACCGCGTGCCGACCCGGACCAGCCGGAACTAGCGACTGCCCCCCGCTGGCGCAGTCGCGCCAGCGGGGCTCCCTCAACCATCCCACCGGAGACCCACCATGTTCGTTCCCACCAAGCTCAAGCTTCAGGCAGGACTTCCCCCCGTCACCATCTCCACTGACAGGGGGCCGGCGACGCTGCCGTGCGTGTTCCGAGAGCGGGGCATCGCCATCGCCGCCGCCAGCCCCCCGAACAGCGGCGATGTTGAGGCATACAGCCTCACGCACGAAGTCTCCGGCAACGCGCTCGCGCCGATTCTCACGAAGGCCGCCCATGCCCTCGCGCTCGCGGCCGGACTCCTCCATCTGCCGGTGGACTGGACCCAGGACGAGACGGCCGTGCAGGCACAGATTCGTGGCCTGAGCGAGACGCAGCGAGACCTCCTCTGGTGCATCGGCGCCGGCCGAGTCCAACTCACGGAAATGGGGCAGGCGTGATGAGCGCCGCCCAGCCCCACCCCGCCGTGCTGCTGCGCACATCGCTGCGCAGCGGCGCCGGCCACCGCGTCACCCTCTTCGACGCCTCCGGACCGGTCGTGTCCGCGTGGGACGCCTCCGCCAGCCTCGCGTGGCGTGAGGCCACCACCCTGGACGGCGACCGCCGCCGCGCCAAGCCCCTCCACCGTCATGCCCACCGGGTGACGTCATGATGATTCCCTTCGCGCCTCGCACCACCGCCAATACGGCCACGTCGGCCGCGTCCACCCTCCGCTGGCCCTACTTCATCGGCCACCGCGTCCGCGACACCGAGCACCTGGGCCGCGTCTACCGCTGCCTCACGCAGGCGCCCCCCGGGAAGCGCCAGGCGCCTGGGGTGCTCGTCGTCCCCACCGGCCGCGCCGACGCGCCGCGTGCTTCCTGGCGCGTGGTGCTGACGTCCAGCACGGACCCATGCGGCTGGTCGTTGGAAGTCGAGCACGCCCCCGGCGCCGAGGTGAGCCCGGAGCTGGCCCTGGCCGAGCTCGAAGCGCTGCTCGCCGACGCCCAAGACCTGGCCGTCCTCGCCAGCCTCACGCCGGAGCTGCGCAACCACCTGCTCACCGTTCCCACGGCGCCGCGGGTGGCGCCGCCCGCCCGCGTCTGGGCTCGGAAGCTGCTGGCCGCCATCCAGTCCGCCGCGCACGCCTTCGCCCGGTACGCGCTGACGTTGGGTCTGCCGCGCCAGCGCCAGAGTGGGGGCGTGCGATGAGTTCCCCGCGGTGCCCGGACCAGGGCAAGCCCTCGGCACATCAGCACCGGCTCGGGCCGTACCTCCTGGGCCCGCGACTGCTCACGAAACCAGAGGTGGGGCGCATCTACATCGCGCGGCACCAGCACACCGGACGGCCAGCGCTCGTGTTGTGGCCGGACCCCGCCTGCGATGACGCCCAGCCCTTGTGCCCCTTGGAGCTGCGCATCGTGACGTCGCCGGGCGGCCACGGCGAGCGGCCGTTCCTCGCGGTGGAAGTGGCGAGGCCCTTCGGGGACAGGGCCTCGGTGGAGGAGGTGGCCGAAGAGCTGCGCGACGCGCTCACCGACGCGGCACGCTCGCGGCTGCCGCCCTCTCCAGCGAGCTACTGCCAACGCTCCTCACCCCGCCGTCGCGCACGTGGCGCCTGCGCCGCATCGGCCACTGGGTGCGCCGACTGGCGAAGCGCACCACGCGATTCACCAGCCGCCACTGGCCCCTCGCCGTGGCGGCCCTCGCCGGCGCCGCCCTGGTGGCCCTCGCCCTCGCCCTCCTGCCGCACCTCTGCACCCTTCACCGCTGAACCGAGCCAATGACTGCCTGCGCGATGTCCGACACCGACAGCGAGAGCACACCGAAACGTCCGCGACAGCCGAAGCTGCGCAACCCCATGGGCCCGGCGCGCTACCGCAAGGTGGCCACCAGCTTGTGGCGTGAGCCGCGCTTCCTGGCGCTGAGCCCGCCAGCGCCGAGCGCCCAGCACCTGGTCCTCTACCTCATGACGAACCCCAGCACCGGCAGCGTGCCCGGCCTGTACGCCATTCGCGAGAGCACCATCGCGGAGGAGTTGGGCTGGACGCTGGAAGGGTTCCGGGAAGCGTTTCAGGAAGCCTTCGAGAAGGGTTTCGTGAAGGCTGATTGGAAGGCTGGTTTGCTGTGGCTTCCGGACGTCATTCACCAGGAGCCGCCGGCCAATCCGAACGTCGTGAAGGGCTGGGCGAGGGCGGTGCGGGAGCTGCCCAAGTGCCCCCTCCTGCTGGAAGCCCTCGACGCTCTAAGGGACGGGATTCATGAGACTTTTGCCGCGCCGCAAGCCTTCCTGAAAGCCTTTCGGGAAGCCTTCCCGGAACCCTTTCTGGAAGCTTTGGGAAAGGGTTTGCCAAAGGGTTACCCGAAGCAGGAGACAGGAGACAAGAGACAAGAGACAGGAAGCAGGATGCAGGAGGGGGATGCGCGCGCGAGCGCGCGAGAGGCCCCCGCGCCGGCAGCGTCGGCGAGCGAGCCCGAAGCACCGGCTCCCGCCAGCCCTCCGCCTCCCGAGCCAGCCCCCGCCCACCACGCGGACGGGACACTGCCCTTCGAGCGCCCCCTGGACGCAGGCCCGCCAGCGGAGTCCCTGCGAGACGGCGTGGAGCGCGTCTTCCTCGCGGCCAAGGGCAAGCCGTACCGCTGGCAGCGCGGCGACGACGACGCCTGCCGGAAGCTGATGGCCCTCGCTGGCGACGGCGGCGTGCGCGAGGTGCTGGAGCGCTGGGGGCACGGAGTGACCGCCGTCTTCCGCCAGCGCTGCGACAGCCTCTCCGCCCTCGTCAGCGCTGGAACGACAACGCCACGCCCGAGGAGCGCGCGCCGCGCCGCGCGTCCACCGGCCCCGCCCCCGCCTCGAAGCACGACGACAACCCTCAGCCCTGGTGAAGCCATGTCCTGCGAAGCCGATACGACTGCCGAAGCCCCCATGCACTCCAGCCTGCGCGAGCGGGTACGACGCCTCGCCTACGGCGCCCGCAAGCAGAACCGCGAGTTGGAGCTGCAGGGCCGCGCGCTGGTGCTGTGCCCACCCGACTGCCCCGCGCCCACCGCGGCGTCGAGCATGCCCACACCTGGTGGGACATGTACCGGATGGCTCCCGCCGCCGAGTACGCGGCAACCCTCGCGCGTGCCCAGCGCGAAGCAGAGCAGCGTAGCCGCGTGGACGTCGTCGCCCACCTGCGGCGCATGGGCGTGGGCGCCAAGCACCTCGGGGCGCTGTCGTCACTGGACGAGACGCGCGCCCCGCTGCGGGCCGTCCGGCTGTGGCTGGCGCAGCCCCGGCCCCTGCTGCCGGCGGACGCGCACCAGCCCGCAAGGCCTGGGCCCATGCCCTTCCCCTGGCTGGTGCTGATGGGGCAGCCCGACGCAGGCAAGACGCAAGCAGCCGTTGTCGTCCTGGCCGACTTCGCGCGGAACTACCCGTGGAACCAGGCCGCGGGGGGCGGGCGCCCGATGCCCCCGGCCCCTCTTCATCCCCGGCGCCGAGCTGGCGGGGCTCTCGGCCTTCACCGACGCCGGCCGCGAGCGACTGGAGGACATGCGCCGCTGCCGCCTGCTGGTGCTGGACGACGTCGGCGCCGAGAAGCTGGGCGACGTCGCCCTGGGCCTGCTGCACGACGTCCTCGACGCGCGCTACCGCGAGCAGCGCCGCACCGTCCTCACCACCCACCTCAACCGGCAGGACTTCCTGGCGCGCTTCGACGGGCGCGAAGCAGGCCTGCCCGCGGAGAACGTCGGCCGGCTGGAGCGCCGCATCCGCGAGCTCGCGTTCACCCTCCAGGGCACCGGCAACAAGCCGCACCTGTCCTGCGGCGGACGCCCCCTGAAGCTCACCTGACGTCAGCCCAACCCCTTCACCCCCAGCAGCACCAGCGCCGGCCCTGTGCCGGCAGGAGGCAGCACCCATGGAAGCAGTGCAGACGGAAACGCCAACCCTCCGCTTCATCCTCGAGGACACGTCCGAGGCACGCCGCGCCTACGAGGCGCTCCGCGAGGCCTTCGACGCCCAGCCCGGCGGGCCGATAGTCCCCATGTGGGAGGACTTGTCGCTGACGGCACGAGGGGCTTGGCGCGCGGCGACGCAGGAGCGCTCCCAGCGCGTGGCCATCGCCGAGGGCATGGTGGGCCTGCTGCGTAAGGAGCGGGACGGACTCACCCAGCAGGTGCGCGCCCTCAAGGACCAGCTGCGCCTCGTCGAGCAGGTGCGCGAGGAGGAGACCGAGAAGCTCCGCGAGCAGGGGCGCGCGACGAAGAAGGCGGAGCGAAGCGTCCGGCAACTGGAGTCCGAGTTGGACGGGCCCGGCGGCTTCCGCGAGTACCAGCGCCTCACCGTCGCCGCGCTGGAGAAGGCACTGGAGGGACTGCCCGAGTCCACCGCCGACCTGCACCACCCGGTGTGGGCCAACCGCGCGGCAGCCGCCCTCCAGCGACTCCGCGCCGAGTCCGCCAGCAAGGCGCCGCCGAAGGACGCCGTGGTGGTGAAGGACGTCAGCTTCGCGTGGCCCACGGACGGCAGGCCGGCCTCGCCGCTCTTCTGCCTAGGGGTGAACCGCGTTCCCGAGCACGTGGAGGTGGACTGGAGCATCCGCGTCGCCAGTCGGCCGAACGCCACTGGGCACATCGCCAGCGTCTTCGACGACGAGCCGGGCTTCTTCGTGGAGTGGGACAAGGACTTCGTCGTGCAGGTGGGCGACGTCCTGGAGTTCATCCCGCCGCCCACCGACGACGAGGAGTCCGCGCCCCAGCCGAAGCCCGCCGAGGTGCTCGCCGCCGCGTAGCCCTGCCGTCCTCTCCCGGGCCGGCCAGCACGCGCGGCCCGGAGCTGCACTCACCCCCACCAGGGCCAAAGCGTCCGGCCCACCAGCGGAGCACGACGAATGACGAAGTCAGCCAAGAAGCAGCAGCAGAAGAAGCATGTGTACCGGCACGCCGTCCGCGAGCCACCTCCGGATTACAGCAAGCACCCGACGAACGAGGGCCTCGTGTGGAGCCTGATGTACGGGAAGGACGGCACTGCCGTGTACACCCACGAGAAGGCCCCGCGGGTGACGGTGACGTCGGCGACCGTGCTGCGGGACTGGTGCTACGTGCACATCCAGGAGAGGGGGAGCGGAGGCTTCTACCCCCGGGACGCAGTGGCGGTTCGTGGACGCGAGGGGCATGCCGTCGTCACTTCCATCGACATGTTCACGGGCGCCCTTGTCCTCGAAAGCCTCCCGCCAGGATTCCGCCTGGACGCCGGCGACGTCCTGGAGTTGGCCGTCCTTGAGCCGAAGACGCTGAAGCAGACCTCCCACGTCAACACTGCCCCCATCACCAAGGACAACCCCGCCGTCATCGCCTACATCGCCCTGGGGATGGTGGACGCCGCGCGCCGACAGGCGAACGCGCTCGAAGCCTCAGCCTCCGCCATGGTGCAGGCGCACGGCCACCTGCCGCCCAGCACCTTCATCCCTGACGACGTCATGCGGGACGTGGCGGACAACGTCGCGAAGATGATGGCGGATATCGAGCAACTGATTGAAGCGGAGGACGCCGCCAAGCAGGTGACGGCGTGAAGTCCGCTCGTCGCTGCCCCGGGTGCGGCGTGGAGCTGGTGCCGGGTGACGCTGGCCGACTGGAGTGTCGCAGCGGCCTGCACCCCGGCGAGGAGCTGCCGCGCCTCTACTGGCCCGGGCGGAATGGCTGCCTCATCCCCGGCTGCCGGGACTCCGGGGCGGTGCGACGGGCATGGCAAGACGAGGTGCCACGTCGATGAACTGCACCCGCCAACGCCAGCCGGCAGAAATCGGCGTCCGCCTGCGCGGACCAGGGAGACTTGAATCCCGTGATGCGCGGCGGCTGTCCAACCTCGCCCGCGAGCTGCTGCGCAGGGGCGCCGAGCCCATGCTCGTCGCCCAGGAGACGGGCATCCGCCTCAACACGGTCCACATGATGCTGAGCCGGATGCGAACGGCTGATGCCCCTTCGACGCGCCGCAGGTAACGTGTCACCGGTCCACTTCGCCAGGAGCCTGCCATGACGTTCCGTGTCGTATTGAGCACCTTCGCATCCGACCCAGAGGATCCCAGCAGAGATGACGACTCGCCGTTCATTCGAGAAATCGAACTGCCGTTCGCGCCGTTCAACGGCTTATCTGTGGGAGACAGCCGCCGGGGTTACGGCGGAATCATCGAGGTGTACTGGGACGTCGAGCATCAACACTTCGAGGCGCACACCGACAAAGGAATCACGCTCCTCGAGGAGATGCCCGAAGAGCAGGTGAGAGCGGCCTTGCTGAAGGATGGATGGACAGTGTCCCCCGAGTAAGAGGTGGCGTTCTCAGTACCCGCCGAGAGGATGCGCTCGGTAGACTTGCGGCGACACCAGATTGGAGGTCCCGCATGACACAGCGCGAGCAGGGCGATGAGGATGGGAAGTGGTCGATTAAGGCCACTGCCGGGGTCGAGGTTTTCATCAACCAGGGCGGCAATATCTCGATTCATCAAGAGGATCCTTATAGGGGCGACAGCGCAGTTGTTGAGCTCACCGCCGACCAAGTGGACCGCGTCATTCAGTTCCTGCAGGAGGCCAAGCAAGAACTGAAGAAGAGGCAGTCCTCTCAGGGCTGACTGTTGTTGGCGATGTGGGCGCACCGCGCGCAGCTCACCGCCCACACCTTCCGGCGCCGCCCCCGGAAGGACTTCTCCCCGCGCAGGGTGAGGTGCCCCTCGCGCGGGGGCACGTGGGCGCCGCACCGGCACCTCCCGGCCCGGAGGTTCGGCCGGCGCCCACCGTCCGACCCTCGGCACGCGGCTTCCAGGTGGCGCATGCCCACCGCAGCCTCGTACCAGCACAGCTCCCCGCGAAGGATGCGGCCTCCGCACCCCTCCGCCGTGCAGGTGCCCGGCTTCTTCGCGGTGATGACGGGCACGGCTACGCCCTCCCCGCCAGCGCCAGCAGCGGCATCTGTCCCGTGGCCAGGAGGTGGCCACGCCTGGCCGAGGCAGCGCGTCGGCGGCGCAGCTCGCCGCGCTTCGGTGGCGCCTCCTCCCCTGGCCCCAGGCCCTGGGCGTTGAGTTGCGCGCGCAGCTTCTCCAGCCCCTCGTCGCGCAGGCGACGCACCTGGGCCTGCGTCACGCGCAGCTCCATGGCCAGCGTCCTCTCCGTGGCCTCCTGGCCGCCGGGCCGTCCTAGCCCCATGCAGGCCTGCACCACCTGGCGCTGCAACTTCGGCAGCCGGTACAGCGCCCACAGCACGTGCTCGCGCTGCGCCACCAGCGCCAGCGCTCGGCGGTGCTGTCCACCAGGGACAGCAGCACCTCCGTGCGCGCCGCCAGCCCCCGGTTGCCGCGCTCGCTGGAGGCGTCCCGGCCCTCGGCGCCGGCGTCGCGGGAGGAGAGCACCTCCTCCAGGGACAGCGGCTTGGCCACGGCGCCCTCGCCCAGGGCCCGCGCCGTCTCCGCGTCCAGTCCCTGGCGGCGCAGCACGGACGACACCTCCACGCCCTCGGCCGCTGCCGTCCGCTTCGCCCTGCGCACCGCCTTGCGCGCGTGGTCCGTCAGGTGGACGGGGCTGGACCAGGTAAGGGCCGCCGCCTGCATCGCCTGACGTCCAAGCTGCATCGCCCATGCGGGGTACGCGCTACGCCCTGCCCCTGCCGCCCCCGGCCGGAAGGGATGGGCGCGCTGGCGCTTCAGCACCGCGAGCAGCCCCTCCTGCACCAGGTCATCCACGGGCACCCGCCACGCCCGCGCCACCTGCCGGGCAACGCGCACCAGGTGCGGCCGCACCAGCACCGCGAGGCGCGACTCCACGCGCCGCGCTTCGAGGCCTCCGGCGGGCACCTCCAGCAGGCGGTACAGCAGGGCCTCCATCTCCGCCGAGGGGGACAGCACCGAAGGGGCGCAGCTCATGATGCACCCCCGCGGCGCAGGGCAGGCGTCACCCGGAGGCCCTTCAGCTTCTTCGCGGCCCGGTTGCGCGCCAGCGTCGCCCGCCTCTTCCGGGCCTGCTCGGCGCGGCGCACCCGCTCGGCCTCCACCTCCGCAGGCGTCGCCCACTCCTGGCCCTGCAGCACGAGCTCAACCCGGGCCGCCTTGCCGTGGGCCCCGGCCGCGAAGGCCACGTCCCGGTAGCGCCTCACCTGGTTGTCGTTGAGGTACGCGAGCAGCTCGAGCGCGTCCTCCAGCACCTTGAGGCGGTTCCCCAAGTCCGACTTCTGGCGCGTCGGCGGGTACAGCGTGGCCGACAGCACCACGGGCCCCTTGAGGGCGCGCTGGCCCAGGTGGGACGCCTTCACCCTCGCCTTGTACGCCTTGCCCTCGTCACTGACGTGCGGCGTGTTTCCCCTGTCGCTGCGCCAGTAGCGATTGCCCGAGGGCGGCCAGGGCAGCACCAAGCGCACCTCGGCGAGCGGCGTGGTGTCGGTTGGGGGCGGACGGGGGCAATGGCAGGACACGGGGGCGACTCCATGCCCAGGCGCGCACGCGCAAGGGCGGTATACTGGTGGCCCCAGCGGCGCTTCCCCGGTGTCCCTGGCACTCGCGGGCTCGGCCGCTTGTCCCGGCCGAGCCCGTCTTCTTTCCGACAGAGAGTAGAAGGGGCGGCCCACAGCGACGTGCGCGCGGGTGGACTACTTTCCGCGTCCCGCACCTGAGTTGGTCCACCACGCCCCCGCCCCAGAGAGAGGACGCGGTGGACGAGTTCTCGGCCCGGTTCCTGTTTCTCGCCCTCATTCCAGGTGCCAAAACCGGAACCTCCACCTGGACGCCGCGTGGCTTGCCCCCACGCGCGCGGCAGGTAGAAGGACGCCGTGCCCAGCCACGACAAGACGAGGACGCGCCCGGAGCGGCGCAGGGCCCCGGCCGGCAGCACCGTCCGCCTGGAGGGACTGCACGTCTCGCGTGCGGCATGGGCCCGCCTGGAGTCCCTCGTCGCGCAGCTCGTCCGCGCGGGCATCCCCCGCGCCCACCGGAGCGGCGCCCTGGACCTGCTCGTCCTCCACCCCGAGGTCGCCGCCCTGGTGCTGGCCGGCGGTGCCGCGTCGTCCTGGTGCG
>JBKGHI010000085.1:0-31509 GCA_046520405.1 Myxococcus sp. 1LA
CGTGGCGGGGGCCTCCGGCGTGGTGGGAGCCGCGGGCGTCTCAGGCGTGGCGGGGGCCTCCGGCGCGGCGGCCTCCGTGGCCGGCACCACCTGCAGGCGGTAGCCACGCACGCCCTTGGGCAGCACCACCTCCACCAGCGGGTTCTCCTTCAGCAGCGCCGGCGTCACGTCGAAGGACACCCGGCCGTCCTCGTCCGTGACGTAGGACTCGCGCGAACGGTAGTCCTCACCCCACAGCACCTTGGCGCCCTTCACGGGCTGGTTGGTGTCCGAGTCCAGGACGACCAGGTCCACCGGCGTGCCCGCGGTGACTGACGAGCCCGCGGGCTGGACGACGTCGCGATAGAACGGGCGCTGCACGACGCAGGCGGCCAGCAGGGAGGAGGAGGCGAGGGCAAGGGTCAGCAGTTTGCGGCGAAAGCTCATGGAGATGTCCGTACGGGCAGGGATGGGGGTGCTGCCGGGCGCGGCAGCATAGCCGGAGGCCACCGGCCGCCAAGTCCGGCGCGCATCTTCGGGTCCCCCGGCCCCAGTATCCAGGGACTCCGCGAGTATTCCGGAGGGGGAATTCCAGGGCCCGGCAGGTGGCCCGCCCCTCGATGCGGCCAGCGGCCCTTCCGCACACCCGCTGGCGTCACAAACTCATGACCATCAGGCACACGTTGATTTGCCCTCGAGGGAGGTATCCAGGCATGCCCGAGCACATCATGACGCAGGACCCGGAGAAGGCGCTCGCCGGTCCCCAGCTTCGCTACGAATACATCCGCAGGGAGCTCCCCGCGGACCTGACCTTCAAGTCAGACACCATCAACCCCGTCCACAGCCGGTTCATCGTGAGCACGCTGGTGATGGTCATCACCAGTCTGGTCCTCTTCTTCGCGCCCATGTTCAACGGGCTCCTGGCCGGCGCCTTCGGCGGCTTCCACGCGCGGAGGATGCCGCGCGCGCTCGCCGCCGCCGCCTTCTCCGCCGTGGCGGTGCCCGCCACGCTCGCCTTCCTGCTCTTCATCGGCACCGCGACCCAGGGCCACGTCTTCTATGGCCTGGGCTTCTGGGGCTACACGGCGCTCTACGTCATCGGCCTCTTCATCGGCGCGGTGACGGGCGCCATCAGCCACCCGTTCTGGACCACCTACCGGGTGGGTACACCCGCCTCCGTCAGCGCACCTCGAACCCGAGTGCCAGACGCCGCTCCGCCGAGCCGTCCAGCCATGTAGAGGGCGACAGGGCTTCCCAGTGGGGAGAGGGCGCCACCCACCCCTCCCACCGGACCTGCGCGCGGGGCGTGAGCAGCACGCCGAAGGGCCCCGCGCGCCCCAGCCACACCTCCAATTGGAGCGCCGCGCCCGCCTCGTGGGTGAAGTGTGTGTCTCCCACGCGCCAGGTGGGTGCGTAGGCGGCCTCCAACCGCACCGCGTTGGTGCCCGAGCCGAACAGCCCCATCCGGTGCGCCAGTGACAGACGCGGCCCCGCGGCGGGCGTCAGCACCTCCTGGTCCCAATGCACCGCGGCCAGGCCGCCCAGGCCCACCGTGGTGAAGCGCGAGAAGCGCGCGTCCTCGTCCAACACCATCAGCGCCTCCGCCTGCACCGACGCGCGATAGCGCAGCAGGCGCGCGTCGCTCGACGCCACGCGGGCCTCGGCGCCCCAGCCGAGCGAATCCCAGACCGAGTCCCGGAACTGCGGCAGCTCGCGCAGCAGCGTGCGGTAGCCCACCAGCGTCAGGTCCGAGGCCACCACCTTGGGCAGCCCCCAGCGCGGCTCCAGGAACAGCTCGCCGTCGAGCACCCGCAGCTCACTGCTCGGCTGGAAGCCATGGAGCCGCGCATCCCCCAGGGCCTCGGCCATGCCCGCCGTGCGCAGCCCCAGCAGGGGCCGGGCCTCCGCGCCTTCGGGGAAGTCCACACCCAGGGCCATCGCGATACGCCCCGCCCCGGACTCACGCAGCGCGCCCTGGGACCAGGCCGTCTCCGCCTCCACCTTGCGGCGGCGGTCCTCGCGCAGGAAGGCCACCGGGTCCACGGTCGCCAGCACGCTGTCATTGAGCTCGCCCTGGACGTCGGTGGCCCGGTGGAAGGTGGCCTCGGTGCGCTCGGCCCACACCAGCGTCCGCAGCTCCTCGGGCGTGGGGAGCCGGCGCTGCGCGGAGGCCAGCGCGTCCTTCAGCAGGGTGGCTCGGTCCAACACCGCGAGCCGCCGCTGGAGCGCGTCCTCTGTCTCGAAGATGCGCTGGCGCTCGGCCGTTCCCGCCTTCGCCGAGCCCGCCACCGGCACCTTCACCGCGAGCAGCCGCTCGCGCTCGATTCGCAAGCGCTCCCCGTCGGCCCGGTCCACCGCGGCACGCTCCATCCGCACCGCGTGCGCCACATAGGCATGCAGGTGCGCACGGACCGTGTCGCGGGACGCCGTCTTCGCCGAGTGCATCAGCGCGGCCACCACGCTAGGCAGGTCGTCATACGCCTTCGCGCGGACCTGCGGCTCCGGCGACTCCAACCGCGCATGCACGCCCCGCAGCCGCGCCAGCTCATCGGCGCCGACATGTCCGGTCAGCCCGTCCAGGGCCTCCCGCTGCGACGTGTGCGAGCGCACCGCGCGGTCCCCCGTGGACTCGAACGAATCCGGGATGTGCTCCAGGAGGGGCGCCTCCTCGCCGCCCGGCCCCTCCACCTTCACCTTGGCCAGCGTGTCCAGCGTCGCGGTGGGCAGCCCCCAGAGCGCACCAGGGGGACGCACCTGCCGCCCCCCTCCCAACGCGCCATTGAGCAGGAAGAGCAGCGCGCTCGCGCAGTTGTCCGTGAAGAAGTAGTAGCCCATGTATCCACGGCGCTCGAGCTCCCACACCCGCTCCAGCATCCGCGCTTCCTCCCCGCGCTCAAGGCGCAGGCGGAAGCGGCGGATGGAGCGCTGCTCCAGCTCCAGCGCCTCATGGGACAAGTCGCCCATGGTCCCCGTGAGGAAGACGGTGTCATAGGCCCCCGTCATGCCCTTCACCACGTAGCCCAGACCCTTGGACTCCATGCCTGTCAGCGCCACCAACTGGACCACCTTTTCGAAGGTGGGGCCGCGTGGCACCTCGCCCTCCCGCCACACCGGACGCAGCAGCAGGTGGCCGAAGAGGGACTCCGGCTGACGGCCGGTGGAGGCCACCAGCAGCACCTCGAAGTGGGACAGGGACTCCCGCTCCGCCCAGGCGTCGAAGGCGGGACAGTCACCGCGCGGTGGCAGCGTGCCCAGGCCAGACGCCGCCACCTGCTCCGCCAGCGCGCGGGCCTTGGAGAACTCCTGGCAGCGGACGTGGTCATCCACCGGCAGCGCGTCCGCGCGCAGGGACTCCACGGGCACGAACAGCTCCTCCGCGAACGTCACCAGGTCCAACGAGGCGCTGCGCTGACCCATGGCGCGGCTGAAGGCACCGGCGTAGCGGAGGCGGACCTCCTCCTTCCACACCAGGAGGCGCTCGAAGGGCTTGAGCCAGCCCGACACCCGGCGCCAGGACTGGGTGCCGCTCCAGCCTTTCGCGTCGTCCCAGCGCTGCATCACCGCGTGCACCACCGCGCGGCGGCGCCACAGCCGCTCCGCCTCCACGTCCGTCAGCCGGGACAGCCGCAGCGTGGCCCGGCGCTCATCCGACGGGGCGTACTGGTAGAGGTGGAACCGCGCGCGGCCCTCCGTCCAGTCGGGCCGCGCGGGCGAGCCATCTCCCAGGCCCAGCGGCGCGGCGTCCGTGTTCAGCACCAACTCCAGGGGGCCACCGGGCGGTTGGCGCATCTCCGGCGGCAGGGACGCCAGCCCCGCCTCCACCTCCGAGGACCAGGACGCGTCCGCCGCGGCGGCGCCCCGCAGCACCACGCCGGCTTGCGCGAGCGCGTCAACGCGCGCGGACAAGGCGTCCTCGGCCTCCACCGGCAGCGCGAGGACGAGCGCCAGCAGCCCCCACCCTCGCATCAGGGCGTCACCGCCGCGGTGCCCTCCTGGGCCGGTGCCGCGAGGAACGCGCGGCGGTCTTCCTCCAGCAAGGGCTCGGCGCGCGCCAGCTCGCCCACCCGCTCCAGCCACGCGAGCGCCCGGTCCGGCGTGAGGGTGCGCTCCTCCGCCATGGCGAGCAGCTCCTTGCGGTTCGCGCGCAGCACGCGTCCGAAGAGGCCCAGGTGCTCGCGACGGATGCGCGCCGCCGCCGCCAGGTCCTCCACCGTCGGCCCCGCGCCCAGGGCCAGGTCCTCGCGGAGCTGGTGCGTGCGCGCTCTCAGGTACACCTGGGCCGCGCGGCCCGCCTCCTTCGGTGACACGCCCCTGCGTCGCTCCGCCGCCGCGTAGGCCTGCCAGATGATGATGCCGAGCCCCACCACCAGCGCGGCCACCGTCACCGCGGACGCCACGTTGTTGTTGTTCGTCTGGCTGCTGTTGTCGCTGTGGGAGCGAGAGGCCTCGCCGTCCGCCTTCTCGGTTCCAGTGGAGCCCTCGCTCGAGCCGCCCTCCTCCGAGGTTTCGGACGCCAGCTCCGTGGACTCGTTGTCGCTCGAGTTGGAGTGGCTCGCGCCTTCCTCACTGGAGCCGCTCGACTCGGAATGGCTGGAGTTCTCGCTGGAGCCGCTCGACTCCTCGCTGGAGGCACTCGACTCCGAGTGGGTCGAGCTCTCCTCGCCAGAGCCGCTCGACTCCGACTGGCTCGAGCCCTCCTCGCTGGACGCGCCCGACTCGGAGCCCTCCGACGATGCGCCGGATTCGGAGCCCTCGGAGGATGCCGCGGAGTCCGAGCCCTCCGACGACGCGCCGGATTCGGAGCCTTCGGACGAAGCCGCGGAGTCGGAGCCCTCCGAAGCGCTCATGCCCCCGCCGGGCCCCAGGGCTCCGGGCGCCCTGCACCCGGAGACCGTCATCACCACCGCCATGCACAGCGCCCGCTTCACGGACTTCTTCGTCTTCATCGAACGCATTCCCAGGTGTCCATCCGTTCCCCCGCGAGCCGGCCATCACACGGTGCTCTCCCCCGATTGAGACTCTAGCCAGCGGCATGCCGAGCGGAAGGATGGAGCGATTCCGAGCCTTTGAGCACGACACCATGCGGCATGCCGCGAAGCCCACGAACCGCAGGTGCGTTACGCGCTACGCGCCCGGTGAGCACCTTTCCAGGGAACGCCCACGCGGAGTGTGGTCATGACCCTGGGACTCGCGACTCTCGGACTCTTCACGCTGCTGCTCTCCATGGCGGCCATCTTCCCCGTCCACGAGCCGAAGTGGTTTGGCTTCGGCGTCATGGCGGCGGCGCTCTGCGCGTTGGGCGGCGCCTTCAGCGGGCCCCACCTGCGCTCGGCCATGCCCTGGAGCGTGGGCACGGGGCTCGCCATCTGGGCGCTGGTGGGCCTGGGCACCGGGGGCATCAGCGCCTGGATGGGTTGGGCCGCCCTGGCGCTGGGAGCGGCCTTCCTCTCCCTGGGCATGCTTCACTTCATGCGCAGGGTGGTGCCTCCCGGGCGGCTGCCTCGCTTCCTGCACGCCTCATGAGGTCGGGTCTTCCGCCAAAGGCAACCATCCTCGCTGGTTGGGAAAGGAGCGGCGCACCGGGCACCCAAACCTGAGCGCCCGGCGCGCGCTCACAGTTCACCGCGGCGGCCCTCCCCCCCGGGGGCCGACATGAGAGTGTTCCGCCACTGCCCCATGTCCTGCTATCGGGGAAAACCCCGGGTCATTTAGAACCCAGAACGTTTGAGAACCAAGAAGTCCCTGTGGGATGATTCTGAACGTTCCAGACGCACGTCTTGGTCAGTCAAGGACTGGGCGCAATCCCTGACGGGCGTATACTTCACAAACCGTGATTCGTTTGAATTCCGAGGAGCAAGGCCTGCTGTCGGACCTTGAGGCAATGCTCGTGGAGGCCGAGCCTGGGACAGAATCCCTGCCCCCCGTGCTTGGCGCTTTACGAGAGGCTTTGCGGGCCGAACGTGCCGTGGCCTACGGCGTGGACGTGGGCCCGGAGCGCTACCACGCGAGCTACTCCTATTGTGCGGGCTTCCCCTTCCCCGCCGCGACGGTGCATGCGGCCATTGAAGGCCAGGTGTCCGCCTGGGGTGACCCCTGGGGCTGGTTCAATCCCGCCCGGCCCGAGCCCGCCCAGCGCAACCGCGCGCTGCACTTCCGCTCGCTGGTGGAGACGGAAGCGGCCCAGCAGTTGCCCTTGCATGACTTGTCGGCCACCGAGGTGGGGCGCCGGCTGGGCATGAGCGAGGAGTCGCTGGAGAGCACCCGTGAGCGCATCAGCGCCCGCGCCGGCGCGATGTTCCGGCAGCTCGGCGTGGAGAACATGCAGTGGCTGCGCACGCTCGTCTGTGATGGCCCGGTGCTGCTGGGCTGGGTCGGGCTGGCCCGCGGCGAGCCCTTCACCGAGCGCGAGCAGCGCCTGCTCCAGGCCCTGACGCCCGCGCTCCAGCGGCGGCTGACCATGGAGACGCGGCTGCGCGAGTCGGGCCTGATGTCCACGGCGCTGCAGGTCGCCATGGAAGCGCTGGGGCGCGCCGCCTGGATTGTCAGCTCCAGTGGCCGCGTGGTGCACGCCAACAACGCCGGCAAGGCGCGGCTGGAGCGGCACGACCCGGAGCTGATGGAGTCCCTGCGCCGCGGCGCCCAGGGCATCCCCTGCTCCGGACCGCTGACGATGACGCCGCTGCTCACCACGGGCCTGCCGCCGCACTACCTGGCCATCGACACCGGCACCGCGTCCAGCGCCGCCGCGCGTGTGCAGGCGCTGTCCGCCCGCTGGTCCCTCACGGCGCGCGAGTCCGAGGTGCTGACGCACATCATCCAGGGCGAGACGAACAAGTCCATCGCCGGCCGGCTGGGCTGCGCCGAGCGCACGGTGGAGGTCCACGTCACGCACCTGCTGAGCAAGGCGCAGGTGGAGAGCCGCTCGGCGCTCATCGCCCGGTTCTTCCAGAGCTCGTGAGCCAGGCCTCGTGCATCCAGGCCGCGCGCGCACGCGCGGCCGAAGCGGCGGCGGAGGCACCGAACTCCGTCCCGGCGGCGGACCACGTCTGGCGGCGGCGGCTCGTCATCGGGGACCCGCAAGCCGACCTGGACCGGGTCCTGGCCATCCTGGCGCACCACGGAGTGCTGGCCGACGATGGCTGGCTTCGCTCCGACGTGCAGCTCATCTCGGTGGGAGACCACTTCGACTGGGGCAAGCCTTCCGAGCGCGAGTCCGCCGCCACCAGTGGGCTGTCGCTGGTGGCGTGGCTGGCCTCCCACCCGGCGAACCAGGCGGTGATGCTGCTGGGCAACCACGACCTGGGACGCGTGGGCGAGCTGGCCGGCTTCACGGATGCGCGCTTCGCCGAGGCCCAGGCCGAAGCGGACCGCATCTACCAGGGCGGAGAGACGGACGAAGCCGCGGAGCGCGCGTTCCTCGCGCGCTGGCCGCAGGTCCCCTCCGCGGAGCTGGTGGCGCGCGACTTCGGCAACTTCCGCGAGGTGCAGCGCGCCTGGGTGGAGCACCTGCTGCGGGTGAAGCGCTTCCGCGTGGCCCACGCCGCGGCCTCCGACGTACTGGTGCTGCACGCGGGCGTCACGCAAGAGGACCTGGACGTGACGCGCCTGCAGCCCTCGCAACGCGAGGACGCGTGGCAGGTGGCGGCGGCGTTGAACGCGGCCCTGGATTCAGCGGTGGCGGCGTGGACGCAAGGCCCGCTCGTCATTCCGGGATTGCACCAGCCGGGCAACGCGGCCCAGGGCGAGGGCACCGGCATCTTCTACCAGCGCCCCAGCCTGCTCCCCGAGGACACCGAGCGGGTGCGCGGTACGCCCCGCCGCCGCTTCGACCCGAGACGGCTGCCGCCGGGCCTGACGCAGGTGGTGGGCCACACGCGCGACAAGCGAAGCCTCGCGATGCTGGGCCTGTCCGCTGTCGGCGCGCGCGACGGCGTGCTGCGGCACCTCGTCACGAATGGGACGCGCGTGGACTACGCCCACGGCGCGCCGCCTCCACCAGCACCCGGCGCCGCGATGATGGTGTTCACCGACGGCGCCATGCGCGAGTGCCAGGCCGCTGACTACGCGCTGTTCGACCTGGACACCCGCGCGGCGGCTATTGCGCCGAGGCCTGAAGGCCGCTGAGTTTCTTCTCCAGCCCGGCCACCTGGCGCGGCGACACCTGCGAGGCGGGCAGCGTCTTCGCGAAGACGATGGCCTCCTCCAGCGTCTTCACCGCGGCCGCGGTGTCCTTGCGCGCGACGAGGATGTCCGCGCGGCCCGACAGCACCGACAGCCGCCGCGCGCCCTGGACGCGCGCCAGCGCACGGTCACTGGCGGCGAGCGCGTCATCCAGCCGGCCGACGAGCCGGTACAGCGTCGAAAGCCGCGCGGGCGGGTTGTAGTCCTGGGGCAGGTCCTTCTCGCTCTGCTCGATGGCGGGAATCGCCCGGGCCGGCGTCTCCAGCTTCATGGCCGCCAGCATGCGGTGCGAGTCGAACACCGTGCGCGCCTGGGGGTCGGGCGCCTTCGCGGCCTCGGCCTCCAGGAACGCCAGCCACTCCTCCGACAGGGCCTTCACGGCCGCCGTGTCCTTCGCCACCTCGCGCGCCTGCACGCGCACCTCGTACAGGCCGGAGCGGTCATCCGCGCTCATCTCGATGGCCGGGGGCGCCAGGGCCTCGGCCACCTTGGCCTCCAGGCCCTCACGCAGCTCCGTGCCCGCCGCGTGGTCCTCTGGCAGCGACAGCACGCAGTACATGCCCAGGAGGGCGCCGTTGGCCCAGGACAGCGAGCGGGGCGTCCTGGGGAGTTCCTCCAACGCCTTGCGCGCGCACGCCTCATGCTGCTTCGCGCCGTACATCGCCGTCAGCAGCGACTCCACCGCGCGGCCCCGGCGGGACCAGTCGGCGGGCGCCTCGGTCAGGGCCTCCGCGAGCGTCTCCGCGGCCTCGGCGGAGCGGCCCTCCGCGTAGAGGGCGTCTCCGCGAGCCAGCAGGGCCTCGGCGCCAGTGACGCCGCCCTTGTACGCGCGCTCACCGTCCTCGAAGAGCTTCTCCAACTGCGCCACGGTGGCGCTGCCGGCGAAGCGCAGCAGGGCCTTCTCCTGGCGCGGGTCGATGACGTACAGCGTGGGCCAGAACTCCACCGGGTACTTCTCCTGGAACGCCGCGTTCGACGTCAGGTCGGTGTTCACCTCCAGCCAGACGAAGCGGTCCGCGTGCCGGGCCAGCGCGGTGTCGGACAGGACGTAGGCCTTCATCGACCGGCACGTGTGACACCAGGGCGCCCAGACGTCGACGAAGAGGGGAACCCCCTTTGCCTGCGCCTCGGCGAGCGCGCGGGTGTAGTCATCCTGGATGAAGGGCAGCGGCCCCTTGGCGTGAGACGCGTCGGCCGCGGGGACGTGGGTGTTCGCGGCGGTGCAGGCGACGAGCCCCGACGACAGGAGCAGGCAGGCGGCGAGAAGGCGCAGGCGCATGGGGCCACCCTAGCGCGCTCGGCCCGCTCTGTCCCCGGCCGACACCTGGTGGGACAAGTGCCTGGGCACGGAGCCTCGCGCGTGCTGTGGTGCGTGGACTTCTGGTGATGAGAGACCCGTACACCCTGCGCACCTGCCTCGCGTCCGCCCTGGACGCCCTGCCCGCTCCCGAGCGCTTCCCGGACGCCTCGGACGCCGAGCTCGCGCGCCGTCTGGCCGAGCGCCTGCGCCGCGACCTGCTGCCCGCCTGGGCTCCGCTGACGCGCCCCTGTTGTTGGTGGCCATCGCCGGCCCCAACAACGTGGGCAAATCCACGCTCTTCAACGCGCTGGTGGGCGCGTCGCTGTCTCCCGCGAGGCCGGAGGGTGGACTCACCAAGCAATGTCTGGCGGCGGCCCACGCAGAGACGTGGACCGGGCCGCTGAAGGACTTCCTGACGCGGCGCTATGACATCGTGCCGGTGGCCTCCGGTGACCTGGCGCCGGTGGACCAGTCCGGCCCGCCGGGCCGGCTGTACCTGACCCTGTCGGACGCGGTGCCCCGCGGGCTGCTCGTCATGGACACGCCGGACTTCGACAGCGTGTACCGCGACAACCGCGAGCGCGCGGAGGCGCTGCTCGTCACCGTGGACGTGCTGGTGTTCGTGGTGAGCCGGCAGACGTACCAGAACGCGGCGTTGGTGGACTTCCTGCGCTCCGCCGTGGGGCACGGGCGTCCGTACCTGCTCGTCTACAACGAGGCCACGCGGGAAGAGGTGGCCCGAGGCCACCTGGACAAGCTCGCCGAGGACGTGGGCCACCCCGCACTGGCACGCTACCTGGCGCCGCACCAGCCCGACGTGGAGGCAGGACTGAAGCCCCTGGCCACGGAGCCGCTGGACGGAAAGCCCGCCCTGGCCGCGCTGCTGGGACAGGCCGAGCACGCGCGCGAGCTGAAGGCCCGGGCGCTGGAGGCCTCGCTCGCGGATGCATGCGCGGAGATGGAGGCCGTGTCGCGCGCGGCCACGAAGGCGGCCCAGGAACCCGACCGGCTCCGCAAGCGCCTGCGGCACGAGCTGGACGTGGTGGGCGCGCACGCGGCCCTGAAGGCCGTGCCCGCCGACGTGCTGATTGACGCCTTCCGTGACGAACTGGATGCGCGCAGCCAGTTCCACAAGTGGGTGCGCCTGCCCTTCCGGGGACTGGCCACCGCGCTCACCTTCGTCTCGCGCAAGGTGCGCCAGTCCTTCACCGCGCCCGAGGCCCCCGGCACGGACACGCCGACGCACGCGGTGGACGAGACGCTGAAGGACGGGGTGCGGCGTTTGGTGGATGCCTTCGCGCCGGAGGTTGCGGCGTGGCGCGCGGACGCGCAGACGCGGACGAAGCTGGAAGAGGCGTTCGGTCCGGTGACGCTGACGAAGCTGGAGGAACCGCTGGGCTTCGAGCCCCTGCATGCGCAAGCGGCGGACCGGGCCACGCTGTACGCGTACTGCCGGGAGCTGGTCGCCGCGGAGCTCCAGGGCGGCATGCGGGAGGAGCTTCTCCAGGCGCTGACGACGCTGGTGTACTCCGTGCCGTCGGGCGCGGCGGCGGCGGTGACAGTGGCCACGGGCGGCCTGGGCCATGACGCGGTGGTCTGGGCCGGCACCCTGCTGTCCACGCCGCTGATGGAGCGCTTCGTGGACCTGCTGGGCGCCCAGGTGCGGGCCCGCGTCACCAAGAAGTGGGCGGATGCCCACGGCGCCACCCTGTCCAAGGCCCTGGAGGACCGGTACTTCACCGATGTGCTGAAGCAGCTCGATGGGCTGGCGAGCGACTGGGGGCACACGGCGTCGCGGCTGGATGAGGCTCGGGCAGGGCTGTCCTGACGGACGGTGCGGCCGCAGTGTACTCAGCGGCACTGACACCGTGCATCAGTGCGGGTGAAGACGCGGTGACACCTTGGAGAGGGAACGGGCCGCCTGGACCGCTGTCACTCCGTCCGTGCGTGCCCGGCGGCAATGCGTCATGCTGCGCGCCTCATGAACGGCTCGGACCCAGCCGGACTGGGCTCGCCACCTTTCGTCCTTTCCTTCCGCCACCTGCTGACCGAGGCCGTCGGCACGTTCCTGGACGAGGCGCGCATGTCCTGCGAGCAGACGGCGGACTCGATTGGCGAGCTCATCGTCACCTTGTCGCGCTACCGCGAGGAAGGCGCCCCGCTGTTCCCCATGGCCTTCGTGGGCGACGATTTGGGGCAGATGCTCGAACACCTGGGCGGGCATGACCCGATTGCCATCGGCATTGGTCCCCGCTCGCGCGCCACCATCCAACGCGCGCTCAAGCAGTGCGCGCCCCTGGGCCAGGGCCGCTGGTGGGCGATGTACCTGCTGCGCGTGCCGGAGGGCTTCGCCTACGGCGTCTTCCGGACGGACCCCTTCCCCCTGGCGGAGTCACCGCTGGAGCGGCTGCGCCGCGTGGAGGACCCGGGCGCGGGCGTGATTGGCGTGCTTCAGCTCGCCGACAACATCCTGGAGCTGCGCTCGGGTGGTGGCTTGTGCCGGCACGTGTACCTGTCCGGTGCGCGGGTGGAGTCGGAGTCTCCGCCCGAGGTGATGGACGACCTGGCGGACGCCGTCACGTGCGGCGTCACCACGAACAGCCGGGAGCGGGCACGGGGCTTCTTCCGCCGGGTGCTCTTCGAGGTGATGCAGGGCTCCCACGGCGCGCTCGTGGCGGTGCTGCCCCGGGAGCGCGCGGGTTCGACGTTGTTCGTGGACGGCATCATCCTGCCGCGCCCGCTGGACATCGTGGCGCTGCTGGAGCGCTACCACGCGGACCCCTCCGCCAGCGCGAGCACCGCCGCCGTGCGCGCCGCCGCGCAGTTGCTGCGAGGCATGATGGCCACCGACGGCATCACCGTGCTCCGCGCGGATGGCTGCATCGTGGGCTACAACATCTTCGTGCGGCATCCGGAGACACTGGCCAGCCAGCCGTCTGTCGTTGGCGGTGCGCGGCGGCGTACGTTCGATGTGCTCTGCGCGGCCCTGGGCACGGAGCTCACCGCCGCGTTCATCCGGTCCCAGGATGGGGATGTGAGCTGCAAGCGGGTTTAAATGTTGCAAATCGAAACGCTCTCAATGGATGAGCTGCGAGGCGCCAGGCTGGCGGACGTCGTCGCGTTGCTGGTCGCCCGGAATCCCGGCGACTTCAACGCGCGACTCGCGGATGCCGACTCAGAAGGATTGGCGGCGCTGCGGCAGGGCTTTGAAGCCGCCTTCGGTTGGGCGCCCCCCGCAGAATTCGATGACTGGCTCGCCATCGAGGCGGCCCTGGGTCTCGACGCGGGTGAAGAGGACTACTGGCGCGCCGGCGACCGCTCTCTGCTCCTGGACTTCTTCAACCCCAATGCTCCCCATGCCGCTGAAGCGCTCTCGTCCGGAGGCTTTCTCGCGCAGAACGCGGAGAGTCTGCTCACGGGACTCTTTCCCTTGAGTGAGGACGCGTCGGGGGATCGTGTGCTGGCCAGCCTCCTGCCGGACTCCTTGGGGCTGCTTCGAGTGCACGGCTTTCGTCACGAACGTGGGGATCTCGGCAACGCGCAGTGCCTCAAGTCGTTCATCGTCAGCCGATGGAGTTCCGAAGACGCCCGCGAAGCAGGCTCGCCACCCGGTGATGTCGGACTCGCGCGCTACGAACAACTGATGGACCTCACCGCCACGCTCGACACGACGCTGGCCAAGGAGCGCCAGGCGCAACCCACAGCCCTCGAGATTCCGGACAGTGCTCAGCTCTACTTCGCTCACGCTGGCTCATGCGGATGGTGTGGGGACAGCCGACAGAGCTTCTATCGGGGTTTCTTGCGCAAGCACCTGGCCTCGCGGAATGGGATGCGGAGCGCACCTCGTTGCGTAGGCACTCCGTGCTGACGAATTACTGGATGGTGGCGCACTACTTCCTTGGGAACGATGCGGCGTGCGCGGAGACCGTGGCCGTGGGCCTCCAGGCCCCAGGGCTCCTGACACGGCGCCTGGCTGAGCGCATCCAGCAATTGCTCTCTGCGCCTGATGAGACCCACCTCGGACGATTGGAACCTGCGTCACTCATTGAGCTACGGCGCATCGCTCGTGCCTCGGCCCGGAGCGACCAACTTCTCGTCTGAGACCGACGCCCGACACACATCCGCAGGAGCATCCCTGTAGGCCGGCATCGCCGTCAAAGCGCACCTCAGCCATTCGCGGTGGAGGGGTGCGCCCAAGTGACCATCTCCTCGACCCGCCGTCAGCTCACCCGACACTCAGTTCCGAATCCACACCCCTTCATGTCCATGGCCCGAGGCGGAGAGCACGGAGTATGCCGCTCGTCCACATATGGCCAGCCACCCCTCGTGCGGGCTTCGGATTTTCAGCTCGGCTGCACGTTGGGTGTAGCGCTTCATTCCGAGCACGCCGCATGCGTCGCTAGTCAGCCCAAGCCGGTAGGGTTGTGAGGTAAAGACAGGTAAAGACAAGTGAGGCGGTTTGAATCGCTGCGCGCCATCGGGTAGTCCCGCCTTCACGCGGGCCGCAGGCCGCCCCCATTCACGCTGTCCATCCAGCGCCCTGTGGTTGCGTTTCGAAAAGGGGGAGTCTCCATGAGTCACCTGTTACCGTTGCACGTCACCTCCCACGAGGTGACTTTGGAACCTCTTTGGGAGAGTCGCCTGGGGCGCATCGTCGGGACGGACGGCGAAGGCCGGCCCGTGGTGGACTTCGACGGCAATCCGGTGAGCCCTCGCGTGGCACGCAAGGCTGTTCGGTTGGACTCAGAGGGAATTCAGGCTGCCGTCGAATCACGTCAGCCGGTGGAACTCCGCTTCGAGGAGGGAGACCCGCGGCTTCCCATCATCACCGCCCTGCTGCCCGTTGCTCCGCGGGCCTCACATTCGGATGCAATCCCGGGCGCGCGGATTGAGGCCGCCGAGTCGCCCACTCACGTCGTCCAAGGCCGGGACGGTCTCGTGCTGCGCTGCGGGGACGCTGCCGCCACCCTGCTGCGCAACGGGAAGGTCTCCCTGCAGGGAACGTCCGTCGAGACTTCGGCGGAGGGAACCGTGCGCATCAAGGGCATGGCGGTTCAAGTCCACACGCAGGGTGCGCTGGGCGCCCGTGGGGGCCAGGCCGAAGCAGAATGCCATTCATCGGCATGGCCCCACTCTGGCGACGACACGGCGGACATCCAGGTCATCCAAGGCAGGGAGAGCCTCGTCCTACGGTGTGGCAGGGCGCGCCTGACGCTCCTGCGCAACGGGCGAATCCTGCTGGAGGGGACCTACGTGGAGACGTGCGCCGAGGGTGTCGTCCGTCTCCAGGGCGGCTCCATCCGAATCAATTAGGGGGAGTGCCATGGTGTTGGAGGACGTGCTGGAAGAGCACCTGGACGAGGCAGCTTTCCGGTGGCTGCAATGGGAGCGAGCCCTGGAGGCTTCGGACTTCACCCTGTCCGACGTGGCGGGACAGGAGGAGCAGTTGGCGGCGCACCTGCATGGGCTGGTGCTGGGCGGCGCGGAGGCCGCCGAGTCCTTGCTCTGGCCCGCACTGGACTCCGGAGAGGCAACGCGAATCACCGCTGCCGCGTATGTCCTGCTGGCCCAGGGGCAGGTCGAAGCCCTCCTCAACTTCATGCAAGGTGACGCGCCCGAGGTGAGGGCGGCTGTCCGACGCGCGGTGGAGTTGAGTGCAACCCCCAACCTGGGTGAGCACCTGCTCCCGCTGCTGAAGCGGGATGACGTCTCCTTTCAGGCCCATCTCGTGGAGGCGCTGGCCTTCCGGCACGAAGCGTCTCCTGAATTGCTTGCGGAGTCTTTTCTCCACGATGAGCCGCAGGCGCGAATGGCGGCGTTACGCGCCAGCCCACCTCTTCCCGACGACACCGTGCGCCGGCTCCTCCCAGGACTCCTGGAGTCCGGGCCCCCGGGGATTCGCGCCGCGGCGATGGAGGCTGGCCTTGCCTCGGGGGCGCGCATGGCCTGGGAGACATGCCGCCAGGCGGTGCGTACGTGCAATGTCCACTCACCCCAGGCCATGGTGCTGCTCGCCCTCTTCGGCACCGACACAGATGCGGCGCTGCTGGTGGACATGTTGGGGGCGCGGGACATGCGCCCGCATGCCCTCTGGGCCCTGGGCTTCAGCGGGCGCCTCAAGGCCATGGACGCCTGCATCGTGCTTCTGGAGGATCCCCTGGTGGCACGGCTGGCTGGGGAAGCCTTCTCGGCCATGACGGGCCTCCAGCTAGAGGGCGTCTATGCCCTCCCTCCCGGAGAGCAACCCGAAGGAGCGCCGCTGCCACCCGAGCAGCAGGAGGACCTGGACGCCGACCTGGTGCCCAAACCCAAGGATGACCTGCCCTGGCCGTGCATTGGTGCGGTGAGGTACTGGTGGAAAGAGGCCCGTCCTCGCTTCCATGCTGAGCGGCGATACCTGAACGGCCAGCTTCTCGAGGCCCCCGTGTTACTGGAGGCCCTCACGCACGGCCCCATGCGGCGCCGGCACGTGCTGGCACGTGAGTTGGCCATTCGCAGCAAAGGCCAGCACCGCATTCCTACTCGGGCATTCACCCAGCGCCAGTGGGCGGCACTGGCCCAGGCCCGCGTGGCCTGCGAGCAACTGAGACTCTTGCCCCTGGAGCGCACGCTGCGCTGACGCGAGGAGACGCCATGCAACTCAGCGAGAACACCACGGGCATGTCCGCGGGCCTCACCGTGGCGACGGACGCCCAGGCGCGCGAGCACTGCGTCGTCGCCGTCAAGGGCACCTTCCTCATGGACAGCCGCGGCGAGCCCAAACTGGCCGAAGTGCAACGTCCAGTGGCCCACACGGATGAGCACCACGGGGCCCCCGAAACGACGAGCCTCCTCCGGGAGAATGACTTCGCATTGACGAAGCCCCTGGTAGACCTCCTCGTGCAGGGCCATGCCGTCGCGCCCCACGGGCGCGCGACGGAAGCGATGCTGGTGCGGGTGGAGATGCCGGGCCGGCACAAGGACCTCCGCGTCACGGGAGACCGCCACTGGGACACGGGGATGATGGGCGTGAAACCCACGCCTCCCAAGCCCTTCGTCCGCATGCCCCTGCGCTATGAACTCGCCTTCGGTGGGGTAGACACCTCCCACCCAGAGCCGAAGCACCACGGTGCGGAGCTGCGCAATCCGGTGGGCAGAGGCTTCCGGCAGAACCCTCGTGCCACGGATGCGCTGGGGACGCCGCTGCCCAACCTGGAGCATCCCCGGCACTTCCTCGACAGGTGGGATGGGAAGACGGTGCCGGTGGGCTTCGGCCCGGTGGGCCGTGGCTGGCAGCCTCGCCTCGCCCTCGCCGGCACGTATGACGAGCGCTGGCTGGCGGAGGATTACCCCTTCCTCCCCCGGGACTTCAACCCGCGCTACTTCCAGTGTGCGCCCGAGGACCAGCAACTGCCGGCCCTGCGAGGGGGTGAGGTGTTTCGGTGCCTGGGCCTGACCGAGTCCGGTCCCTGGGCAGTGACGCTGCCGCGCCTCCAGGTGCCAGTGGCTTTCCGCTTCCGCGAATCCGACGTCCGCGCGGAGGCACGCCTGGACACGGTGGTACTCGACGCGGATGCCCGCGAAGTGGTGGTGACGTGGCGGGCCTCCGTGCCGCTGGGCAAGAAGCTCTCCCACCTTCGCGAGGTACAGGTGGGCCTGCCACGCCCGAGCGTGAAGGAGGGGCCAGTGAGATACGTGCGCGGCAAGCCCTACTTCCGAGGGCTGGGTGCCCTGGTTTCCTGGAGGCAGCGCGCGCGGCGGCCGGGAGGGCCGTCATGAGCGCCACGCCCCTGTACGTCGCCGCCGCGGGCATGGCATGCCCGCTGGGCTTGAGCGCCGAGTCGGCCGCTGCCGCCCTGCGTGCACGGATGAACCGCTTCAAGAGGAGCCGCTACCACGACGACGACGGGGCGCCCATTGTCCTCTCGGAGGTGTCGACGCTCGCCCCCGAGTTGCGGCGTGAGGAACGCGTCCAAGGACTGCTGGGCATGGCGGTGGCAAGCGCAATGCGCGGGCTGGAGGAAGCCGAGCTTGCCCACCTCCCATTGCTGGTGGGCACGGCACTCACGGAGCGTCCAGGTGGCGTCCCGGAGGTGTTTCCCCGGACACTCGATCACCTCCAGCGGGTACACGGGCTCCGGTTGGAGGGCACCTTGTCTCGAAGCCTGGCCCTGGGAAATACGGCGGGACTCAGGGCGCTGGCCGAAGCCCGGCTCCTGCTGGCCCATCACCCGAGGCTTCCCGGCTGCCTGGTGGCCGCGGTGGACACCTTCATCAACGCCCCGAGCCTCGACGGACTGCTTCGACAGGGGAGGCTGCTGCGCCCGGATAACTCGGACGGAGTGATTCCCGGAGAGGCCGCCGCCTGCCTCCTGGTGACGCGCAGTCCTCGTCGCGACGACGCATGCCCGCTGCGCCTAGCGGGCCTCGGCTTCGGCCAAGAGCGGGCCACACTGCAGTCGGACGAGCCGCTACGCGGGCTGGGGCTGGCGCAGGCCTACCGGGAAGCACTGGCCGAGGGCGGTGTGGATGTCGCTGACGTGGACTTCCGCGTCTCTGACGCCTCCGGAGAGGGTTACGGCTTCAAGGAACTCTCCCTGGCGCTCTCCCGGTTGCTACACACGCGGAGGGAGTCCACGCCCCTGTGGCTCCCGGCGGAGTCCCTGGGGGAGACGGGGGCGGCCTCGGGACTGGTGGCCCTGGCCTGGGCCTCGGTGGCCCTGCGACACGGCTACGCGCCCGGCCCTCGGGCCCTCGTCTCCACATCCGACGCTACCGGAGGGAGAGCAGCGGCGGTGTTGCGCGGTCCTGACACGTACACTCCACGAGGGATGCCCTGATGAAGGTATTTGCCAATGGCAACGAGGTGGCCTGCGCGGATGGGGACGGGAGGGTGGTGGCGGCCTTCCCGGACGTGTGCGTGAGCCCTCCCCCACCGCCAGCGGGGCCGGTACCGGTGCCCTACCCGAACACGTCCTTCTCCCGGGACATGAAGCAGGGCAGCAAGCGCGTCACCATCAACGGCAAGCCCGTCATGCTGAGGGACGAGTCCTATTACGCGACGTCCCCGCTGGGGAACGAGGCCGCCACCCGCAACTTCGGAGCGGGCATCATCTCCCATCAGATTACGGGGAAGACCCACTTCATCTCCTGGTCGATGGATGTCCATTTCGAGGGCAAGAATGTCCCGAGGCATATCGACCTCACGACCTCCAACCACGGAAGCAACGCGAACAACGCCGTCCCCACCCCCAACCTCGCGCAGAGCGCCACGCGCAGTCCAGGCCAGGTCACCTTCAACGTCTGCCCGTGCTGCAACGGGCCGCTCCACGAGAACCAGAAGGACCCGGTGACCGGTCAACCCTTTGAGACTGTACCGGAGATGGAGTTCTACGGGCGTATCGCGCAGTACCGGATGGACAGGCGCGCGGAGATGCAGCGCATCCTCCAGCAGGCCGAGGAGGGCATGATACCGATGCCACCATGGGCGAACAGGCTCGACCCGAAGTTGAGCATCCCCGTCAAGGACAACATCATCCGCATGGGCGATGAGTGCGAGCGTGACGTCAAGAAACTCCAGGAACTCCGACAGAAGAACCCCAACTGCGCCAACGTGCACAACCCTCCGGACCAGGAGTGTGGTGTTCACTTCAAAGTCCTGGAGCCCGGACTGGCTGGAGACGTCAAGAGTGGCGGCGCTTGGAGAACAGCACGAAAGCGTTCAATTGATGATTGGCGTGCCAAGGGGCACAGCAACATTCCTGACGACGACCAAGTAAATCACATGACTCCGGCGGATGCTGGCGGATGCCCGTACTCCTCAAAGAACCTCGTGCCCAATTCCGTGCTTGAGGGCGACTGCTTGGCGATTGAGGAGACCCAGACCCGACTTCAAAACATGCTCCCACCCAGTAAAGCTGAACGCGCAAAAATTCTTGGGTGACCCTATGCGTCCCGCCTATCTTCGCCACAGCCTGCTTGAGTCGGGTTACGGTCTCCACTTCGCGATACTCCCTCCCTCGGATGTCGCAGACCTGCGCCACCTCACCAGTAAAGATCCCTGGCACGTTGTCGCCTGTGTCATGGCCAACCTCCAGAAAGGGAGGTTCGACGTTTCGCGGAGGCTCGTCGGCTTGATGCATGAGGCACGAGATGCGGATGTCTGGAACGCCTGCGCAACCTTGCTGTCCTACGCAGCCCCCTACTCTGTCATTCGCGAACTCGAGGCTTCTTCAGAGACGCTGCTTGAGCCGAGGCGGAGTCCGTATACCCGGCGCTACTTTTGCGAGATCCTCGCTTGCTCCGCGGGCGCATGGGGAGTGCCGCATCTGATACGCCATTATCGGGAACTAAAGGACAGAAGGGTCGAGGCCGAGGTCGAATACTATATTTCACAAGTACTTGAGACCGAACCTGGCCCCATCGCGCGCGGACCTCGGGTCTTGTGGGAATCGAACGGGCTGCCGCCCCCCTTTGAGGAGTCATTGCCGGTCCTGCTGACGGACGAATATATCGACATGCTCGAGAAAGTCTTTCAGGGGCTGGTTTTCAGCCAGAAGATCTACGAAAAGGAGGCACTCGTCGAAGGGGAACGTCTGAACATCAGGAACGTTGCCCAGCGCCTGCTTCAACGGGTACAGACTGGCGCACATCGAGACCGTATCGAGGATGGAAGGATGCTCCTCGAAGCCACCACTGGATTGAATTGCCGTGCGTTCTTCGACGATTCCGGCCGACTACAAAATTTGACCGCTGCAGTTATCGTCGAGGAATTCCTCGAACGGGGGGACGCCGACAAGTATGAGCTCGGTGTCCGCTACTTCTTCGGCCATAGAATTCCAGATTGAAGGTGTACAGACGACGGAGATGCAGTGAAGTTCGCCTGCACCGCCGCACCGAAGACCCTCTTCCCGGTGGCCTCTCTCTGCCGTCATCTGGATGTCTCTCGCAGTGGCGACTACGCCTGGGCAACGCGGCCCGAGTCCGAGCACAAGAAGAGCGACCCGGCGCTGGGCGTCGAGGTGCTCGCCGAGTTCCAGAAGGGCCGGCGCAGAGTACGGCGCTCCGCGAGTCCACGCGGAAATCAAAGCGTGAGGTCGGCGGGTCCCCCGCGGGCGAGCGGCTCGGCTGATGCGCCAGGTCGGCCTGTGCGCTCATACCCGGCATCGCTTCGTGCGGACCACCGACTCCGAGCACGGCCACGAGGTACGAACGAGGGAGCCGCTCAGTCGGTGCTCCATCGAAGCCTGGGGCATGTTGGTGCTCCAGTCCTGGAAGTTGAACCAGTGGGCAGCCGAAGACGCGGGACGAAGATTCGAGGGGGTGTTGGCCGCGCCGAAGGCGAAGCCACGTGGTGGAGAGGAGCTGACCAAGCGGCCCGCATTTCAAACTATTCCGAGTAAGTTCGGGACCGATGAATCTCCGCCGTTGAGCGCCCCCCGGAAGACCTGGGACGTCATAGCGGGAAGCCGCACGTTGCCGGAATTGCGGTTGTGGGAGATATCCCGCATTGTAGCGGGGCTTTGAAATCGCCCGTGTCCCGCATCGCGCGTACCGCGCTCACTGTCCTGGCGGTGTGCCTCGCGGCCTCGACCGCTTGGGGCCAGAAGCTGGATGATGTCGTCATCCAAGGTCCTCCCATCGCTTCCGCCCTCACCGGTGATGGGCAAGGCCTGTGCGTGGCGTCCAATGTGTGGACGCGCCCCTTGAATGAGTTCCCGCAGTCACGCGGGACATACATCGACGGTATCAACGGGTTCCTCGAGGAGCCGGCCAGCAGGCAGAGCCGTGTCACGACGGTGCTGCGAACGCCCTTCGATCTTTCCAACAACCTCAACGACGGCCGCACGCTGAGCTACGGCGACTTCGTCAGCCAGATTGGTGCTCCCGGGTGCTCAATCGGCGGATGCACCTTCAACGTCATCGAGGACAACGACGCGTTCACTCCGTTCGCGTCTCGATTTCGAGGGTACCTGAACGTCACCGAGGATCTCGTCGGCCAACCGGTGCACTTTGGCTACTACGTGGACGACGGTATCAGCCTCGTCATCTACGACAGAAACCAAGCCTACCAAGTCATCAATCGACCACCGGTGCTCGGCTTCGCGACGTGGCGAACCACCAACAGCGTTACGTTCAATGCCTCGGGGCTCTACGCAGTCGAAATGCTCTATTCGCAGGTCGGCGAGCACGCGGCCCTCGAAATGTCGATGCTGACGGGCGCCTTCACTGACTTCGAACGCGCCGCGAACCAGCCGCCCGTCGTCAACCTCTTCAGCTCCAGCTTCCAGCTCCTCCGCCCCGCGCAGTTCTTCCAGACGGAGAACGGCCTCCTCTCAGTCCCGGACCAGCCCGACCGCTGCGAGCAGTGCAACCGCGGCAACGCGAACGCCCCCGGAAACGGCGGCTGCGGCCCCTCCTTCCGCTGCAACGCGGCTGCACTCTGTGCGCCCTGCAACTCCTCGTTCTTCTGCGGCGAGTCCTGCTCTCCTTGCGGTGAGTCCACGCCCTACTGCTCCAACATCAACGGCCGCACCCAGTGCGTCCAGTGCACCGAGGACAGTCAATGCGAAAACGGCCGCTGTGACCTCGAAACCAACACGTGCACCGGCTGCAACGACAACAGCGATTGCCCCACCGGCGCCTGTGACATCGAGACGAACACCTGCGTCGAGTGCAACGACGACAGCCAGTGCAGCAATGGCGAGGTCTGCGCCTCCGACCTCCACGAGTGCCGCGAGTGCACGCAGGACTCCCACTGCCCACAGGGCGAGTCGTGCACCAACAACACATGCTCGCCCTGCGGCACCAATGACTCGTGCGCGGGCAACTCCTGCAACTGCTGCCCCAACGGAACGCAGTGCGCGGCGCTGACGCCCGGTGCCCAACCGACGTGCGTTGAGTGCACCACCAGCAGCCAGTGCGCCGACGGCCAGCAGTGCGACCCCGCCAACGGCCGCTGCGTGGACAGCGTGCCTTCCTGCAACACGGCCGACAGCTGCGGCCCGGGCTGCGTGAAATGCCCCGGCGAGCGCCCCTACTGCCTCGACGGCGAGGTCTGCGTTCAGTGCCGCAACGACCTCGAGTGCGGCGACGGCCAGTTCTGCCTCAGCGGCGAGTGCGCCTCGTGCACCACGGACAAGCACTGCGGCCCTCGCTGCGGCGCATGCGGTGGTGACACTCCGTTCTGCCTCTCCAACGGCACCGTGCAAGGCAGCACGTGTGTTGGCTGCGTCGATGACTCGGACTGCGGCAGCGGGGTGTGCAACCCCACCACGCGCACCTGCGAGAACACCGGCGCCTGCGCGGTGACCTGCGAGCCGGGCACGGTCTGCAACGGCACGGCCTGCGTGGAGTGCTTCGCCGACGCCCACTGCCCCTGCGGTGGCACCTGCGACGTCGCGACGAACGCCTGCACCACCTCCTGCATCGACAGCGGAGACTGCCTGGGCGTGGAGCACTGCTCCGCGAAGACACAGGCGTGCGAGCGTGGACGCCGCAAGCCAGGCACGGAACCTCAAGGTGGCGCCTTCTGCTGCGGCACCACCGCCGACGCCACACCCGCCGGAAGCGCTGGCTTCCTGGTGCTGTTCACCGCGGGCTTCGTGCTCCTCCGCACCCGGCGCACCGCCCCATGAAGCCCTCGCACCTGCTCCTCCTCGTGGCGCTGGGGTTGTCCACCGCCGCCACCGCGCAGCCGGATGCGCGCTTCAACGTGCAGCTCTTCCGCCCGTCCGGCGCGCCCCAGGACCTGGTGGTGGTGCAGCAGTCGCGCCCGCTCTCACACCTGTCCGTCTCCGTCGGTCCGTACTTCAGCTATTCGCTCAACCCCCTGTCGCTGATTCCCGAAGGCGGGGACCTGAGCAAAATCAGCCTGGTCGGCAATCGCCTCCAGTTGGACGTCATGGCCACCGTCGGCCTCTTCGACTGGGCCGAAATCGGCGTGGACATGCCGCTCATCCTCGCCCAGGGCGGAGACAACCTGGAGGTCATCGGCACCGAGGGGAGCGTGGAGAGCTTCGTCTTCGGCGACCTCCGGCTCACCGGCAAGGTGGCCATCCCCGGCCTGCGCCGGCCCGCCGAGGGCAAGGGCTGGGGCAGCGCGGTGACGCTCAACGTGAGCTTCCCCACGGGCGTCCAGGAGGCCTTCGCCGGTGACGGTGAGCTGACGTGGTCCCCGGGACTGGTGGTGGACTATCGCTTCGAGAACGGCATCCTCCTGGCCCTCAACGGCGGCTTCTGGAAGCGCCCGGACCGCGTCTTCAGCGGCGTGTCCGTGGGCGACATGGCGCCCTTCGGTGTGGGCGCGGAGGTCCCCATCCTCCGTGGCAGCGGCCTCACCGTGGTGGGCATGGTGCACGGCGCGGTGGGTTTGACGAAGCAGCCCAATGAGCCCCGGCAGATTCCCGCCGAGGCGCTCTTCGGCCTGCGCTGGTACAGCTCCACCGGCCTCAACTTCACGTTCGGCGGTGGCATGGGTTGCGGTTGCTCCATCGCCTCGCCCACGCTGAGCTTCTTCACGTCCATCCTGTGGATTCCGGCCAAGACGCGCGAATGGGAGGCCCTGGAGCGCTTCAAGGAGCCGCCTCAGCCCCTGCCGCCGCCCGTCGACCCGGATGGCGACGGCGTGATTGGCGAAGCCGACGCGTGCCCCGACGTGGCCGGCCCCGTGGCCAACATGGGCTGCCCGGACACGGACAAAGACAATGACGGCGTGGTGGACCGGCTCGACCGGTGCCCCGAGCAGCCCGCGGGCAGCCGCGGCAAGGACGGATGCCCGCTGGCCCGTCGCGACGGCAACCAGATTGTCATCCTGGAGCAGCTCAACTTCGCCACCGACCAGGACATCATCCTCTCCGAGTCCTTCCCCATCCTGGAGGAGGTCGCCCGGGTGATGAACGAGAGCCCCGAAATCGACCGGATGCACGTGGAGGGTCACACCGACTCGCGCGCGAGCGATGCGTACAACCTGGACCTGTCGCGCCGCCGTGCCTCCAGCGTCATGCGCTTCCTGGTGGAGAGTGGCGTGGCCGCCGAGCGCCTGTGCTCGCAGGGCTTTGGCCGCACACGGCCGCTGGCGGACAACGCGACGGAAGAAGGCATGGCGCTCAACCGCCGCGTCGACTTCACCATCCAGCCGCCCAGCGACGGCCCGCGCCCGCCCTGCCCCGAGGACGCGGACGAGAAGACGCGCAAGCGCCCCACCAAGAAGGCGCCCGCCACGCCCAAGGCGAAGCCGAAGGCCCCCGCCGCCTCGCCCAAGCCGTAGGTCGAGCGCGCCAGGACGCCCGCCGCGAAGTGCCTCGAACTTCGCGGCGGCGCTAGGGAACGACGAACTCCGCCGCCGCGAGGCGAGTCAAACGCCTCGGCGGCGCCCAAACCTCAGGCAGAGAGCGCAGGCACTGCCGCCACGAGAGCGCTCAAACCTCAGGCGAGAGCACGGGCACTGCCGACACGAATGGCGCTACGGAACGACGAACTCCGCCGCCGTCCGCCGCCGCCCGGCGACCACGGACACCACGGCGCGTCCGGACCCCACCGCCGTCACCCGCCCTTCGGGCGACACGGACACCACGGAAGCGTCCGAGGTGAAGAACTCCAGCGGCACCGTGTCCAGCACCACGCCGCTGCGATTGAACGCTCGCGCCTGGAGCTGCACGGACTGGCCCCTGCGCTGGAAGGCGTGATGGGTGAGGTTGAGGCCCAGCCGCGCGAAGTCCGCGGGCACCACCTGCACCGCGATGAGCCGGCTGAGGTGCCCCAACGTCGCGCTCAGCGTCGCCTTGCCCGGGCGCACCGCCACCAACTGCCCATCCTCCACGCGCGCCACCGTCTCATCCGAGGAGCGGAACGTGGGCATCGCGTCCTGCAGCGAGGAGCCCTGCTCGTTCCTCGCCACCACGCGCAGCTTGATGACCCGCCCCACCTCCAGGAAGTCCGCGCCCGGGGCACGAACGTCCAGCGAGTTGAGGATGGTCAACTCCAGCGGCAGCGCCGCGCGGACCTTGCCTCCCGTCGCGCCAATGGTCGTCTTCCCCGACTTGCGCACCGTCAGGAGGCCTTCCTGGACCTGCGCCACGTCGGGAGCGGAGCTGGTCCACCGCAGCTTCGCGTCGGACATGGGCTTGCCCTCCGCGTCGAAGACCTCGTACGCCAGCTTCACGGTCTGCCCTGGCGTGCGGAGGTACTTCGTCTCCAGCGGCTCCAGCTTCATGGTGGTGGGCGTGGGCCCGCAGGCGCTCAAGAGCCCGATGACGGCGACAAGGGGGAGGCAAAAAGGAATGCGCGGCGTCTTCACGGCGTCACGACGGCGGAGATGGGTGGGAGGCCGCCCATTGTAGCCCCAGCCCAAGTCCCCGGTGGGAAAAGGGGCCCGGGACCTTCAGGGCCGCATGCCTGCCTCCCTTCCGCCTCACGCCCCCGTGTGCCGCTGCAGGGAGGGAGCACGCCCATGGGGCCGCGGCCCCGGCGCCAGCGACAGGGGCGGCACGTACAGCCCCAGCCGTTCGCGCCGCCACCAGATGCCCGTGCGGCGCTGCTCGGCCAGGTCCGTCATCCGGTAGTCGTACAGCACCGCGCGAACCACCCTGGGCGGCCGCTCCGGGAAGGGGTTGTCCGCCAGCAGGCTCAGCACATCCGGCGAGCCCTCCAGCAGCCGGGCCAGGAACGCGACGAACCAGCCCGGAGGCGACCCCAGCGCGGCGAACCACATCTGCCAGTCCAGGCGCGGCTGGTGGGGGGCCACCTGCCTCGGAGGCCGGGCCAGGTCCCCCACCTTGTAGCGGAATGAGTATTCCTTCCAGTGCTCGCCGTCGTCGGAGCCCTCCACCCGGATTTCCGGCCGCTGCACCGTCATCACGCTGAAGAGGCCGTAGGGGTTCACCGAACGCAGGGGCCGCGCCTGGGACTCCAGCCACGCCATCACCGCGCCGATGCGCTCGGGCTGGTACCGCTGCCATCCGCTGAAGCGGCGCAGCACCTCGGACGCGCCCAACACCAGCAGCGGCGAGGCCACCAGCGCGGACACCCCGGTGCGCCACCAGGGCCGAGGCCGCGCGGGAGGGCCCTCCTTCAACGGCAGCACCCGCCGCAGCGCCGCGTCGTCCAGGAGCCACAGCCCCAGCACCCAGGCCTGGACGTTGAAGAACCCATAGTTGCCCGTGGCGACGATGGCGGCCTGCAAGCCGCTCAGGCTCCAGAAGGCGAACTGCCGCAAGCGGCGGGGCCCGAAGGCCAGGAAGGGAACGACGGTCTCCAGCCAGAGCACCGCCGCGGTCGAGGCCCGCTGGAGCCGCCGAGGCAGGTGATGCGCGTACCAACCCCCGCGCGTGGGGAGGGGCGCCGTCTCGTAATAGTGCTCGCAAGCGGACAGCTCGCGCCAGGTGGTGTCCCCGGACTGGAGCTTGCTGATTCCCGAACCGAAGTAGAGGCGGAACACGAGCAGCCGGAAGAGGAACACCTCCAACGCGGAGGGCTCGTCACGGGCCAGCCCGGGCCTGAGTCCTCCCGGCGCGGTGAGCGCCGCCAGGAGCCCCATCTCCAGCAGCAGCACGTCCCACTGGAAGGAGAGGAACTCACGCCCCACGGCCACGTAGGACAGGTACAGCGACCACAGCAGCGACACGCTGAGCCGGGGCGCCACGTTGAAGAGCAGCGCCAGGGACAGCACCTGCCCCGCGCGGCACCCACGAACCAGCGTGGCGTCCGATGCGTCCAGCCAGAACAGGGAGGGGATTCGCCGCCACCGCGCCAGGGCCGAGGCCTCCTCGCGGCGCTCCGCGGCCAGGCGCTCCGCCACGGGCCGGAGGCCTTGCGTCCCATACAGCCCCCGCACCTGCCGCCCCAGCGAGGTGAAGGCGATGAGGAAGGTGCCTCCCAGCAGCCGCAGGAAGCCCCAGCGCACCCAGCGGTATTCGTGCGGCACCACGGCGCGCCCGAAGAGCCAGCGGTCCACCCCCGCCGCCTGACGGCGGTTCCGGGCCACCACCGCGTAGACGCCCTGCGCCACGTGCAGCACGCCGGGCAGCAAGCCCAGCCGGGCGGCCACCCGCGTTCCCCGGCGAGGTGACGCGGCGAGCGCGCGGAACAGCGCCTCCGCGCCATGGGACACGCGGCCGGAGGGCTCCACCAGTTGCATGGCCCTGCGCATGTCCGCCTTGGAAATGCCCAGCAGCCAGCGGCGCCACCCCCTGCCCGGCCGGTAGCTGACGCGTCCCTGGGTCCGCCACCGCCAGCGCGCGACCCAGCGCCGGCAGAACGCACAGTCTCCAGCATAAAGGACCAGGGGCTGGGCCAGCACACCGCGGGTGAGTCGCGCCATCGCCATCATGAGGAAAGGGTGTGCCGCGCCAACGGCGCCGTCCCCCCGCCCTCGGGCGCCCGCCGTGGAAGCAACGGGGCATCCGGGCCATGGGCCCCCTTCCCGCCCACGTGACACGCCTTGGCGGTGCCTAGCTTTGTCCGCATGAGCGAGCCCAAGGGGAAGGCGAAGCGGACAAGCGAGGTGGTGCCCGGCATCCACCACTGGACCCTGTCCGATGACCGCATCGGCGGCGCGCGCAGTGACGCCTACGCCGTGGTGGACGACGACGGCGCCGTCGTCCTCATCGACCCGCTGCCCATTGACGAGGCGGCGCTGCGCAAGCTGGGGAACGTCTCCGCCATCGTCCTGACGGCGGGCAACCACCAGCGCTCCGCGTGGCGAATGCGCAAGGCCTTCAAGGTGCCCGTCTGGGCCCCCGAAGGCGCCCTGACACTGGAGGAGCAGCCCGACTTCTTCTACGTCTCCGGAGACACGCTGCCCGCGGGGCTCATCTCGTTCCATACGCCCGGGCCCACCGAGGCCATGTACACGCTGTGGATGCAGCAACATCCGCGCGGCGTCGCGTTCATCTCCGACCTGCTCACGCACGAGCCCGGCGAGACGCCGGAGTTCGTCCCCAGCGAGTACCAGGATGAACCGCTGCGCACCCGGCACAGCGTCCAGCGCATCCTGGACCACCTCCCGGTGCAGACGCTGTGCTTCTCCCACGGCGAGCCCATTGTCCGCGACGGCGCCAGCGCGTTGCGACGCGCGCTGGAAGAGGACATGGAGTCTCCCGCCGCGCCAGCGCCCTGAGCCGGCGGCCCCTGCGTCACGTCAGCCCAGAGGCCCCTCGCGCACCAGCACCTGTCCCGCCTCCAACCCGGGAGGCACCAGGTGCAGCACCTCGCCCGCTTCCGCCCGGTCGAGCAGCGCGCTCAGCGCGGGCAGGTCCATGGCGGACACGCGCAGCGAGGGCACCAGCGACAGCCGACGCGCCATCGCATCGCCCAGCCGCGCCGGTTCCGTCAGCGCCGACTCGTAGACGAATGAGCGCTCGCCATACTCGTGGCCACCGGGCACCCGCCCCACGAGCCGCAGCGGGCCCAACCTGGAATGGACGCGGACGCTGGGGTTGTCCCACTGGGCCACGCCCCGCAGCCGCCGCGCGCGCAGCATCCGCAACGTGAGCAGCTTCACCCACGGCGACGCCCCTGTCCCTGGCAGCACGCTCAACAGCGACACGCCGATGAACAGCCCCGGCGTCACCGAAGGCGCAGCGTAGTAGGCCGCGCCAATCGCGGGGTCCTCGCCGGCCAGGCCCAGCCGCTCGCGTACGGGGGCGGCCAGCATCCGCGCCGGACAGCGCAGCAGCCCAATCGCGCCGGGCAGCAGATACAGGTCCGACAGCACCCAACGCGGCACGCCGATGCCGCCGAAGGCGAGCTGGTTCAACGACAGGTACTGCATCGCCAGGTCCGCGTTCCGCTCGGCGGGCAGGAACGTCACCGGCACGCCCAGCGGCGCCAGGTCCAACGCGCCCGCGTGCTCGCCCGAGCCCAGCGCCACCATCGACGCGCCGGGATGCGCCGCGAGGAAGGCCTCCGCCTGCCGTGACAGCGCGTCCGCGTCACCCATCGGCATCGATGTCCTTCGCGACCGCCGCCAACCGGAACGCGTCTGGAATCGACAGTGTCGCCGCGTCCACCTCCGCGCGCGACACGAGGCAGCGCGACGAGCCGCCGCCCTTCTCACACAGCTCGCGCATCGTGAGCGACACCACGCTCAGGCCCAGCGCCTCCAGCCGCGCCCGCACCGGCGCGGGCACCACCGAGGGCGCCAGCACATCGCGGCCCACCGGAAGCCCGTTGGTGGCGTAGCCGCGAATCTCCTCCTCCGTCACGAGGAGCAACCGGTGCTCGCCGAAGCGCTCGCGCAGAAGCGCGTAGGACTCCGGGGCCATGACGTCCGGGCACACCATCAACCGGCCCACGGCGGGCAGCGGGAGCACCGCCATGTTGCCGTGGAAGGCGGGCTCGCGGACCTGCACGCGCAGCACCTCGCCCGGGAAGTAACGCGCCGCGGCCTCCAAGCCGTCCAGCGTCGTGCGGCCGCCCCAGAACAGCAGCGTGACGCCGTCGAAGGTGGCCACGTCGCCATGGGCCTCCCAGATGCCCACGGCCGGGTCCACCACCTCCATGCCCAAGGCGCGGGCCAGGGGCGCCCAATGCTCACGCTCCGTCTGCCGGTGCGCGCTCATCATCCGAGGCAGCAGGAACAGCGGCGCCGCGCCCGGGCGAGGCACCACCTGTCCACATTCGGCGGCGTAGGGCATCCCCGTCAGGAGCTCGGAGGGAGACGGCAGCGCCACCACCGTGCCACCGCGCGCTTCGATGCCCCGCGCCAGCGCCAGCCATTCCCGCCGGGCCTGGAACGCGTCCACCTGGGGGGCCTCGCGGCTGCGGAAGTTGCTCCGGCCGCGCAGGGCCCACGTGCGTCCCGGCGGCGACATGAGGAAGAGGTCCATGGTGGTACTGCTTCTACTCCTCCCAGCGCACTGGCTGCCATCCAGCCCGCGCGGCACGCTGAGCCTGCCTCCAGACGCCGGACCTGCCCGGTAGGGCACCGGCGGCCTCGCGCGGGCCGCCGCCGGAAACTGCTCGCTGGCGCACCCTCCGCGCATCTTCTTCGTAGTCACCCGGGCGAAGCCGGGACAGGCTCCCCCTCACGTGGACGAGACGAGCCTGCCCGAACCCGATGCCCTGCGCTCCCTGCTGAAGACGGCCCTGGAGCTGCCCTCGCTCCGGCCTCATGCCGCGCGCCTGGAGCGGCTGGTGGACGACTATGCGCGAGGCGTGGCGCGCAAGGACGCGCCGCTGAGCGTGGCGCTGGTGGGGGCCACCGGCGCGGGCAAGTCCACCCTCCTCAACGCGCTGGCGGGGCAGGCCCTGTCGCGCGAAGGCGTCAACCGGCCCACCAGCACGGCGGCCACGGTGTTCGCGCCGGAGGGCACGCCCACGGACGCGCTGGCGGGCGCGGGCGCGCGGGTCATCACCTATGCCCCCGGCCCGCAGGGCCTGTGGGGCGGCCAGGTCTTCATCGACACGCCGGACCTCAACAGCGTGGCCACCACCCACCGCGAGGTGGCCGCGCGGCGCTCGAGCGCGCGGACGTGGCGCTCGTCGTCATGCACCGGGGCAGCGTGGCGGAGGCGTCCCAGGTGGAGTTCCTGACGGAGTTCGCCCGCCGGCGCGCGCTCGTCTTCATCCTCAACTTCGCGGACGAGCTGTCCCCGGAATCGCGCGACACACTCAAGGCCCAGGTGCGCCGCGTGGCCTCCGAGCAGTACGGCCTGGCCCAGGAGGACGTGCCCGTCTTCGCCATCAGCGCCCTGTCGGCGAAGGACGGCCGCGACGTGTCCGGCGAGTTCGGCGCCCTGCTCTTCCACCTGCGCGGACTGGCCACGCAGGCGGTGGCCGCGCGCGTGCGCACGACGAACGCGCTGGGCGCGCTCGAAGAAGTCCACACCCGCGTGGAGGCCGCGCTGAAGGAGACGAACGCGCTGCTGTCGCGCACGCGCGCCGCGTTGGACTCGGGGTTGGAGAAGGCGGCGGAGGGCCTGCGCTCGGACTTCGACGGGCGGCTGCGACTGGCGCATGGCCACCTGGCGGCGGAGGTGCGGCGTCAGGCGGGAGGCCGCTTCTGGGGGGCCCGCCGCCTGGGGCCTGCGGCTGTCACTGTGGGGCGCCAGCGGACTGGGCGCGGCGGC